>JAJECW010000047.1 GCA_022821865.1 Pseudomonadales bacterium
AACTCCATCCGTGGAGTTTTTCATTATCGCAAAACAAAAGCGTGGTTTTGTTTTGCTCCCGAATTCAATGGCTTATGCCATCGAATTCGGCGGCACTTCCCTGTGCCGCAGGGAAGCTCTGACTTAATCAGAGCTTCCCTAGCCCAGAATCTCCACGTCATGGGCCTGATCGCCTTTCTCGCCCATGACCACGCCGAATTCCACCTGCTGGCCTTCCTCGAGCACCCGGTGGCCGTAGCCGCGAATCGAACGGAAATGCACAAAGATGTCGCTGCCGTCCTCGCGGCTGATGAAACCAAAACCCTTGTTGACATTGAACCATTTGACCGTGCCTGTCTCCCGGGGGCCCCGGGGCTGGACATTGCCGCTTGGCGGTGCGGAACTCCGGTTTCGGCTGCGATAGCGCGGCGCCGAACTTCGTCCGCCGGAGGTCTGGACGCCCCGGGCGCTCCAGACCGCGGTGCCAATGAAGAACACCAGCAGCGAAACCAGGAACACGGGCAAATGCACCAGTTGAAACTGATAGCCCCCAAGCGAAAGCAGATAAAGGGGAATACTCGCCAACACTGCCATGATGATTCCGATAACGAGAGGATGATTGAACATGGAAACAAACTCATTTTGACTACGAAAGGAACGGACAAAAATACACCAGCGGGAAAATTTTGGAAAGGTCAATGTGGCCAGTGCCTGTGCCGGAGTGTCTTCGGCGGCCGCTGATGGCCGGGCCGTAACCGGCGCGCCAGATTCCCGAGCGGGGGATTCGCTTCCGCTGGGCTGGATGAGCGCTTACAATGTGCCGCCCGCGTCCTGCTCCGTCCGCCCGGGTGGTGAAACTGGTAGACACAAGGGACTTAAAATCCCTCGATCATCGCGATCATGCCGGTTCGATTCCGGCCCCGGGCACCATTATGGCCTGCGCAGGGATCGCCAGAAAATGCCAAATTACGACATAAATACTTTATAAACCAATATCTTGCAGGAATTTAACCTATTGCGATCTGCGCAGCGTAATGCTACGTTTTGAGTCCGTACGTTGTACAAAACAGGTGAGAAAAAACGTGCTTCCGTGACTGGTGCGCCGACACCGGCCAGCCCCGGGAAATCGCCGCAGCCGCCCTTGCGCATACCGTGGGCGGCGTTGAAGGCGCGTACTTCCGCTCCGACCTGTTCGAGCGACGCCGCACCCTGATGGATTCCTGGTCGAGATTACTGACCGGCGCCAAGGGCCCCAAAAGGCCGCCCCAACTCTGTGGCGCCCTCTTCGTCGTGTCGTGCGCGAAATAGATGTTTGCCTCAGTCCTGTGGCACACACGACACGGGTTAGCGTCAGCGTCTTTACTGTCGTCTCGGACTAGCGTATCCTGAGCGGAACTGTCCGGGGGTGGCGGACAAGGGAATCAGGAAATGACCGAACCATCCGACCCGCTGGCCGTGCAGATGGCCCGCCTGGAGGAACGTATGAAAACCACGCAGGCAGAATACAAGACCGACATTGCCCGCCTTGCCGAAGACGCCGCCAAACGCGAAACCCGCCTGATTCTTGCGATGGCGGGATTTATCGCCATGGCTGTGGCCATCCTCAGTTTCACCGATTAATCGGGACCGGCCCCTTTCCCTGGGGCCAACCACTCTTCCGCAGTCAAAAATCCGGATCGAACTTGACCGGAAGCGCGCCGCTACAACCCAAAATCATGATCCTTCCCGTGCGATTCCTGTTTGGATTCGGCGGATTTTTCGCGAAAACGTTCTCGTGTCGGGATCGTCATTGGTTCGAAAAGATCGCCGTATGCCGCGTCCTTGTCATTTGATTTCGCATCCGCTTCCTTCCCGAAAACCACCTCCCGGGCGACCTTTTCCGCGGCGGCGTCGAGTGCGGTGAGGCGCTCCCCGGTTTCCCGCTGAAGCTGGTTCGCGAGCTTGTTGGCGTCATCGGTGACAAGCTCGGCGTTGTGCCTTGCCCGGCTGATCGCCACATAAAACGCCGTCTGCTTTCCCGGCGGGCCGTTTGATGTTCCCGACGAGGTTGGCGATGGGAGGCCGAAACTGGCCATCCTGGCGTATGACGGAGTCACCTCGGGTGGCGCTATGGAGGAAATTCCCGAACTGGTGGAGCCGGAAAAACGCCTCCCGATCCAGGAAATAGCGGCAAACCGCCGTCTCCCGAGTCGCTCAAGCAGCGAAATTTCCGCAAGGAAGGCGTGTTGAAGGACGCTTTGACGCAGTTGTGGGAAGCGGTCCGGGCCAGCAAAATTGAGAAAATTGGAAGATTGACCATCCGCATGTTCGAAGCTGGCGACGCGTTCCGCCTGCTTGGTGCGGTTGGTACAGTAAAAGGCGCCGAAAAGCAGGTAGAAATCACCGGTGGATACGAAACCAGCGACGGCGGAACACTGCGATTGGAATTCAGCGGACCTGTGGCCGACGCCCAACCAGTACGGGAGTTCCTTGATCCACAAATCCGCGCTGCCGCGGAATAGGAGCTTGCGGTTTCTTTCCGGCTGAATTTTGCCGAAGGTCTTGCCGTAAAGAGCGAAGAGCCAGAAAAACTGACAACGGCACTGACCCGTTTCGCGAGCGGAGCGGCATATGTAGAGGCGATGGCGGAGGCGCAGGCTCCTAGAGAGCGTTGTTGCTGAATTGGAATCAACCGGTTTGGCGCCGCGGTATGAGATTCGCGTTCAGCAGAAGGCAGCGGCAAACTTCGAATACCAGATCTGGCAGCTTCCCTCGGCAGCGACCCCTCGGCTTTCATCCACTATCTGCATTGCCCGATTGCACGGCCGCAACCTGGAACTTGTGGAACACCGGGTGCTGCGGCAACTTTCCAGGGATGGAGTACGGCTCGACAGCCCACAGGAAGCAGCGACAGGAGGTCACGCTGCGAGCGAGGACACCGCGCTGACCCTGGGATTGCTTTTTCGGGCGCTTGCGCCGATGCGCAACCGCGACAACATGCGCGCCGTCGCCGAGGGCATCGACGCCATGGAGCGCGAAGAAACCGCATACTGGCTGGGCATGGCCATGCACCGCCGGTATCCACGACGGGTGCTCATGGCACTCCGTTTCCTGCTGACGGAGCCTGATCGAGTCGGAGTCGAATTCGGTTGCTCGACTCCCACGACTCGCATAGTATGCGCACATGCAAACAGAGCCCGATATCGCGGGAACCGGGATCGTGCTTCTCGGCTCCTTCAACCCGGCGATTTTCACGCCGACATGGTTTGCGCTGCAGAAATTGTTGTCGGAAAATGAAGCGGAGACTGCCGATCTGGAGATGGTTCACAACCAAATTTCCGTTTTTCAGACGGAATGGTTCAATCTCCAAGTGACGCCGGACCGGTTTTCCATCGAAACGACACAGGCGCCGAACGTCCGGGTACGCGACCTCGTCGCGCGGCTGTTTGACGAGTATCTGCCGCACACGCCTGTCGCCGCGATGGGGATAAACTATAGCGTCCACGTAAGGGCAAGGAGCAATGAGGAATGGAATCGGATCGGCATGACACTGGCGCCACCGGAAGCTTGGGGCTCATGGCGTGAGAAACTGGACCTGGCCGGCGAGTCGGGAGGCATGAAGTCACTCATGATGTCCCAGCCCATTCCCGCTGGTCGACCGGAAGGCAGCGCCATCAATATCACGGTTGAACCTTCCACCCGGGTGGGAGCGGGACAAGCGGGCGTTTTTGTGTTGGTCAACCACCATTTTGCGGTCGCCAGCGCGAATTCGGGAAACGGTCGAAGCTTGACGGAACTGTTGGATCAATACTTCGAGAAATGCGAAGGCATGAGCAACGAGATTTTCGAACACATCATGTCACTGGGACATGGTGACCAGGGGTGAGCCAATGGCTGTAGCAGAACTTTCCACAATCGTGCGCCACGGCAAAGCCGGCGCTTCCACGAGCACGCTCGATGCTCACGAGGCAATCGACGATTCGTTTAAGCAATACAGCAATAGCATTCAACGCGCGTTGAAGGGCAGCTTTGGCGCCTCCCGCACGGCCCCGGCCAACGAGAACAATCGTGGTTTCAGCAAACGAACCAATGCGGGGCGCGAACTGGGTGGGAGCGGGTTTTCCTTGTCTGAGCGCCTGCCGCAACCCTTACCCCGGCTCAAACCTTTCCGGGCACGGTCATCCCTTCACGCATTGCAGGAATGGGAAGGTTATGTGACTGACATTTTTGATGACGAATTCGTGGCGCGGCTTACAGACCTCACAGCCAATGCGCAGGTTGAAGAAGAGGAAGCGATGATTCCCCTGGAAGAGATCTCTGAAGACGACGCCGCGAAGCTCCGTCTTGGCAGCGTCTTCCGTTGGATAATCGGATATGAACGTTCCGGTGCAGGCACCAAGAAGCGGGTTTCTCAAATCGTGTTCCGCGATTTGCCCGTTGTGACCAGATCCGATGTACAGGATGGCAAAGCGTGGGCCCGGGAAACACTGCGATTGCTCAATCCCTGACGTCCGCTCCAGAGCCACCCGGCGAGTCCGAGTTCGAACTCACGTTGCTCGGACCCAGTAATGGTTACGGCGAGAGCATCGTCCTGCATATTGGCGATGGCGACTGGCTGGTCGTTGATTCCTGCATCGATGCAAATGGCGTTCCCAGGCCCATTGAATATCTCGAAAGTATCGGAGTTGACCCCGGTCGGCAGGTAAAGCTGGTCGTCGCCACGCACTGGCACGATGACCATGTTCGTGGAATCGCGGATCTCTTGACACGCTGCGAGAACGCCAGATTTTGCTGTGCCGCCGCGCTGCGCACAGTGGAGTTCCTTGCCGCCGTCCAGGCATTGGAAAGCCGTCACCTGACTTCCGCGGGGTCCGGCGTGCGCGAGATGCACCGAGTGTTTTCGGCGCTGCGGGAACACTCTAACGCGGCAGTTTTCGCCCAAACCAACAAACGCGTCTTTTCCAGCGGACCTTGCGAAGTCTGGTCGCTTTCGCCGAGCGATGCGGCGTTTCAGTCATTTATTCAATCAGTTGGAGCGCTGATTCCAGACAAGGGCCAAGACAAACGCCGGGTGCCGGAGGGAGGGCCCAACAGCCTGTCCGTAGTGCTCTGGATCAGACTGGGGGATATCATCGTCCTGCTTGGGGCGGATTTGGAGAGGCCGGGATGGGTAGAGATTTTGCGAAGCGGCGAACGCCCGATGGAGATAGCTTCGGTGTTCAAGATACCCCATCATGGATCCCGCAATGCCCATGAGCCCGAAGTCTGGCGGAAAATGCTGGAACCGCGACCAGTTGTGGCCTTGACGCCATGGCGGCGCGGCGGAAGATATCTACCAAAGAATGAAGATGTGGAGAGAATTCTATCGCTTACCCAAAAAGCTTATGCTTCCACCGGACATGTTTCGACCGCTTCGAGGGTGATGAAGAGAGCCAAGGCGGTGGAGCGGACCATGCGCAGTTCAGGCATCTCGCTTCGGCAATTGACCATGTCATATGGTGCGGTGCGACTCCGAAGAAACATTAAAGGCGAGAGGGAATGGAGAACAGCCACACTCGGCGCAGCCCGCCATTTGAGGGATTACTTCAACTAGCCGTCTAGCTGGCGCCGAAACAGCGAAGTTCGATCCCTTCGCCTGGAAAATCGAGAGGTTTCCCGGTCGGACAAACGAACTCAAACAACAATAGATTCTGGACAAAAATATGACCGATACCCGCCTGATCGAACGCTGGCTCCCGATTGCGGCGCTAGGAGCCTGCGCCGTAGGAATTCACGGCTGCAAATCCGCTCCCGTCCACGCCCTTGGCCGCTCGATTTCGTTGAATATCCACCAATACTCGCCTCAATCGATCAGCCAAGGGCGCGGCGATAGCGAATTTTCGCTTTCGCGAATTCCTACGGCGCAGGCTCCCAGGGCACCATTTCGCAGTTTGAAAGGACTGCCGCATCCCTTGTCCGCTACCCCGGACAGTCCGCCCAGGATACGCCAGTCCGGAGCGTCAGTGAAGGCCTTTGCCCTGGGTCCAGCCAGTTGAAATGGATTGGCGGTTTGACCGGCTGTGTTAAAATCCGGCGTTCTCATGAGCTTTGTTGACGCCATGTCCCGCCTTCTCGACGGCCACCGCGTGTACCGCGCGGTCTGGCTCGAGGGCCTGTATGTGGTGATGCTCGACGATTCCGTCCAGTTCACCAACAATTTCGAATCCTGGGAGCCCTACGAGCCCGACGAAGTCGACAAGTACGCCAGGGACTGGATGGTGGCTTGATGCGCCGGCAGGCCGCCGGCGCACCGGCGGCTTCGGAAAGGGTCTCTCGCTCATTCGGGCGATGCTACTGCAAGCTGGTGTGCTGTCCAGCAAGTTCGCTGCGTTTCAGAGCGGTCCTGAAGTGGCGATGCGGGGGCGGCAACGCCATGAAATGACAATGGCTGGCGTTTGCCAAAAATCGAGAACTCATGGTTATAATAGGAAGCGAAGTTATCAGGGGCGGTAACCAGACGCAACAAAGACCTTTGGCGGCCACCCCACAAGTCGGGATGGTAACTTATGGGTTTGTTTTCCTGGGTGGTGAAGTCGACCAGGTTGCGCTTCTTGCGGGTCTGTGACCAGGGGCAGGAAGCGGCAGCACCCCTAATTT
>JAJECW010000066.1 GCA_022821865.1 Pseudomonadales bacterium
AACTCCATCCGTGGAGTTTTTCATTATCGCAAAACAAAAGCGTGGTTTTGTTTTGCTCCCGAATTCAATGGCTTATGCCATCGAATTCGGCGGCACTTCCCTGTGCCGCAGGGAAGCTCTGACTTAATCAGAGCTTCCCTAAAGCACCAGATGCACGACGATCATGAGCGCGGCCATCACGACCACGAAAACGCCTTCGATGACCGCGGCGAAATTGCTGTTGCGATGAAACAGTCCCGCCGAAATCAGAATGACGGACGCCACGCCCACGGTCGCGGTGATCATCAGCCATTCTCCGGCGTCCACCATGGCGCCGAGCACCCAGGCCAGCAGCAAGGTGCTGACGAACTGCACCGAAAGCGCCTTGATCGCATGCTTGCCGGCATCCTCGGATTCCAGGTCGATACCCACGCCTTCGGCCCATCTCGTGCCGAAAACCCTGGGTGAATACCAGACGCCGCCGAGCACGAAGCTCAGCACGGTGGCGACGATTACGGCGAGCAAACTTGCTTCAGTCATGATTTTTTCCTCATGGCGCCAAGAATTCGCAATTCTGAATGGGCACTACCACCCCACGGCTTGTCCATCCTTTCGATGATCGGAGCCGGCCCGGTAGATGCCGTTTACGGGGAGATCTTCGTCGATGCTTTGCTGATTGAACAGCGGCGGCGTGAGTTCCGGGTCCCGGGTGAACAGGATGCCCTGATAGCCGCCCACGGCGCCGCCGTCGACGCCGCGCACTTCATGCCCCCTGGCCCGCAATGCGGGCCCCACGAGATCGAACAGATTATGCTCCAGCGACAGCACATTGCTGTTCTGGTTGTGGGTAAAGCGCGCCGCATCGGTGGTCATCTGGATGTTCATGCCGTGGTCGATGACATTCACCATGTGCTGGGCGTGGGTTTCCGGCTGCACCGAACCGCCCATGTTGCCAAAGGTCATCAGCGGCTCGCCGTCCCGGGAAACGAAACCGGCGATGATCGAATGAAACGGCCGCTTTCTCGGCGCCACCACGTTGGGATGATCCTCATCGAGCGAAAAGGCCACGCCGCGGTTGTGCAGGATCATGCCGTAAGGCGGAATCGTGACCCCGCTGCCATACACCGAAAAGATGCTGTGAATCAGGGACACCATATTGCCCCAGCGGTCGGCTGTGGCAAGGTAGACGGTGCCGCCGTCAAGGCCGCCGGTCACCGCGGGCTCGGCGGCGCGGTTCATGTCGATGCGCTCGCAAAGCGACAGGGCGTAGGTCTTGGAAAGCAACTGGTTCAGCGGCGGCGGATTGAACAGGGGGTCGGCGTTGTAGGCCTGGAGGTCGGAATAGGCGAGCTTCTTGGCTTCCACCAGGAAATGCCAGTAATCCGGGCTCGAAGGGCCGAGGGTGGCCAGATTCAGGCCATGCGCCGGCGCGCACATTTCCAGAATATTGAGCATTTCCAGCGCCGCCCAGCCCTGGCCCGGCGGCGGCAACTGATGCACCTCGTAACCGTGGTAGCTGGTGGAAATCGGCTCGACCCATTCGGGTTCGAATTCCGCCAGGTCGGCATGGGTCATGACGCCGCCTTCGGCTTGCACCTTGGCGACAATGGCATCGGCGATGGCGCCCCGGTAGAAGGCATCTCCGCCTTCGTCCTGCAACAGCCGCAGGGCGTCCGCGAGCCCCGGATTACGGATGATGGAATACAGCGGTGGCGCTTCCCCCCTCTCAAGGAAGACCCGGGCCGAATCGGCGTCTTGCCGCAGCTTGTCGCGCTGGCGGGTGAGATCGATATGCCGCCGCTCGGCCTGCCCCCAGCCTTCTTCTGCGATGCGCGCGGCGCGCTCCAGGGTCTGCCCGAATTCCATGCTGCCGAAGCGCTCGAGCAGGGCGTCGTAGCCCGCAACGGCCCCCGGCACGGTGGCGGCATTGACGCCGCGCCCGGGCACCCGTTCGAGCCCGAGTTCTTCGGTAAAGAATTCCGGCGTCCAGCCCGCCGGCGCCCAGCCGGCGGAATTGAGGGCATACAGCCGCCGGTCCGCCGCGCTCCAGACGAGGGCGAAAAGATCTCCGGCCAGCCCGGTATCGTTCTGGGAAGTCACGTCAAGCACGGCCGCCGCCGCCACCGCGGCGTCAATGGCATTGCCTCCCTGTTGCAGAATCTCAAGCCCGGCCTGGGCCGCGAGCGGATCGCTGGTGGCGACGATGCCATGGCGGGCAATCACCTCGGAACGGCCCTGGCCGGCAAAACCCTGGGCGCGGCTGCCGGGCACGGCGACTATGCCGGCGGCGGGGTTGGGCCGCTCCGCGCTGGGCAGGCCAAAAGCATTGCCGGACTGGGGGAACACGACCGGCGGGCAGAGCGCCAGGGCGCAGAACAGCAGGATTCGACAGGGTTTCATCATGGTCAATGGGCTTGCGCCGCAAGATGCCGGGCGAGCAGATCCTTGCCGTAATCATTGCCATTGGGCGTTCTTACGACGGTATGGATATGGTCCCGGGTCGGTACGCCGGGTGGGTTCGTAGTCAGGGTTCCCACAGGATTCTGATGATCGAATTCTATCAGGATCACCGGGCTCTGGATGCGATAGTAGAACACCGCATCGCCCTCGGTGGCGCCGCGCCAGCCGAACCAGGTGTCGTCGATATGCTCGCCGATCTCTTCCATGGTGACTGCGGCGTGGGGGTCGCGCAGATTGCCCACGTATTCGCGAATGAGGCCGAGCAGGGCGAGTTGCTGGGCGCTGTCGAATTCCGCCGCGCGAATGCCTTCCGGGTCGAGCAGCAGATTGTCCTGATTGCCCGCGGCAAGAAGATTGTTGCGCGTCTTGACCGAATCGATGGTGGCCGCCGCCTGCTGCTCCGGGCGCAGGGACTGCATCAGCGCAAGGCCGAGGTCCTGCTCCGCCTGCAGAATGGCGTTGCCGGCGTAGCGCCCCGAATCGGCCACCACCGGCTCGCCGCCCCAGAAGGCCGGAGTCATGACCACCTGATCGCCAAGCACGAAATAGTTGATCACCAGATGATGGCCCTCAAGCTGCCAGCCCCAGGGCTCGGTGGCGGAAGGTATTCCCATGAAGGTGAAGTAGTACTTGTCCTCGTGATAGCGGATCGGCTCGCCATTGATCTCGAACAGGGTCTGCTCGGTGCGCATGATACCCCGGGTCTTGTCGACTCCCGCGGCGCTGAGCGACTGTTCCAGCAGACGCCAGGCGGCGGCCTTCTGCGCTTCGTTCATCTCTTCCAGGCTGACGCCCCGGCGGGCGAAGATGCCCACGTCCACATTGGACCAGTCGCGCCATTCCGGGTCTTCCACGGCGAAATGCGCCCGGCTCAACTCGCCGGTATCGAGAGTCGCCAGCATGGCCTCGGCGGCTTCCCGCACCGGCGCGGTGGAAACCCCGGTCTCGCGAACGGGATACAGCCCTTCGATAAGGCCCTCGGAAGTCACCAGTCCGCGAAAGGGCTCCCCCAGGGCCCGGGCCGCCGAACGCATGAAGTTCGACTTTTGCTCAAGCAGCGTCCGGGGATACTGGGACTGGGACCAGGAAAGCGAAAAGCCCAGCGCGAAAACCGCAGGCAACAACAGGCGGAGAATTCTCTTCATCACTGCATGCCTCCTTCACTGAATGCGGAATCCCGAGGCTACCCCCTGCCGCCCGGATGCACAAGCAGCTATCGGAACTCCTTTCATTCCGCGCGCAGTCGCAGAATCTCATCGGGAGGCCACTGCGGGAGATTCTGCGACAAAATGGCAGGATTGCCATTTTGGACGTCGCACAGCGACGCCTCGCAAGAGTGAGGGGCATGGATGCCCCGAATCACTCCGCTTCGCTTCGCGCGGAATGACAGGAAAGTTGGAGCGCCAAAATGAGAATTGCTGGCGCGGAAGCCAGTGGCGGCGCAGTGATCAACGAGAGCTTTCCCAAACAGTCAGACCTGACTTCTTCCAAATCTTTTTTGGTGGCTTTGCCGGATTCGAGATTGTCCACCTTTGTGTTCGATTCCAAGTGGGGAAGCGCGCCGTGGCCACAGGGGTTTTCCCGGAATCAGTAAATCTCGGTCAGGGAGGTTAGGATTTTTTCGCGCAAAGTTTATTGTATCGTAGTTTCGTGAACCAAGTTGGTTGCGCTAGCTTCCCTTTTTTGCCATAATGCCGCGTCTTTCGTGGGATATGCAGATGCTTAAGAATCTGACTATTGAAAATTTTAAAGCATGGCGGAGCGTAGATTTAGAGTTCGCTCCGGTGACTGGATTCTTCGGGACCAACAGTTCCGGTAAAAGCAGCTTGAGTCAATTCCTGTTGATGCTAAAACAAACCAAAAATGCGACTGATCGCAGGATAGTCCTCGATTTCGGCAGTGATTCAGGGCTTGTGAACCTTGGCACATATAAAGATGTAATCCATGATCAAGACGCCAACAGTTTCATGTGTTGGTCGTTTGAGTGGTCGTTGCCAGAGCCATTGAGAATTCGCAAGCCAGGAGGGAAGAAGGATGAAGTTTTGTTTAGAGGAGATTCCTTGAAATCAGGTTGCTTAATAGGGAGTTTGCCTCGCAGCCTTCTGTTCCCTTACGAACTATTTTATAAGTTCGATGATACGAAGTTTTGCTTAAAGCACATTAATGAAAGTGTCGGCAACAAATTTGAATTAGCCGCAGAAGGGTCAAATTTTGAGTTTAAGCGAAATAGAGGCAGAGCATGGAAACTCCCATCCCCAATCAAGACCCACTTGTTTCCTGATGAAACGAGGTATTTTTTCCAAAACTCAGACTTCCTAGGCGAATTTGAATTTGCTTATGAGGAATTCATGGATTCGATTTACTATCTCGGGCCATTACGTGAACATCCACAAAGAGAATATCAATGGACAGGAACAGCTCGTTCCGATGTAGGAAAACGAGGTGAATTCGCTATAGATGCAATTCTTGCTGCAACTAGAGATGGGGAGAAAAGAAGTCTGGGATATAGAAAATGGAGGATGGATTTCCAGAAGATGATTGCATACTGGCTATGGAAACTAGGTCTAGTTGGGGATTTCCGAATTGAAGAAATTAGGGAAGGCTCAAACCTGTATCGAGCCTTGGTGAAAATGCCTGGTTCGAAAGTAGAAGTGACATTGACAGACGTTGGATTCGGCGTATCCCAAGTCCTGCCAGTTCTGGTGCTTCTTTACTACGTACCCAAGGGCTCTACTGTACTGATGGAGCAACCTGAGATTCATCTTCATCCGGCAGTGCAAAGTGGTTTAGCAGACCTAATGTTAAATGTTGCAAAGGCGCGTAAACTTCAGATTATCTTGGAAAGTCACAGTGAACATTTGTTGAGGCGGTTTCAGCGTAGAGTGGCCGAAGGAAAGGCTTCATCCAAGAATATAAAGCTGTACTTTGTTTCCACAAAAGGTGGTGTCGCAAAAGTTGATGATCTTAATCTCAATGAATGGGGAGAGATCGAAAAATGGCCAGACAATTTTTTTGGAGATGAAATGGGAGAGATCGCGGCGATAGCAGAATCTTCCATCAACAGAAAGTTGGAGATATATTGATGTCTGAATTCGTCGTAGACACGAACGTCGCGGTTGTGGCGAATGGCAAAAACACTCATGCTGATAAACAATGTCGGTTGAAATGCATAAGAAAACTAAATGCTATAGTGGATCAAGATGTAATTGTAATTGATGATGCCGGCTTAATCCTGAATGAGTATAAGGGTTACCTTAGTTTCTCAGGTTCACCCGGCGTAGGAGATAAGTTCTTCAAGCACATCGTAGACAATCAATGGCAGAAAAAAGTAAGGAGAGTAACTTTGACTGAATCTTCTGACCCCGCTAGAGGTTTCGAAGTTTTGCCGTGCAATACCTTCGACCGTTCTGACAGGAAATTTCTGGCTGTTGCAGTTGTTTCCGGCGCAACTGTACTAAACGCAACTGATAGCGATTGGGCAGATAACACGACGCTCATGTCCAAAGTAGGAGTAAGCGTAGAAGAACTCTGTCCCCAACACATTTAGTATATGTTGTATAAATGAACCAATTGACAGACGCATCGGAGCCGTATTGAGTCTAAAATACCCGAAAACGCTCTCGTGGCCTTGGTCGCCCGGTATCCGTCGACAGAGCAGAGTGCATCAGGAACCGCTTCGCTTTGTAGGTTCCCCCGTAGTCGTAATGGAGAAACTGGACGGCGGTAATACTCTTCTCCATAAGGGCAAGGTCTACGCCCGAAGCGTATCGGCCCCCAGCGAAGCGAAATGGTTCGCTATGGTCAAAAAGCACCATGCCTGGAAAGTAACCGAGCCCGATGTCTATCTGTATGGCGAGGACATCTACGGCGTCCATAGCATCGCTTACGATCCAGTACCCGAGGACAGGACGTTTTACGCTTTTGCAATTTGCGATGCTACCGGCGCGTTCGCGCCTTTCTCCGAGGTGGAGACATATGCACAGAGACGCAATATACCGATGGTGCCGGTGTTGTTCCGGGGTACTTTCAGTTCGGTCGAAGAGCTTCGGGCTTTCATAGACAATGCGCATGGCCAAAGTTCGGTACTGGGTGGCGAACGCGAGGGAGTCGTGATTCGATTGGCCTGCGGATTCTCAACGTCGGATTTCAAACATAGTGTTTGCAAGAGTGTTCGCACCGGGCATGTGCGCTGCGATGAGCACTGGAGCAGGAAATGGCAGCCTTGTTCGATTTCTACCAAGCCCACGAAAATCTGAATGGCGCGGGCATTCACCCAATCGCGGCAACTCGTATACGCAGCCTGATTCGCTCACTCACTCATCACCGCCGCCAGTTTCTCCTCGGTGCGCCAGTTACCGCCTTGCAGGCGGGAGACGTAGACGATGGCGATGGCGAAGACCAGGAGGGTGAAGACGATCCAGGATACTTCGGCGCTCAGTTGCCAGACCAGGATGATGAAGTACTGGATCACGAGCATGGCCCAATGCAGGGCGGTGGAGGCGAACATCAGCCAGCGGGTGTCGCCGGCGCCGCGCAGCACGCCGCCGGCCACGAGGCAGGTGGCGTCGGCCATGGTGTAGCAGGACAGGCCGATCATCATGAAGCCCGCCAGGGCGCGGATTTCGGCGAAGTCTCCGCCGGGCGGCGCGAACAGTTCCACCAGCGGGAAGCGGAACAGCACATAGATGACGGCCAGGGTCGCCGAATAGCACAGGCCGAGGGCGAATCCCGCGCGGATGACCTGGTTGGTCTGGTCCATGTCGCCGGCGCCGACGAAGCGCCCGATCATGCTGATGACGGCGATGTTGAGGCCGATCATGGGCACGAAGGAGAGAATGTCCCAGTTGAAGACGATGGCCGCCGAAGCGCCCGCGGCCACGCCATAGGACTGGAACATCAGCAGGAACAGGTTGAAGGCCGCCACATTGAGGAACAGCTCCACCGCCGAGGGCAGCCCGAGGCGCAGGTAGCGGCGGGTGATGCCCGCATCGAAGCGGAACGAGCGCCTTACCCGGAAGCGCACGCGATGCTCCCGGTGCAGATAGAAGCAGACAAACAGGCCCAGGGAAAACAGCGTCGCCAGATTGGTACTGATGGCGGCGCCGGCAATGCCCATGGCGGGCAGGCCCAGATGACCGAAGATCATGACGTAGGCGAGGGGCACATTGAGCAGCAGGCCGCCGATGTCGCAGATCATCACCACCCGGGTGCGGCCGATACCCGCGAAATAGGAAGAGAAGCAGGTCTTCGCCAGGGGCAGAATCACTCCGGCCATGAGGATCAGATAGTAGACGCGCTCGAGTTCCACGAGTTGCGGGTCGTGGTCGAGCAGATTGAACAGCTCCAGCACGAATACCGTGATCAGCGCCAGGGGAAACAGACTGGCCACGGACATGATCAGGCCCTGGGTGACGACCCTGCTGCATTTGTGCAGCTTGCCGGCGCCGAAATACTGCGCCGCCAGGGCGTTGCTATAGGAAAACAGCCCGGTGAAGAAGCAGAACGAGAAAAACGCCCCCACGCCGCCGCCGAGCCCGGCGGCCATGTGGGTGGAACTGACCTGGGAGAGGAAATAGCGGTCGGTGAAAATCATCAGGGCAAAGGTGCCCTGGGACACTACCATCGGAATGGCGATGCGGACCATTTCCCGGAACGTATCCCGGTCGAGATGGAAAAGCCTTGCTTGCATGTTGGTTGCTACGACGTGTCATTTACTTATGCCGGCGCCCGGGTCTCGGGCGGCGGCAACTCTTGATGCTCTCCGGCCCGGTTCAGGCTGGCTTGGGCATCGGCTGGCGGCGGCGATAGGTCAGGCTGCGCCAGAGCCACTCACAGGGGCCGAATCGGTAGCGACCCAGCCAGTACGCGCTGAACAGCGCCTGAAAGATCCACACGCCCAGCACGAACAGGTACATCTGCCAGCGGTCCCACAGTGCGAACTGGCCAAGGCCGAAGCCGAGAAAAACCAGATTGCACAGCACCGTCTGCATCAGGTAGTTGGTGAGCGCCATCTGGCCAATTCGCGCCAGCACCGATTGCACCCCCCTGAGCAGTCCTGCCCGGCAGACGCTCATCACCAGGCCGATGTAACCCACCGCCAGGGCGAGCCGGCCCAGGTCGTAGCTCGGCCGATTGAGCGACTGCCACTGGATATCGTACCCGCTGCCGACGAAAGTCATGGTTTCCCAGGCGTTCAGCGGCAGGCCGATACCGAATCCCGCGAGCATCAGCAGCAGGTAGAACCGCAGGCTGCGCGAGGCGTCGAAAATGCCCCACTTCATGAAGGCCATGCCGATGAGCATCATGCTGAGGGCATCCCAGAACAGGATGATGAGCAATCCGGCGGTTTGCAGGAAGATCGTCAGCCCGGCGCTGTAGACGAAATTGTCCGCGTATCCCTGGCTTCTGGCTTCGATTTCCGCGGCTTGGGCCGCTTCGGTCATGCCCTGGCTTTCCAGCATCGCCTCCCAGGCGGCGGCGATGCCCTGCTGTTCACCGGTGAGTTCGGCGCCCGGGCCAAGGGCTTCGATCTCCGCCGCTGCGTCGCCGAGCTGCCCGAGAGACAGATGCAGGCCCGTGTGCCCCAGGGTCGTGATGAGCAGCACGGCAAACGCCCATCCGAGCAGGGCCCGGCCGCCCAGATTACGGAACAGGAACAGCAGCAGCCCCACCGTGCCGTAGGTGAAGAGAATGTCTCCCGGCCACAGCAGAACATAGGCGTTGACCAGGCCGAACACGATCAGCCAGCCGGTGCGCCGGTAGTACAGCGAGCGCACTTCCGCAGGGTCGGCGCCGGGCTTGTTCATGAAAATCAGCAGGCCGGCTCCGAACAGCATGGAAAACACCGCCCGCATGCCGCCTTCGATGAAAATCTCGGCGCTGGCGAACAGGGCGAAATCGACGCCGCCGACGGCGCCGTCCACCTGGGGGTCGGCCAGGGCGCCAAAGGGCTGGGCGAAGGCCACAATATTGATGATCAGGATGCCGAGCAGGACGAGGCCGCGCAGGGTATCGATCGACTGGATTCTGGCCTTGCCGCTGACAGGAGCCTGGATTTGTGTGCTGGTTTCCGACATGGCGCGCAGCATAAGGCCCGGGCGCGGCAAATTCAATCGGAATTTCGTTATGTTCGTGATGAATTTCACGGCATCGTGTGCGTCAAATCACACCTTGCCGATATTTCGCCACGGCCAGGGGTTTGCGGCCGGCATTCTCCACCCCGCTTCGGCTGGCGGTTCCACTTTTTTCGCTCGAAACCATGCACTTTCCCGGCTCCTAGGAGCCTGCGCCGTAGGAATTCGCGAAAGCGAAAATTCGCTATCGCCGCGCCCCCGGCTGATCGATTGAGGCGAATATTGGTGAATATGCAACGAAATCGAGCGGCCGGGGGCGTGGATGAGAGCGGATTTGCAGCCGTGAATTCCTACGGCGCAGGCTCCTAGCTCAATCAAGGCTCGTAACGGGCTCTGTAGTTTTGACTTCCCTGGCATAGGCATTGCTTTGACCGGGATTGTCTCGCCAACTTTTGGCGAATTCCGCCAATTCGATTTGGGAACATTTCAGGCAGTATCGATAAATGTAGAATTATCAATCACTTGCAACATTGGCACGGTTCCTGCTCCAGTTTGCTTATCCATACTTGGAGAACACCCATGAGAACCGTTCGAAGAATCAGCTTTACTTCATTGCTGGTGCAAACCCTGTTGCTGCTGGCCATCGCCGCCTGCGCCATCGTCGGCGTCGCCGGACTGCTTCTGCCGCTCATCCCCGGCCTGCTCTTTCTTGCCATCGCCGCAGTCCTGCTGCGCCAGTTCCAGCGCCGCCAGATTCGCATGTAAGCGCGGCCCGGCGCTGCCGCGACCGATTCCGTCATTCCGCGCGCAGTCGCGGATTCGTATTGGGGGCAACTTCGCGAGATCCTGCGACAGCGCTCCACCTCGCGCGAAATGACGGAAGGAGGAAGGGGATTGTCATTCCGACTGCGGTTTTGCTACCTTGCCCGACATACTCACGGCCATGAGTTCCCCATCATGCGCAAGTTGCCGATTCTGGCTTTCCTCGCCGCGCTGCTGCCGGCAGCCCAGGCCCAGGAAGTCATCGAAACCGACACCCACAACCTGCGGCTGGTCGCCGACGGCGTCTGGTTCGCCGTGGGTAACGGGTCGCTGTACACCATGAGCAACACCCTGGTCATCGAACGCGACGAGGACGTGGTGATTGTGGATTCCCACGTGACGCCGGCGGCGGGAGCGGCCCTGCGCGAGTCCATCGCGGTGGTCACCGACAAGCCCGTCACCACGGTGATCAACTCGCATTTCCATTATGACCACGCCTTCGGCACCCAGGCCTTCGGCGACGATGTGCAGGTCATCGGCCACGAATACACCCGGGCCAGGCTCGCCGTCGAGCCGCTTAATGATCCCACCTACCTGCGCTCGCTGGATCGTTTCGACAATACCCTGGCCGAAGTGGAAGCCCGGCTTGCCAGCGCGGATGACGATGAACGCGCGGGACTGGAAATCGAAGCGAGCTTCTGGCGCGCCCATGTCGAGTCCCAGGGGGAAACCGACCCGGTGGCGCCCGATGTTGCCGTGAGCGAGCGCCTGACCCTGTATCGCGGCGGCAGGGAAATCCAGCTCCACTGGCTTGGCCGCGCCCATACCGGCGGCGATCTTGCGGTGTATCTGCCCGGGGAAAAGATCGTCTTCACCGGTGACATGATGCTCGGCCGGCCCTCCTACATGGGAGACGGCTACGTGGGCGAATGGGCCGCCACCCTCGCCAATCTCAAGCAGCTCGATATCGAACTCGTGCTGCCGGGCCACGGCGACGGCTTTTCCGACCTGCGCATCATCGACTATGTGCAGGCGTACTATAATGACCTCCACGCCGAGGTGATGCGACTCAAGGGCCAGGGGTTCTCCGCCGGGGAAGCCGCCGCCCGGGCGGACCTGCGCCACCACGAGGACAGCCTTGGCGTCAGCGAACTCGGCGCCGACCTGCTGGCGGTGCGGCGGATTTACGATCTCGCCGATGGCGTGGCTGAATGAAGAGTGTAGTGGGGAGCAACATGAACAAGCATTTCGACTCCGGCAAGATCAACCAGGCGGCCCGCAAAATCGGGCTTTCTCTCGCAGCGGCCCTGGCCGCCTCCCTCGGGGCGAGCGCCGCGGCGGCCCAGTCCATCGAGGACATCACCCTGAATGTCTACAAGGAAATCACCTGCGGCTGCTGCGTGGGATGGATCGAGCATATGGACGAGCACGGCTATGAGTCCGCGGCGCACCATCCCGCCGATATCACCCGGGTCAAGCTCGATCTCGGAATTGCCCGCCAGTATCACTCCTGCCATACCGCGGTGACCGACTCGGGCTATCTCTTCGAAGGGCATATCCCGGAGAAATACATCGCCCGGTTCCTCGCCGACCCGCCGGAGAACGCCATTGGCCTGTCGGTGCCGGGAATGCCCATCGGCGGGCCGGGCATGGAAATCGGCGACCAGTTCACTCCCTACCAGATCCTGCTGCTATTCGAGGACGGCTCGGCAAAGGTATTCGCCGAGATCAACAGCAAGGCGGATCAGTAGCTCCCAGTTGCGGTTTTCCAGCAGGCGAAGCAAGGTTTCCGCCACTGCATCCGGTCGATGGGCCGGCAGGTCGTGGCCGATTCGCGGGGCGCCGGTCCTCAAGCCTCGCAGCCTAAGTATTCTCTGAAAAATTCCATCCATGGAATTTTTCATTGTCGCAAAACAAAAGCGTGGTTTTGTTTTGCTCCCGAATTCAATGGCTTACGCCATCGAATTCGGCGGCACTTCCATGTGCCGCAGGGAAGCTCTGACTTA
>JAJECW010000071.1 GCA_022821865.1 Pseudomonadales bacterium
GAAATGAAGGCCATGGGAAAGTCGATTCGCAAGGATATGAAATCCATGGAAGAGCTGCTCCGGGCGGACATGAAGACCATGGAATCGAGACTGCTCTGGAAAATGGCGGGGATGAATCTTACGACCGTTGGCCTGATCATAGCCGCCATGCGGCTCTTTCCCCCCTGAGGCCTGCGCCTGAAACCTGATTTGCCCGGCTATTCGGGGGGTGATATGGTGGAAAGAAACCCCCGATCGGGAGGCTGCGTGATGAGATTTGTCGGTTCCTTGCTTGCCCCGTGGATTTTCGGGCCATTCTTTGTGCTTGTCGCCGTTGCCCTTATGAGCGAATTTAACAATTTGATGAGAGACCCCAGCTTGGCGGACAATGAGCTAAAGGTTTTGTATCTGTACGATCCCCGCACCGACACCGGCCAGCGCATTTGCGAGGGTGGGTACGATTTTCGTGTCCCCAAATGCGTGTATGTCTTTAGAGACGATTGGGCCAGAAAAAAGGGCCGAATGAAATGGGCCGTGATGGACAGAAACACAAACGAATTTATCCGGTACGACGGTTGGTATGTTGAGCGGACAGAAATTGACGAAGACCTCCTTAAAATGGCAAATGTGATAGGTTCTCCTCATGGTGACAAACTGCATACGTCTGTGATTCTGTGGTACTGGTACACTATGGGGGTTGCTGGTGGGGCGATGAATCCTGCTGAGAATTGGGCTGATTTGGATGCTGAGGATTGGAATTATATCAATGACCTTGTGTCGGGGGTGTATGATGCCCCTAAATAAAGATTTAGGAATCGCTCTTAAACATTTACACGCCTTGAAGTCTGCTGACCCCAAGTCAAAGGAGTATCAGACCGCGCAGACGGAGCCACCCGCAACGTCCGCGCCAGACTGTCCGCAATCGAATACAGATGGGGCATTGCGCTGGTGGCCGAGGACGGCAATTTGTATGCCGAGCAAACCGAGGATTGCATCAGGGTGGAACTTCCGTCGGGAGTGTTCGAGTGACATCTAGCATTCAAAGATTTGGCAACGGCGAAGCTGTCATTGATGGCTCCGCCGATTATCTCGGAGGAAAGGGTGCCCGGTTGGGGGAATTCAAGCCATTATCCGGTCCCCGCCAACTCAAGGGGTCCAAGTACGAAAATTCATGAACGCCCCGGTTCGGCACAACTTTCGCATTGCACAGACGATTTCCCTGGTTTTGCCGGGTCTGCTCTGGCTCGGCGCCGCCCCTGTGTTCGCCCAGGAAGGGGAAGCCCCGACCGCAGACGAGACCAGGCTGGCCGCGCCGCGGACTTCGGTACTGTATCTCGAGCCCGGAACGCCGCTTTCCCGGCAGGCGGACTTCGCCCCGCCGCCGCCCGAGTTGCCCGAAGACCCGGAGCTCGACCCGGCATTCGCCGAGCGCAGCCGCAGCATTTCCCGTTTCAATGAAGCCATCGCCGACGCCGAAACCGTAGCCGGCGCCTGGAACAACAGCCTCGTCGAGCAATTGACCACCCTGGGCTCGCTGCAACAGCGGCAGGGCAATTATTCCGGCGCGATCGAAACCCACGAGCGGGCGATTCACGTCCAGCGCATCAATACCGGGCTGCACACCATCGATCAGGCGCCGCTGGTGCGGCGGATGATCGAAAGTTACATCGCCATGCGCGACTGGTCCCAGGTGGACACCTATCACAACTACCTGTTCTTCATTCAGCAGAAAACCTATGGCAACACCGACCCCAGGCTCATTCCCGCCCTGGGCGAGCTTGCCGACTGGCATATCCACGCCTTTGCCATGCGCGAAGGCCAATCCCTGGCGATGCGGCTCAGTTCCGCCCAGATGCTGTTCGCCACCGCCGCCCGGCTGGTGGACATGCATTTCGGTAGGGACGACGCCAGATATGTCGAATACCAGCGGGGCCTGGCGCGCTCGGCCTATCTCGTGGCCCAGAACCAGGACTTGCTGCGGGAGCTTGACCGGGCGCAATTCCGCGCGCCCCAGGAAGCCCTGCGGGACGCCATCATGGTGGATACTTCCCTGCCGATCCGCCCACTCGGCTTTGGCGCGGGGGAAGATGCGCTGCAAAACATCATGGCGTACTACCGGGAACAGGAAGACACCGAAAGCCTCGCCGAGGCCACCGCGCAACTGGCGGACTGGTACCTGTTGTTCAACCGCCGCGGCCAGGCTCGGGAAACCTATCAGCAGGCCTGGGAGGCGCTTGCCGACAAGGCGGACGCGCGGGATTTGCGCCAGCGGCTGTTTGGCCAGGTGCGCGAGATTCCCGTGTACGCCGCCGACGACAACGGCTGGATGATCGAAAACCTCGGCTTCATGGCGGATGAGGACGAAGCCAGTCATGACTTTATCGACGTGAGTTTCGATGTGACCCAATGGGGGGAAGTGCGCAATATCGAGACCCTGGGCGAGCCCTCGCCCGCCGTGGAAAACCAGCATGGCTGGGTGCGGCGCAGTATCCGGGACACGATGTTCCGGCCGGTGATCGCCGAGGGCGATATCGCCCGCTCCGACGGCAATCAGTTCCGCTACCGCTACTGGTATTGATCCCGGCACGGGAACCGGGTGGCGCGGCGGATGTCAAGCCTCGCCAAGCCAGGCTCCTGGTTCAGGAAACTACCGGCGGCGGAAACTGTCCAATTATCCCGGAAACATGGCGGAAAAGTGGTAAGCTTCGGAGCAGTGGAGTCGGCAACGGAAATCAGGGAGCGCGCCGTATAACACTCCGTATCAACAGCGCGGTGGAGTTGACGTAACAGGGAAGCTTTGGCGAGATGAGGGTCGGCCAGAGAGGCTGGCGCGGGAGGGCGGGATCATGCAGGTTTTGAAATTCAGACCCGGGGCACTGGCGAAGTTCGCCCTTGGCGGGCTTGTGGTGGCGGCGCTTGCCGCCTGCGAAACCCAGACCCGGCAGAGCCCGCAACAGCCACAAAGCCCTCAGATGCCCTCCTCGAGCCCGAGCGGACTTCCCACGCCACCCCAGCCGCCGAGCGGTTCCCAGGGGCCGCAATCCCCCAGCAGTTCGCCTTCGATGCCATCTCCGAGCTCGCCAGGTTCCAGCGGTTCGCCCTCCATGCCCTCGCCGGGTTCATCGAGTTCGAGCGGCTCGCCTTCATTTCCGTCGCCGTCGAGCCCCGGCGGGATGCCTTCCTCGCCTTCTCCCGGCATGCCTTCCACGCCGTCCCAGTCGGGCCAGAGCGGCTCGCCTTCGGCATCAATGCCATCCAGTTCCGGCGGGATGCCGTCAACGCCCGCAGGCGCGCCGTCCCAGGGCATTCCGGGCTTGCCCACCCTGTCCACGCCTCCGGGACTGCCCGGGCTGCCGTCTTCTTCCATCCCCGGCGGCAGCGGCGATCCGGGCGGTACCGGCGATGCCGGCAGTGCCGCGGATGGCTCGTCAGGCGACGCTGAAGGCAGTTCCCAGCCAGGGCTTGAACCCGCCGGCGGCGAAGGCGGAAGAGACAGTTCCACCGGCGGCGCGGGCAATCTTCCCGGCCAGCCCGGCGGCGGCGACTATAGCCTCGACACCTTGCCCGGCGGCGGCGTATTCCAGGGCGGCGCGGGTTCAGGGCAATCCGGCGGCGCCATGACCGCGGCGGAGCGCGCCGCTGTGCTCGACGATCAATTGCGGCGCACGTACGAAACCTATGACGAGATCCTGCGCCGGGAACAGGCTGACGCCCGGGGCGCCGCGGAAAGCGCCGGCGGTGGCGGCAATGAACCGCCAAGCGGCGGGCAGGGCGGCATGCCCCAGTCCGGCGGGCAGTCCGGCGGCGTTCCCAATGGCGTGGGCGGCGCCGATGTGGCCAGCGGCGAAAATCGCCCGGGGGGCGCTTCCCAGCAGCCGACTTTCCCACCGCCGGACGATATTCCCGGTGGTCGCGATGATGATGTGGTCGCGCGGCAGTTGCGCGAGGCGGCCATGACCGAATCCGACCCCGAGCTGCGGGAGGCGCTCTGGGACGAGTACCGCAATTACACTGGCATAGGCAATTAGGGAAGCTCTGATTAAGTCAGAGCTTCCCTGCGGCAGATGGAAGTGCCGCCGAATTCGATGGCGTAAGCCATTGAATTCGGGAATACTTAGAACCCGGCAGGAAAGGTCCATGAAAATGAAAATGACATTCCAACAGTTGATGGGGCTCGGTCTTGCGGCTGCGCTGGCGGGCGGCTGCGCGACCCATACCGTGCGCACGACGACCTACGAACCGGTGGTCACCGACACCGAGGCGATTCCGGAAGAATTCCTGATGGACGTGGGCATCGCCATATTCGACCCGGGCCTGGATGAAATCGACGATGACGAGGAAGAGACCACCAATCACCAGGTGCGGCTGGCGGAATCGCGCTACGCCCCCTACCTGCTCACCGAAACCCTGATCCGTTCGGGCAACTGGGGCATTGTCTATGTCATGCCCAATGACGCCAGCCCCATGGATATCCGCATCGACGGCACCATCCTGCAATCCACCGGCGAAAGCATGGCCATGCGGGTGCGGGTAAGCGACGCCACCGGTCGCCACTGGTACACGAAGGAGTACCGGGAGGCCATCAGCCAGTTCAGCTACGAACCCGGCCAGCGGGCCCAGAACGATCCTTTCCAGGTGCTGTACAACTCCATCGCCAACGATTTGCTCGACTTCCGCAAGTCCAGTATCGACAATACGGACATCGCCGAAATCCGGGCGATATCGGAAATGCGTTTCGCCCGGCGATTCTCGCCGGAGGCTTTTGGCGATTTCCTTGCTGCCGATGGCGAAGGCAATTACAACCTCACCGCGCTGCCGGCGGAGTCCGACCCCTCCCTGCGCCGCATCCGCGAAATTCGCGAGCGCGACTACATGTTCATGGACACGGTGCAGGAATACTATTCGACCTTCACCCGGGAAATGCGCGAGCCATACGATTCCTGGCGCGAGCAGAGCTATCACGAAACCCTGGCCCTGCGCGAGCTTGAGGACAATGCGCGGCGCCGCTTCATTCTCGGCACCGCGGTGGTGCTTGGCGGTCTTGCGGCCGCCGCCAACGGCGGTGACTATGTCACCCAGGTGGGCGGCGCGGCCGGCGTCGGCGCCGGGGCCTACCTGATCAAGAGCGGTTTCGACCGGCAAGCGGAAGCCAGGATCCACATGGCGGCGCTGGAAGAGATGGGCGCCTCCCTTGAAGGCGAAGTCGCGCCCCGGGTCATCAGCCTCGAAGATCAGACTATCACCCTCACTGGCACCGTCGAGGAGCAGTACGAGCAGTGGCGCGAGATTCTCGCCGATATCTATGCTGTAGAGCGCGGCAGTCTGCCTTCGACCGTTTCTGGTAACTGAAGCCTGCGTTGCGGGAGTTTGCGACAGCGACGGCTCAGCCGCGGAAATCCGTACCATAATGACGCATGCCGGAACAGGATCTCCCACATCGATTGCCGGAGCAGGCGAATGACAGCGCCCCCGGAGCACAGGCGCTGCCGCCGCCGGAAACCCGCCGGCCATCACCCTGGTTATGGCTGGGCGTAGGCTTTTTGCTGATCATCGCCCTGCTGGTGATCTTTGTCCTGCCGGTGGTGGTCACGGAATACGAATTGCCACTCGAACCCCGGGCCGACCTTTCCCAACCGGCGCTCCCCGCAAGCGCCTCGCAAAACGCCGAAGCGCCCTCCCCGTTTGAAGAAGCGCTCGCCGCCCGGGAGCGCCAGCGGGCCCAGGACGTGCTTGCCGATATTCTCGACGTCCAGGCAGAACTCGAAGCATTGCAAGTGGAGCAATGGGCCGGCGAAAGCTTCGCCGCAGCCCTGGAATCCGCCCGGGCTGGCGATGTGTTCTACCGCGAGCGGGAATTCGACCAGGCCAATGATTCCTATCAAGCGGCGGCAATGACCCTGGAAGAGTTGTTGGAGTCGGTTCCCGCCAGACTGGAAGAGGCCCTGACGGAGGGCGAATCCGCCCTCACCGGGGGCGACCCGCAACTCGCCGAAGCCCGTTTCAATACCGCTTTGTTGCTCGACCCGGACAATGCCCAGGCCCGGGGCGGCCTGGAGCGAACCGCCAACTACGCCGAATTCACCGCCCTGCTGGAGAGCGCTGCGGGCTTCGCCCAAAGCGGGGATCTGCAGCGGGCGCTGGCTGCCTACCAGCAGGCCGCCGCGCTGGACCCGGCCAATGAACAGGCCCGCGCCGGCGGCGCCGCGGTAACCGAACAGATCCGCCTGGGCGAATTTTCCGCGGTCATGGCGGCGGGTTTTGCCCTGCTCGACGGCGGCGACCCCGAGGCGGCAATCGCCGAATTCGAGCGCGCCGAAGGGCTTGGCGTCAACAATGAACAGGCCCGTGCCGCCATCGACCAGACCCGCAACCAGATCGCCTCGGTGGAAATCGCCCGGCTGCGGGATGGAATCGAGGCCGCCGAACAGGGCGAACAATGGCAGGACGCCGTGGAAGCTTACAACGAAGTGCTCGGTATCGACGCCAATGTGGTGTTCGCCCAGGAAGGCCGCGAGTACGCCTCCCGCCGCGCCCTGCTCGACAATCTGCTCACCGAAGCCATTGCCAACCCTTTCCGCTTCAATGAGGACCCGGTCTACCAGCAGGCCCTGGACATCTACTACACCGGCCACTCCATCGAATCCCCGGGCCCAAGACTTGCCGGCCAGCTCGATGAACTCGAAGTCCTGCTCGCCAATTCCCAGGTTCCGGTGGAAGTACGCTTCGCCTCCGACAATCTGACCGATGTCACCGTGCTGCGAATCGCCGAACTCGGCGAATTCGAACAGGCCAGCCTTTCGCTGAAACCGGGGCGTTATGTCGCGGTGGGGCGACGCGTGGGCTACCGCGACGTGAGGGAAGAATTCACCGTGGGCTTTGGCCAGACTCCCACCCTGGTCACGGTGCAATGCGTTGATCGTCTCGGCGGCAGGCGCTGACCATGCAACAGCGCGATTCCGATCTCATCGAACCCATTGTCCCGGTGGAATTCACGCCGCCGAAAGGCGACGGCCCGGGTTTTATCTTCCGTTGGCGCTGGCTTTACGGCGCCGTTGCCGCATTCGCCGCCCTCAGCGGCTTCGCCGCCTGGTTCGTGCTCACCGCCAGATCGGTTTATATCGAAGTGGAGCCCATCACTGCGGAGATCGAACTCAACGGCGGCCTGAGCTTTCAGGTGGGCCCCCGCTATCTGCTGCGCGGCGGCGAATACCAACTGCGGCTGAGCCATGCGGGTTACCACGACCGGGACATCGCCCTGATGGTGGGGGAAGATGCCGCGCAAACCCACGAGTACGCGCTGAACCCGCTGCCCGGCAGGATTTCGGTAAGCAGCGGCGAGCTTGCCGGCGCCCGGGTGAGCATTGGCGGGGCTGATATCGGAACCACCCCGGTGGCCGACGCCAGCGTGGAAGCCGGCGATTACGAACTTCTTGTCAGCCTTGATCGCTACCTGCCATACCGCGGTGAAATCCGCGTGGAGGGCCGCGAAGTCGAACAGCGATTCGCCGTGGAACTGAAGCCGGCCTGGGCTGAAGTGAATCTGCGCAGCCAGCCGCCCGGCGCTGAAGTGCTGGTGGATGGCGAAACCGCCGGCCAGACGCCACTGCTTGCGGAAATCCTCGAGGGGCGGCGCTCCCTGACCCTGCGTCTGCCGGGGCATCAGGCCTGGCAGCAGAGCATTGAACTGAAAGCCGGCGAAGCGCTGGAACTGCCCCTGGTGAACCTGCAACCCGCCGATGGCCTGGTTTTCGTCGAGTCGAACCCATCCGGCGCCAGCGTCACCGTGGGCGGCGAATTCAAGGGCCTGACCCCGGTGGAAGTCAGCCTGCCGCCGGGCCAGCGCCACGAATTCACCCTGATCCGGGAAGGCTACCACTCCAGACGCGTGCCACTGGAAATCCGCCCGGACCAGCAGCACGATCTGGAAGTGGAACTCGAGCCGGTGCTGGTTGCGGTGCGGGTGGAGGCGGAGCCGCCCGACGCCGAGCTTTATGTGAATGGCGATCTGGTCGGTTCCGCCAACCAGACCGTGGAACTGCTGGCGGCCAGCCAGAGCATCGAAATCCGCAGCAATGGCTATGTGCCTTACGCCACCGAATTCATTCCCCGCCCCGGCCTTGACCAGATCATCCGCGCCACCCTGCAATCCCTGGAACAGGCGCGGCTGGAAAACATCGCCGTGGTATCCAATGCCGCGGGCCAGACCATGAAACTGTTCTTCCCCGAAGGCCGCAGCTTTACCATGGGTTCCTCGCGCCGGGAAGCGGGCCGCCGCCCCAATGAAACCCTGCGGGAAGTCAAGCTCCAGCGGCCTTTCTATCTCGCCGAAACCGAAACCACCAACGAACAGTTCCGCCTGTTTTCGCCGGAACACAGCTCGGGCACCACTGGCGGCATGACCCTGGACAATGCGAGCCAGCCCGTGGTGCGGGTGTCCTGGCAGCAGGCCGCGCTGTTCTGCAACTGGCTCAGCGGGCAGGAGTCGCTGGCGCCTTTCTATCTGGTCGACAACGGCCAGGTGACGGGTTTCGACCGGGAATCCACCGGCTACCGCCTGCCCACCGAGGCCGAGTGGGCCTGGGCCGCCCGGGTGGATCCGGAGGGCAACAGCCTGCGCTATCCCTGGGGCGATTCGCCGCCCCCCCTGCCGCGCTCGGGGAATTTCGCCGACATCAGCGCCCGCGCCCTTCTCACTCTGGTGCTGCGGGATTATAACGACGGCGAAGCGGTCACGGCCCCGGTGGCCACTTTTCCACCCAATCACCGGGGCCTGTACGACCTTGCCGGCAACGTCGCGGAATGGATGCATGACTATTATGGCTCGGTGGGGCTGAGCGGAAACGCGCCAACCGACCCGCTGGGGCCAGAATCCGGCGAATCCCATACCCTGCGCGGTTCAAGCTGGACCCATGCTTCCATTACCGAAATGCGTCTTTCCCACCGGGATTTCGGCACGGAACCCCGTTACGATACAGGCTTTCGGGTAGCGCGTTATCTGGAAGAGGAGAATCAGGAATGACCCACCCTGGCGGCAGGCTGATATTGATTCTTGCGCTGTTGCTGGCCGGAGCAACCGCGGGGCGGGTTTTCGCCCAGCAACAGGATTCGGACGAACAACAGCAGGGAGAACAGCAACAGGCGCAAGCTGAAACCGGACAGCAAGGGGCAGCGCAAGAGGACGACTCCCTGGCGGGGGCAGCCGAAGCCGAAGAAGAGCAAAACGGCGAAGACGGCGAATTCGAGCGTTTCATTCCCACCGAGCAGGTCTCCCGGGACCTGGGCGTCTCCTTCCCGGCGGATATATAACATGAGACAGGGCCTGCTCAACCAGACGCTGTACCAGTTGGCTGCGCTGATCACCGCGGTGATTATCGTCCACGCCGTCTATGTGGCGATCATCCGCCCCAATGCCGACTTCATCCAGCAGCAGCAGGCCCAGCTTCAGCAGGCGGACCCGGACTATGTGCCCGAGCGCTCGGTCTACATCATCCTGCGCAATGTGGAGCAGGAAACCTGCATCATTCTTTTCCTCTGGGCGCTGTCGATCATCGGCCAGAAAACCGTGACCACCATGCGCGAGCGAAGCCTGCTCGACCGCACGCTGATTCCGCTTGCCGAAGGCATGAGCATCCTGCCCGAAGACGCCCGCAATTATTCCCGGCCGGTGCAGGGGCTGCCTGAAAAGGAACGCGAAAGGCTGCTGCCCCGGGCGCTGCTCGCCGGGCTGCACCGCTTCCACACCACCCGGGACATCCAGGACGTGTCCAACACCATCCGCGACACCTGCGACACCGAAGCCGACCGCATGGAGACCGAACTCACCATCGTGCGCTATATCGCCTGGGCGATTCCCTCCATCGGCTTCCTCGGCACCGTGCGCGGCATCGGCACCGCCCTCGGTCAGGCCTATCAGGCGGTGGCCGGCGATATCGTGGGCGTGACCCAGAGTCTCGGGGTGGCCTTCAACTCCACCTTCGTGGCCCTGGTGGTGAGCATTCTGCTGATGTTCCTGCTGCACCAGTTGCAACTGCTCCAGGACCGGCTCGTCCTTGACTGCCAGAACTATTGCGACGACCGCCTGCTGCGGCGCCTGCAAGTACCCGACCAGGAGCCGCGGTCGTGAGTCGTGTGGTCATCGAACTGAATGACCTTGCCCTGCAGGCCGGGTCCGAGGCCGGATTGCTTGCGGCAAGCCCCGGATTCGCCCTGTTGCGGGGAAAGGAAGTGTTGCTCGGCGCCAAAGCCGAAGCGCAACACCGGCTCTACCCCACCAGCAGCTACGACAAGTTCTGGCATGAACTGAACATGGAGCCGCTGCCTGCCCGCGGCCGCATCCGCCACCATGCCGACCTCGCCTACAGCCACTTGCTTGCCATTGCCGGGGAGGCGGAAATCGACGGCGAAGTCATTCTTGCGGTGCCCGGGCATTTTTCCCGGGAACAGTTGGGGCTGTTGCTCGGCATTGCCGGCCAGTGCCCTTTCCAGGTCGCCGGCATGATCGACTCCGCCCTGGCCGCCTCTGCGGACGCCGGGACCTGGGATGAGTTGGTCCACATCGCCCTGCACCTGCATCAGATTCTGCTGACCCGGCTGCGGCGCAATGGCGGCGAAATGGTGGTGGACAAGGTCGTGCCGGCGCCCCAGCTCGGTCGCCAGCAACTGCTCGAAGCCCTGCTGCGAATCGCCAATGATGCATTCATCCGCCAGTGCCGCTTCAATCCCCAGCATGAAGCGGCGTCGGAGCAGCAGCTATATTCCCTGCTCGCGGACTGGCTCGAAACTGGTGATGGGCGGCAGGAAAACCTGCGAATGGAGCTTGACGCCGGCACGATGACCCATCGCGCCAAGCTGCCCGGGGACCAGTTGCTTACCGCCCTGACCAAGCCCTGGCGGAGCCTGCGCGCTTCCCTTGTCCCACTGCTGGAATCCCCGGCCACGAGCATACTGCTCGATCATCGGCTGGCGCATTTTCCGGGGGTCCGCGCCGCGGTGGAAGGCCTGGGGCCTTTGCACATTACCCGCCCCGGTGCGGTCATCGAAAACGCCTTGCGCCATGGGGATCAGATCACCGCGGGCGAGGGCGTGCGCCGGATCCGGTCGCTGGCGTTGGACGAAGCCAGCGAGGCGACCGGGCACAGGGATACACCGGCAATGCCCACCCACGTCCTGTTCCGCAACCGCGCCCTGCCGGTGGATGATCTGCCCCTGGTGAGCCAGGCCAACGGCAGCGCCGGCGCCTCGCTGGCACTGGATATTCCAGGCCCGGCGGCGACACTCGGGCGAATCGTCCTGCGCCAGTCCCGGGTATTGCTCGACTGCGGCGACAGCGAATTCCGCCTCAACGACGCTCCGGTGACGGGAAGCCAGCCCTTGCGGCTCGGTGACCGGGTCCGTTTCCCGCAAGTCGCCGATGAACTGCTGCTGATCGAGGTGAGCGATGGCCAGCGGACGTAAAAGGGCCCGGCGCGGCGTATCGCCGCTGAGCCTGGCGTTTCTCGATGTCATGTTCTGCGGCTTTGGCGCGGTGATCCTGATCTTTCTGATTCTCGACCACACCTCCACCGTTTCCACCGTGGAAAGCAGCCCGGACCTGGAAATCGAACTCAACATGCTGCAAAGGGAAATCGAGGAAGGCGTGGAAGGCAACCGGGAATTGCGCAATCTGCTGGCGGACCTCACCGAGGAATACGAGCGCGGCGAAGTCGAATCCGAACAATTGCGCGAGCAGGTGGAGTTGCTGCGGCGCGAACTCGAACTGCTGGAAAACAGCGGCGCCGACAGCGACCAGTTGCGCGACCGGCTGCTGTCCGACATCGAATCCCTGGAAACCCGGATCGAGGAGTTGCAGGCCCAGGAATTCGAGCGTTCGGGCAACAATGTGCGGCAGTACCTCGGCGACGGCAACCGGCAATATCTTTCCGGGATGTTTCTCGGCGGCCAGCGGGTGCTGATTCTGGTGGATGCCTCCGCCAGCATGCTCGACGAAACCCTGGTCAATATCATCCGCACCCGCAACATGCCCGACGAACGCAAGGTGCTGGCGCCCAAATGGCGCCGGGTGCTGCGGGCGGCGGACTGGATCACCACCCAGATACCCGTTACCAGCCGCTACCAGCTCTGGAGCTTCAATACCGACGTGACCCCGGCGCTGCCGGGGGACGCCCAGGCCTGGCGCGAAGTCGCCGACCGCGACGAGCTGGAGGAGGCATTCAACAATTTGCAATCAACCGTGCCACGAAACGGCACCAATCTGGAGCAAGTCTTCCGTCTCGTTGCGGGCATGTCGCCGCCGCCGGACAATATCTTCCTGATCACCGACGGCCTGCCCACGGTGAACCGGACTGGCCCGGCAAGCGGACTGGTAACGCCAAGGGATCGTATCGAGTTGTTCGAGGAGGCAATCGAAGAACTTCCACCCGGCGTTCCGGTCAATATCATACTGATGCCGCTGGAAGGCGACCCAAGCGCGGCGGCGGCCTACTGGCAACTGGCGATGATGACCAGGGGTTCTTTCCTGTCTCCGTCCAGGGACTGGCCATGACGCGAACCCAGGCAATGGCGGCAAGATGAGACGCAGAAGCCGCGAAGTCGAGCAGTTCAGCATATCCTTCCTGGATGTGGCTTCCTGTGGTTTTGGCGCCATCATCATTCTGCTGATGATTACCAAGTCGGCGGCGCCGGAAACCGAGGCGCTCACCGAAACCCTGCCCGCCGGCGTCATCCAGGAATTGCAGGAGCAGCTTTTCGCCATCCGCTCCCAAACCACCGAGTTGCGGGAAGAAGTGAACTCCGCCGAATCGCGCAACGCCAGCGTGCGGCAACTCAACGCCAGCCTGCGCAGCCAGCGGCAGGCCCTCGAAGGCGAATACGCCCTGGCCCGGGAGCAGGGCGATGACACTACCGAGGAAATCGGCCAGTTGCTCCTCGCCCGGCAAACCCTCACCGAAGAGATGCAGCGCCTGTTCGACGAGACCACGGTACAGGAAAGCAGTTACATCGGCGGCGTGCCGGTGGACAGCGAATACATCATTTTCGTCATCGACACCTCCGGCAGCATGTACGAAAACGCCTGGGGCAGAATGCTCGAAGTGATTGAGGAAACCCTCGACGTGTATCCCCAGGTACTAGGCATCCAGGTGATGAACGACATGGGCGACTACATGTTCAGTTCCTTCCGCAACCAATGGATTCCGGACACCCCCTCGCGCCGGGTACAGATCATTTCCACCCTGCGCAGTTGGGACCCGTACAGCAACAGCAGCCCGGTGGAAGGCGTCACCGCGGCCATCGGTTCGTTTTATGAGCCGGGCCGGAAAATCAGCATCTATGTGCTCGGCGACGATTTCCAGCAGGGAGGCTCCATCGAGCAGGTTTTGCGCAATATCGACCGGATCAATGTGGAAGACGCCAACGGCGACCGGCTGGTGCGCATCCATGGCATCGGTTTTCCGGTAATATTGAGCGGGTCCGCCAGATTTCAGCAAAGCGGCTATCGTTACGCATCGCTGATGCGGGAGTTGACCCAGCGCAACGGCGGCACATTCGTGGGGCTAAACGACTTCAGGTAAGCAACCAGTGAATCATCCCGGCATGACCATCGTGAAACTCCTGCTGCCCGCGCTGCTGCTCAGCGCCTGCGGCGCCAGCAGCGTGGTGATCAGCGGCAGTTTCCCCACGCCCAATATCGGCAAGCTGCCCCTGTCCCTGGCGGTGGTCTACGACGATACCCTGGAAGAATTCACTTACACCGAATACAGCGAAACCGGCCAGGAGGAGTATCATATCCAGAGCGGACAGTCCCATATCGAGTTGTTCGACGCCATTTTGCCGGCGATGTTCGACCGGGTGGTCCGGGTGGACGCCGTGGAGGAAGGCGCCGGGGCCGGAGTGGACGCCATCTTCGTACCCAATATCGAGGAGTTCCAGCTTGCCCTGCCGGCCAAGACCCGGCTCGACGTGTACGAGGTGTGGATCAAGTACAACATGCGGCTGCTCACCGCCGAAGGCGATTACCTGGCCGACTGGGTGCTCACTTCCTACGGCAAGACGCCCACGGAGACTTTTCTGGGCACCGAGACCGCCATCAACGACGCCGCCATCGTGGCGCTGCGGGATCTGGCATCCACCTTTGCGCTCAGTTTCGCCCAGGTGCCCGAGATCAGCGACTGGCTGGCGAACCGATGAGGCCGACGGAGAATATCCGATGAATGCGCTCGAATTCCGCGAAACAGGCCAGGGCAAGGCGGGCGGGCTGCTGCTCCTGTTGCTGGCGCTGACCGCGGGATGCACCAGCACCACCGTGGACGAGTTCCGCCAGGGCGACACCGGCATCGAAAACCATGAATCCGTGGTAATCCTCGGTCGGCGCCAGGCCGGCAACCGGGAAACGAGTTCCGATTTCGTCGAATGCGTCGGCGATCGCCTCGCCCAGGGCATGGACGGGCTCAGCGTCGTGCCGGAACAGGAATTTCTCGATGCCATGTTCCCCTGGTTCGAGCCCCGCACCGCGCCATTGCAGCCCGAACACCTCGGACGGCTCATGGTGGAGGAACAGGTGGCCCTCACCATGCGGGATTTCGGCGTGCGCTACATTATCTGGGTCGATGGCTTCACCGAGACGCTGAACCGGGTGGGTTCGATCTCCTGCACCGTCGCTCCCGGCGGCGCGGGCTGCTTCGGCTATGGCTCCTGGGAGGACGATGCCAGCTTCAACGCCGAGATCTGGGATGTGGAAAACTACAATGGCGTCGGCCAGATCAGCACCGACGCCACCGGGCAGTCCTTCATGCCGGCCATCGTGATTCCGATCCCGCTCATCGCCCGGGTCGAGGCCAATGCCTGCCAGCGGCTTGGCGACCAGTTGAAAAGTTTTGTCATCGGAGGCTGATACCAGCCTGATCGCGGGGTAGGCCAAATGAACAGATTACCGGACCGGTTCCCACCCATGGCGGCGACGGCTTCGCTTTGCCTCGCCGCATTGCTGCTGCTCGACGCCTGTGCCGTCAATCCGGCTACGGGCACGCCCAATCTGGTGCTGATGTCCGGCGACCGGGAAAAGGAAATCGGCCTGGAAGAACACGAGAAAATCGCCCAGAGTTCGGTTTTCTACGAAGACGAGGCGCTCAATGCCTACGTAACCGAGATCGGCAACCGCGTGGCCCAGGTGGGTGACCGGCCCGATCTCGAATACCGGTTCTTCATTGTGGACAGCCCGGACATCAACGCCTTCGCCCTGCCCGCCGGCTATGTCTATATCAATCGCGGCTTGCTCAATTACATGAATAGCGAAGCCGAACTCGCCGCAGTGCTCGGCCATGAAATCGCCCATATCACCGCCCGCCACGCCGTGCAGCAACACGCCCGGGGCACCCTCGCCAACGCTGCGGCACAGGTGGGCGGCATCGCCACCGCCGTGGTGACCGGCAGCGGCTATGTGGGCTCGCAGATTTCCCAGGTGGCTTCGATCTGGGCCCGGGCCGGTCTCAGCGGCTATGGCCGGGAACATGAACTCGAAGCCGACCAGCTTGGCGCCGAGTACATGCGCGATGCCGGCTACGACCCCATCGGCATGATCGAAACCCTCACGGTGCTGAAAAACCATCAGGACTTCACCCGCCTCACCACCCATCGCGGCGGCGGTTATCATGGCCTGTTCGCCTCTCATCCGCGCAGTGATCAGCGCCTGCAAGAGACCATCGCCCAGGTGCGGGATTTCGATCCCCAGGCGGCATATCTTGACGACAACAGCCGCTTCCGGGAAGCCACCGAAGGCATGATCTACGGCGAGAGCCGCCTTGCCAGAACCAACGAAACCCGCAATCGCTATTACCAGACACTGCTCGGCTACACCATGGTCTTCCCGGACGATTGGTCGATCACCGAAACCACCACCACGGCCACCGGCAGCGCGCCGGGCCAGGGCTCGCTCAGGGTGGAAGCCCTGCGCCTGCAAAGAAACCAGCCGCCCAGGGACTTTCTCGCCGACCGGCTGCGGCAGGCCCATCTCGAACAGTCCGAAGCCCTGGAGCAATTCCGTCTGCTCGGCCATACCGGCGTCACCATCAATCCCGCCACCGGCGGCAAGGAGCGCGTGGCGGTGATTTATTTTGGCCCCCGGGCCTATCTGATCACCGGGGAATTGCCCCCCGGCTCCATAGAAGAAACCGACGCTCTGCTGCTGGAATCGATCCGCAGCTTCCGGCCCATGGAGCGCGGCGAGATTGCGATCGCCGAAGAATTGCGAATCCACTGGGTCGTGGCGGACGAAAATTTCGATTACGCCGTCGCCGCCCGCAACTCCAAAATCAAGGAATATCCCGAGGAAATCCTGCGCCTGCTCAACGGCCATTATCCCATCGGCAATCCGGAGCCGGGCGAATGGATCAAGCTCGTCGAGTAACCGTCCCGGCGATATGACGGCGAACTCCGGGCCTGGATCCGGGATTGCGCCCGGCAAGTATCTCATCGTCGGCCCGTCCTGGGTCGGCGACATGGTCATGGCCCAGTCGCTGTTCCGGCAACTGAAGGCCAATCATCCCGGCAATAAAATCAGTGTCCTTGCGCCCGCCTGGACCCGGCCCCTGCTTGAGCGCATGCCAGAGGTGGACCAAAGCCTCGACTCGCCATTCCGCCACGGCGAATGGCGCTGGGGCAGGCGCCGGGAATTCGGCCGCGGCTTGCGCCGCCGGGGCTTCACCCACGCTATTGTCCTGCCCAATTCCTTCAAGTCGGCCCTGGTCCCTTTCCATGCCGGGATTCCCCGGCGGACCGGTTGGCGCGGCGAATGGCGCGGCTGGCTCCTCAACGACTGCCGCCGCCTGAACAAGGAAAAACTGCCCAGGATGGTGGAGCGGTTCGTGGCGCTGGGCCTGCCGCCGGACAGCCCGCTCCCTGCCGAGCCGCCCCGGGCGTGCCTGCTGGTGCGGGAGCCGGACCGCGACCAGGCCCTGGCAAGGCTGGAACTGGACCCGCAAGATCCCGTGCTCGCGCTCTGCCCGGGAGCGGAGTTCGGGCCATCCAAGCAGTGGCCCGCGGCGAATCATGGCGAACTGGCGCGGCATTATCTTGCCCGGGGCTGGCAGGTGTGGCTGTTCGGTTCGGAAAACGACCGGGGCATCGCGGCGGAAATCGTCGCCGCCATTGGCGATGAGTGGTCTTCCCGTTGCCGCGATCTCACCGGCGAAACGAGCCTCGCCGAAGCCATCGACCTGCTTTCCCTGGCCGGGGCGGTGGTCTCCAACGATTCCGGGCTGATGCATGTCGCCGCCGCCCTGGACAGGCCGCTGGCGGCAATCTATGGCTCGAGTTCGCCGGCATTCACCCCCCCACTGGCCGAAAGGGTAGAATTGCTCGCCACCGGCATCGAATGCCAACCCTGTTACCAGCGTGAATGTCCCTATGGCCATTTGCGCTGCCTGACCGGAATACAGCCCGAGTTCGTGGCCGAGGCCATCGAAAGACTGCGGGGGTAGCGGCGAATTGCGGATTCTGATCGTCAAGGTCTCCTCGCTGGGAGACATCATCCATACCCTGCCGGCCGTCACCGACGCCGCCAATGCCCGCAAGGACGTGGTTTTCGACTGGGTGGTGGAGGAGAATTTCGTTGACGTGCCCGCCTGGCATCCGGCGGTGGACAAGGTAATCCCCGTCTCCATCCGGCGCTGGCGGCGCAATCCGCTGAAAACCTGGCTCCAGCGCGAGGTTCGCGCATTCCGGCAACGCCTGCGGGCGGAACATTACGATCTGGTCATCGACGCCCAGGGTTTGATCAAGAGCGGCATCATCAGCCGCATGTCCAGGGGGCTCACCATCGGCCTCAGCAATCAGACCGCCAGGGAACCGCTTTCCTCGCTGTTCTACAACCAGTCGTATTCGGTGCCCTGGGACACCCATGCGGTGGACCGGCTGCGGCAACTGTTTTCCCGGGCGCTCAACTATCGCTACAGCAAGTCCTCGGTGGATTACGGTATCGAGTTGGGGCGAATCAACCAGGAGATTCCATCCGGGTCTTCCGGCGTCGTGCTCTTTCTCCATGGCACGACCTGGACCACCAAGCACTGGCCCGACGCCTACTGGCGGCGGCTCGGCGAAAACGCCGCCGCCGCCGGCTACCGAATCCGGCTTCCCTGGGGCGACCCAGAGGAAAAACGCCGGGCGGAACTGATTGCCGGCGGCAACCCGAACGCCGCGGTGCTGGAGAAGCAGAGCCTCACCGGGTTGGCCCGGCACATGCTCAAATCCGAGGGCGTGATTGCCGTGGATACCGGCCTCGGCCATCTCGCCGCCGCCCTTGGCAAGCCCGCGCTGACGCTGTACGGCCCCACCAATCCCGACCTCAGCGGCACCTACGGCCGCCGCCAACTGCATCTCGCCGCGGACATCGATTGTGCCCCCTGCATGAAGAAAACCTGCGCCTATCAGGGTGAGCCGGTATTCGACAGGCAGCAGGGCGAATCCGTCCCCGTGCGACCTCCCTGTTTCGCCAGTCACAGGCCGGATGCGGTCTGGCAGCGCTTCGAAGAACTGCTCGGGGCGGGCCAATGAAGCTGGCCTTTCTGATCTATGCCTGGTTTCCACACGGCGGCCAGCAGCGCGACATGCTGCGCCTGGCCCGGGAGTGCCGCGCCCGGGGCCACGAGCTTACCGTGTACGCCATGACCTGGCATGGCCCCGGGCCGGAAGACCTGCGGCTCAGGCTGATCCCGGCCCGCGGCCTCAGCCGGCTCGGACGGTACCGGAGCTATACCGCCCTGATACAACAGGAACTGGTCAGGGAACCGGCGGACCTGGTGCTCGGTTTCAACAGGATGCCCCTGCTCGACGCCTACTTCGCCGCCGACTCCTGCTTTGCCGAAAAGGCCTTCGGGCAACGCGGCGCCTGGTATCGCCTGAGCCCCCGCTTCCGCCATTTCCGCGATTACGAGCAGGCGGTCTTCGGCCCGGCAAGCGACACGGTTTCCCTGCTGCTGAGCGAGCGGCAACGGGAAGAATATCTGCGCCACTACCCCGGCTGCGCCGACCGCGTCCACTTGCTGCCGCCGGGACTTTCCGCCGACCGCAAAGTCGCCCGGCGCGATGCGGCCACCAGACAAGCCTGCCGCGCGGAACTCGGGCTTGGAATAAATGAAAAGCTGCTGCTGCAGGTGGGCTCGGGCTTTCGCATCAAGGGGGTGGATCGTTCCCTGCGCGCACTGGCTTCGTTGCCGGAAGAAGTCCGGGAAAATTGCCGCTATCTGCTCATTGGCCGCGGCCGCGCGGCTGGCCCCAGACGGCTGGCCCGCAGGCTGGGCATCGCCCACCGGGTCAGCATCCTGCCCGGCAGAGACGACATCGATCGCTTCTATCAGGCGGCGGACCTGCTGCTGCATCCGGCCTGGTCGGAAAGCGCCGGCCATGTATTGCTCGAAGCCCTTGTGGCCGGCCTGCCGGTGCTGACCACCGCGAGCTGCGGCTATGCCGTGCATGTCAGCCAAGCCAATGCCGGCGAGGTCTGCGGCGAACCCTTCGCCCAGCGGGAACTCAACCGCCGCCTCGGGGTCATGCTCGGCCAGCTCGGCAGCGCGCCCTGGAGCGAGAATGGCCTGCGCTATGGCCGCGAGGCGGAACTCGGCAGGATGCCGGAGGCGGCGGTGGATATTCTGGAACAGCTTGGCGGAATAACAAGCGGGCGGTCGAAACGACCATGACAGCAAGCGGCCCCACATACACCCTCGGCCTTGCCGGCGCCATCGGCCACGATCCCGCCGCCGCGCTGTTTCGCGACGGCGAACTGATCGCCGCGGTGGAAGAGGAAAGGCTGACCCGCCGTCGTCACGCCCGGGGCGAAATGCCTTATCACGCCGCCCGGCAATGCCTGCAGATCGCCGGCGTCCGGGCGGGTGAAATCAGCCGCATCGCCATTCCCTACAGCCCCATCAGCCTGTTCGGCGCCGCGCGCTGGCATTATGCCCGGCGCCACTGGTACGCCCCGGACCGCAGCCTCGACTGCCTGTTCAACGGCAACCGCCGCTACCGCCGCTATCTTCGCCAGTTGCGGGGGTTGCTGGCGCAGTTGCACATCGCGCCGGGGCAAGCGCAAATCCTGCCGGTGGAACACCAGCTCGCCCACGCCGCCAGCGCCTACCTGCTCAACGAACCCGCGGAAAAAATCGCAATCTTCTGCAATGACGCGAAAGGCGAGTACAGCAACATGCTCTTCGCCGTGGGCGAACGGGGCCGCATCCGCAAGCGCAGGGAATTTCATAATCCGGATTCGCTCTGCGGCATGTACGCGGCGCTCACCGATTACCTCGGTTTTGAAATTCTCGACGGTGAATTGCGCGTCATGGGAATCGCCCCACTGGGGGACCCGGACAAGTACGACCTCTCGTCCCTGGCAAGCTGCCGACGGGGCAGGCTCAGAGTCAACAACAAGCTGATCGGCACCGTGGGACTGCGCCGCTACAAGGCCCGCTCCCAGGGCCATTACTTCAGCCCGAAGCTGGTGGAAATGCTGGGGCCGCGGCGGGTCGGCAATCTGGTGGACGACCCCTATCTCCACTACGCCGCCGCCATCCAGAAACGCTACGAAGATCTGGCCCTGCAATTGCTGGAACACCACCTCGGCGATGTGCTCGCGGAAACCGGCGTGCTCGCCGTGGCGGGCACCGGCGCCATGAATCTGCGGCTCAACCAGCGGCTGGCAAACTGGGACAAGGTAAAACGCCTCATGGTCCATCCCGCCTGCAGCGACTCGGGAACCGCCATCGGCGCAGCGGCCCATGTCATCCGGGGGGAAGGCACGAAGTTGGCGCCGGTGGACAATCTGTTGCTAGGCCCCGCCTATGCTCCCAACGAATGCATTGCCGCCTGCCGCAACCACCGCGACAAGCCCCGCTGGGAAGCGCTTGACGACCCGCATGGAAAAGCCGTGGAACTGCTGGCGGCGGGAGAGCTCGTGGGCTGGTTTCGCGGCGCCCTGGAATTCGGCCAGCGCAGCCTCGGCAATCGCTGCGTGCTGGCCCATCCGCAACAGAGGAACGTTTCCGAATTGATCAACAGCCAGCTCAAGTTTCGCGAGGTCAAGAGGCCATTCGCCGCCGCGGTGCTTGCCGGCGCCGCCGGGGAATTGCTTGAAGGCCAGCAGCCAGACCCCTGGCGCAGCATCGGGGTGAACATCGCGGAAGACTGGCGCCGGCGCTATCCATACATCGCCTATGCGGACGGAAGCACCCGGGTGCAGGTCGTCGAGGCCGGGCGCTTCCCGGATTTCCATCGCCTGCTGACCCGCTTCGAGCGGGAAACCGGCCACCCATTGCTGATCAGCACTTCCATGAGCCGCCCCGGCGAAGCGTTGGTCTGTTCGCCGGAGGACGCGATTGAACTGTTTGTGAACTCGGGCCTGAAATACCTGATCCTCGAAGACCTGCTGGTCACCCGCCGCCCGGAAGAGGACAACTGGTAGCTATCTACGCCGGTAGATGAAGATGGAGGCCGCGCCGGTTTCGGGGTAGGCGGCGACAGGTTCAAGCAGTGCGGAAACTTCGGGCCTGTCCCGCAACTGGTCGCGAACAATCGATGTCTCCACCACAATGATATCGCCCGACTCCGCGTCAAGAATCTGCTCTTTGGCGAGTCGCGGCTGGACCCGGTCGTACTCGGGAACCAGCCCGCTGAAGTACGCCACCGCCCGGACATTGGTGATCAGCGCGGCGGCCCCGTCGTGATTGGCGTCGAGCCAGGCGATGGCGTCCCCGACATAGGCTTTCGAGCGACCGAAGCTGTAGAAGGAGTCCACCGCGGAGAAGCTGAAGAACAACACGAGCAGCCAGACCGCGGCCCGGCTTCCCGGCAGCGCCCTTGTCAGCATTTCCCGGGCGATGAAGGGCACGAAGACAGCCAGGGAAAGGCTGAACACCATGGCGTAACGGCTTGTCAGGTAGCGCGTCAGCAGGATAAAGCCGAACACCGTAAGCAGATTGATGAGGACGAAAGCGATGATCGGCAGGGCGGCGTTGCGGTTCGGCAGCAGCCATCTTTTCCAGTATCCCCAAGCCAGAATCAGCGTAAACGGCATGCCCACGGCATAGAACAGCTCCACCACCAGGATCGCCAGCAAGCCCGCGATCAGGAACAGCGGCAGGTAGCGCCCGGACCAGGTGGCGGCGTGCCCGCCGAATATGGCCTCGGCGGCGGCCTGTTGACTCACGGGATCAAACAGCGATTGCACAAAAGGCAGATAGGTGGAGGCTGATTCGATCATCTGATGGAACAGGTTCAAACCGAATGCCAGGCCACCCAGCAAACACAGCAGCAGGGCGCCCAGCGCCGCCGCCAGCATGCGAAAGCGCAACAGGAACCGCTCGGCCCGAGGGTAGCGTTGATCGAAAAGCAGGCATAATGGCGCGAGCAACAGGTAAAGCGCCGCCTCCGGGCGGAACAACGTGGCGAAAAGCATCGCCCCGGCAAAGTACAGGCAATATTTCCACGAGCCCTGTTCGCCATAAGCAATCAGGCACCACAGCCCGAGCAGGGAAAAGGCCCAGAATCCGGTATCGCGCAGAATGAGATGGCGGTATTCGTTGATTTCCGGAAAAAGCAGAATCGTCAGCGCCGCCAGGGCGAGCAGGCGGCGGTCCGTGGAGAACTCCCGGCAGATACTGACGAAAGCGAATGCCAGCAGGGCGAAGAACAGGGCATTGAGCAGATAGGCCGCGGCAAGGAGCCCAGGCCCCAGGGAGCTGACCAGGCCGAGCAGCACCGGATAGCCGGCCCAGGCATAGTGCGCGAAGGCGGCCTCGACACCTTCATCGAGAAATACCTGGGCGGTGCGGATATAGACAAAGGCGTCGTCATTGGGCACCGTCACGCTCAGCCCCGCCCAGGCCGAAAGCAGCAGGCTCGCCGCAACCGCCCACAGCCGCGCATCGATCCGCTCAAGCCGCTCGACAAGCCTGCCGGCGCCGTCGCTCATAGCTCGTCGCCATCGGCTTGCCGGTAGAAGTCCGCTTCGCCGTCCGGCCGGGTCTTGAAGCGCTTGTGCAGCCACAGATACTGCTCCGGCTGTTCGCGCACGGCCTGCTCCACCAGGCGGTTGATCCGGATGGCGTCTTCGCGCTCGTCGCCACAGGGAAAGTCTTCCAGTTCGGGGCTGATGCGCAAATGGTAGCCTGAATTGTCCGGCCGCCGGTAATGGCTGAAAAAAAGAACCGGCGAATCATTGGCGGAGGCATAGCGGCTCGTGGCGGTAATCGTGGCCGCATCGACCCCGAAGAATGGCACGAAAACCGCCCGGCGCGAGCCGTAATCCTGATCCGGGGCGTACCACAGCGCAAACCCGTCCCGCAGGCTCCGCAACGCCCCGCGCACATCGCGCCGCTCGATTACCCGGGGATACAGCCTGCCGCGGCGACGGAGCATCACCGCATCGAACAGGGGGGTTTCATGGGCGCGATAACTGACCGCCATGGGATGAAACAGGCTGAGCAGAAAACCGCCGATCTCCAGCGTGGAAAAATGCGCCGCCACCAGCAGCGCCCCCCGCCCACTGGCCACTGCCCGTTGCAGATTCTCCAGCCCTTCGATACTCGTGCGTGAGCGAAAGTCCTCCGGGTTGCGGTACCAGGAAATCGCAACTTCGACCAGGCCAATCCCGTTTTCCACAAAAACCCGCCGCGCCAGCCGCTTTCGAGCCCGGGCATCGAGTTCGGGAAAGCACAGCCGCAGATTCACTTCACAGACGTGTCGCCGCCAGCGCGCCAGCCGATAGCTGAGCAGCCCGAGCCCCGTCCCAAGCCGAAGCTGCCAGGACCAAGGCAATCGCGCCGCCAGCCAAGCCATCCCAAGCAGCGCCCAGGTGCCCCAGTACCGGGGCCACCAAAACCCCCGCAAGTCAACTACTTCGCCCGACCCTCCCCGCGCCATCCAAGCCAAACCCCGACCAGACCGAAGCCATAACCCTAGCTAACTCCCGCCGGGATTAAAAGCCGGGGCCCCGCGACTGCGCGCAGGATGACGGATAACTGGACTTAGTCCGGTCGCTTGCGTAACAACCAGACCCCCTCCTTGCGCAGCCAGGTCCCATGCAGTTTCCGGTGGAGCCCCTCGATCATGATGCGGGAACCGATGACCACGAAGAAAACCGAGAACACGGCATACTGCCAGGGTTCGGCGCGGGGCGATTCGGAAGTGGCCATCAGCAGCCAGCCCGCGACCGCGGCCACCGTCAGCCAGAATAACGGCGCCGGATGCAGGTAACCCTTGAATTCCCCGGTCTTCTGGTCGTAAATCACCGCAGGCACGAAGTTGACCGTCAAAAAGATGTTGGCGAGAAATGCAACGAAATTAATGAATCCCATTTTGAATCATCCTCCTTTGTAAATGCCAAAAAAAGGGGCCAAGGGCAACGCGGCGTCGCCCTTGGCAGAGCCAACTTGTCACCATATGCCCTCGGCTATGTTCTATCACATCAAGCGGCGACAGTAACTTATGCCGGGACAATAGCTGCAAGTCGTCAGGACGGGTTGTATCTGTATCTGCGTTGCTCGGTCATCTCATAAACCGCTCTGGTGCCGATTGCTCCCGTTCCCAGAGAATAGCCCGAGAACATTCCACGGGTTATGCCGACGGTCGCCCCGCCGATGCCGCCAAAAAACCCGCTGACCGCGCCGAACATCGCGCCGGTGGCGATTTCGGCGACGCCACCACCAGTTAGTGCTGCTCCGATTGCTCCCGCAGCAGCTCCCATTACGGCGCCGTGGAATCCTATGCCGCCGTCCACCTGCTCCATTTCGTCGATCGTAAGTTCTCTCATGTCAATCTCCTCATAAGTTTAAAGTTGAAGGTGCTTGCGGACAAACCATAGGAAAGCTCCGGGATGAGTGCCAAGTTTTTGCGAAAAATAGTTTTTGCCTGTTTCGCCGCCGGCTCAAGCTCCATGGTGAACACGCCCTTGCCAATCAAGGGCAATGCCACCCCACGTGCATATGCTACTATCCGGCCCGCCTTCCCGGCACTGTTGGCGAGCCCCATGAAACCTTCGATGCCTGCCTTTCAGGATGCAAGATTACTCGTAGTGGGAGATGTCATGCTCGACCGCTACTGGCATGGCGACGCCTCGCGGATTTCCCCGGAAGCGCCGGTGCCCGTGGTGCGGGTGGGCAAACGCGAAGACCGCCCCGGCGGCGCCGGCAACGTCGCCCTCAATATCGCGGCATTGGGCAGCGCCGCCACACTGGTCGGCGCGGTGGGCGATGATGGCACCGCTCGGGAATTGCAGGACAGGCTGGAAGCCGCCGGGGTCTACTGCAAGTTCCAGCGATCCGCCGACAAGCCCACCATCACCAAACTGCGCGTGATCGGCCGCCAGCAACAATTGATCCGGCTCGATTTCGAAGAGCGATTCGGCCCCGGCGACATTGACGGGCTAGCCGCCACGATTGCCGAGTTGCTGCCGCGGTCCCAGATCCTGCTGCTATCCGATTACGACAAGGGCGTTCTCGGCCAGGTGGAGGAACTCATCGCCCTGGCCCGCGGGCAAGGCATCCCCGTCATCGTGGACCCCAAGGGAAAAGATTTCCGGCGCTATCGCGGGGCGACCCTGATAACCCCCAATCTGGCCGAGTTCGAAGCCGTCATGGGGCCAAGCGCCAATGAACAGGAACTGGTGGGCAAGGGCGAGCGCCTGATTGCCGAGCTTGAACTCGAAGCCCTGCTCATCACCCGGGGCGAAAACGGCATGACCCTGATCCGCCCCCATGCGCCGGAATTGCATCTTCCCGCCAGGGCCCGGGAAGTCTATGACGTGACCGGCGCCGGCGACACGGTAATCTCGGTGCTTGCCGCGGCGCTGGCGGCGGGGGAGAAACTCACCGACGCCGTGGTGCTGGCCAATCTTGCCGCGGGGCTGGTGGTGGGCAAACTCGGCACCGCCGCCATCAGCGCGCCGGAATTGCGCCGGGCCCTGATGGCCGAACTCGACCGCGGCCGGGGCATCATGCGAGCCGACCAATTGCGCATCGCCGTGGAGGACGCCCGGGAACACGGCGAGCGCATCGTCTTCACCAATGGCTGCTTTGACATCATCCACGCCGGTCATGTGGGCTATCTCGACGAGGCGCGCAAGTTCGGGCACCGCCTCGTGGTGGCGGTGAACGACGATGCTTCCGTGGGCAGATTGAAAGGCTCCGGTCGCCCCATCAATCCGCTGGACCGGCGCCTGCGGGTGCTGGCCGGCCTCAGCGCGGTGGACTGGGTGGTGAGCTTCAGCGAAGACACCCCGGAGAACCTGCTGCGGGAATTGCGGCCGGAAGTGCTGGTCAAGGGCGGGGACTATACGCTGGACCAGGTGGTGGGAGGGGAACTCGTCAGAGCCTGGGGCGGCGAAGTGCATGTGCTCGCGTTTATAGACGATTGTTCGACTTCGGCGATGGTGGAGAAGATGCGGGGAGGGTAACGAAGCATCGCCGCTGTCGGGCAGGGGTGTCTGGCGGGCGCCGTGAATACATCCCTGTAGGCTCTGCTCGCGCATCCATGCGCTCGAAGCCGCCGGACACCCCTGCCCGACAGCGGCTTACGGCATGCCGCATCTTCAGTGGGTTAAGAGGGGCAGGGTGTGCTGAAGGTTAGGGTGTGAGGGTGTCGGAGGCCGCCTTGATGTTTTGCCGGAGGTGGGTTGGGTTGATGGTGCCGATGAGGACGGAGCTTACTCCGGGTGGTTCGAGAAGGAAGCGGAAAGTTTCGGTGGCGGAGGCGCCGGGGGCATGGAGGGCGTGGCCACTGGCAAGGCCCTTTTTGATGAGGACGCCTTTGCCGGTCCGGTGGGCCTGTTCGATCACCGGGGTCTGGCTGATGTCGGCTCGGTTATAGGCGAGCATCAGCACATCGACGAATTCCATGGCCCGCAGGCCGCCGGCGACGGTCTTGGAACTCATGCCGATGGCGCGCAGCAGGCCCTCGTCGCGCAGCTTGTAGAGCGTCTCGACGCAGTCGGACTTTTCCAGAATGTCCAGGTCGTTTCCGTCCGAGTGAATCAGCACGATATCGACATGATCGGTGCGCAAGTCGCGCAGGCTTTGTTCGACGCTGGCGCGCACATGGCCCGCGGAAAAATCGAACCGCGAAACGCCGCCGGCGAAGATTTCTCCCACCTTGGTGCAAATCAGCCAATGATCCCGTTCCGGCAGCAGCCGGCCAAGGCGTTGTTCGCTGCCGCCATAGGCCGGGGCGGTATCGATCAGGTTGATCCCCGCTTCCCGCGCCTGGACGAGCAGCGATGTGATTTCCCGGTCGGAAGGAAGCTCGAAACCCGCGGGATACTTCACCTGTTCCTTGCGACCGAACTTCACCGTGCCGAGCCCGAGGCAAGGGACATCCATGCCGGTATCGCCGAGTTTGCGTCTGGGCAGCATCAAATCAATTCCAGAAGGGCCGGGCGAATGCGGGGGGGTCGGGAAAGACGCTGGCAAGCAGCCCCGAATCGTCCACTCGAGACCTGCCGGCGTAGCCGGGTTTGATTCCATCCACCCGCAGCCTGTTCATCACCTGGTCCGCCAGCACCGGCGCCAGGGCGAGCTTGACCGGCCAGGCCACGATGACGTCCTGTTCGGCGCAAAGGCTGGCATTGTCGGGCCTGCGGCCGCCCGGGCTTGCCGGTTCCGTCCGGTTGATGTCGAGGCAGCGCCATTCCAGTTCGTGCATCGCGGCTTCCGGCAACAGTTCGGCGAGCATGGCCCTGGCCACTTCGATTTGCCGGGCGTCCGTGCGCGCGACACCGGCTTCGGCGAGTTCGCCGCCGAGATACCAGACCGGAGTGTCATTCGCGTCGCGATGGGAAGTGATGGTGAGCCGGGGAGTGGCGCTCAGGCCCGCGCCAAGCACATGGAGGAAGGTCTCGGGCAGCGCGGCGCCAGTGACCGAAACCATCTTCAGCGGCCGCAACTGACAGCGGGGAGTGGCCAGCCCCGCCTGCTCGCTCAATGCCTGATTGCCTTCTCCAGCGCAGAAGAGGTAGCGCCGCGCCTTGATCCGCAACGACCCTTCGGTGCCTCGCACCCATAACTCACGGCGCTCGCCGGCGCGCTCGAAAGTCAAGGTCGTTTCAGAGCCATCACTTCCCACAGCGAATATGCGCCCGGCATGCCCTTGCGCCAGCGCCCGAATCAGGGAATGGGTGTCCACCACAAAATCCGGCAGGCGGTACACCGCGCCGCGACTTCGCAGAAACCCGGGCATTTCCGTTTCAGTGGCCACTTCCGCCCCGCCGACGACCGCCTTGCTGCCGAGAAAAGCCTTCATGCCGCCGCCAGGGCCATCGCCGGACCAGAGATAGAAGCTTGGACTGGACAGCTTGCAGGCGGACAGGTCAATCTCGCCGCTGCCGGCGATACACTCTCGCCAGCGCGCGGGCATGTCGGCAATGGCCCGGGAAGCGCCGCTGAAAGCGCCGTGAAGGGCGTACTTCAGGCCACCGTGAATAATGCCCTGGGCGTGAATCGACTGGACGCCGCCAAGCGCCTCACGCTCCAGCAGAATGGTCCGGTATCCCGCCGCCGCCAACCGGTTCAGCAGCCAAAGTCCGGCCACGCCGCCGCCGAAAATGACGATGTCAGTTGAATAGCTGGGGGGCATCCGATAACGTTTCCCGCATCGTGGCCGGGCCAGGAGCCTGCCCCGCAGGCTCCTGACGCAAGCATACCCCAGAAGCCCGCGGCGCAGGCATTCGCGGTGGTTCCCTTCATGCAACGACTGATCTACAGCCTGGTTTTCCACCTGGCGCTGCCTAGCGTCTGGCTGCGCCTGCTGTGGCGCTCGCGCAGGGCGCCGGCTTATCGGCAGCGCATTGGGGAACGCTTTGGGCGTATTCACCCGCCGGCGGCGTTCAATCCGGCGCGGCCGCTCATTTGGCTGCATGCGGTTTCCATGGGGGAAACGGTGGCAACGGCGCCGCTGGTAAAAGCCCTGAAGCAAGAATTCCCCGATTTCCAGATGCTGCTGACCAACATGACGCCCACCGGAGCGGAACAGGCCCGGCGGCTATTCGGCGATTCGGTGATACAGCATTACGCGCCCTACGACATCGGCTGGATGCTGCGCCGTTTTTTGGGCGCTTTCCGGCCGCGGCTGCTGCTGTTGATGGAAACCGAACTCTGGCCCAACACCATCCACGAGGCGCGGCGGGCGGGAGTGCCGGTGCTGCTCGTCAACGGCCGCCTGTCGGACAAGTCCTGGCGGGCGTATCGGCGTTTTCCGCGTTTGAGCCGGACCATGCTGGGGCAGGTGCAGCGGGTTTGCGCCCAGTCCGAGGCCGACGCGGAACGCTTTCGCGACCTCGGCGCGCAGGAGGTTCAGGTTACAGGCAGCTTGAAATTCGCCCTGCATGGCTCGGGGGCCAAGCCGCAGGCGCTTGATGCCATCAAACACTGGAAAGGCGGGCGCAAGCTGATCGTCGCCGGCAGCACCCGGGAAGGCGAAGAAGGCAAGGTGCTGCAAGCCTTTCGGCGCTGCCTCGCGGACCACCCCCGCGGCTTGTTGCTGATCGTGCCCCGGCACCCGGAACGCTTTGACGAGGCTTTTTCCCTGTGCGTCACCGAAGGTTTCCGCGCCGGACGGCGCAGCGAAGCCGATTTGATCACTGACGACACGCAAGTCATCATCGGCGATTCCATGGGCGAAATGATGGCCTACTTCGCCAGCGCGGACATTGCCTTTGTCGGCGGCAGCCTGGTGGATACCGGCTGCCATAACGTGCTGGAACCTGCCGCGGTGGGTGTTCCGGTGATCATCGGGCCCTCCCGATTCAATTTCGCTGATGTCTGCGATTTGCTGGAAGACGCCGGCGCCCTGCGCGTCGCCGGAGATGGCGACGCTCTGGGCGAACTCTGGAGCGAACTGCTGGCGAAGCCGGCACTGCGCAAACAGATGGGCGAAGCCGGCAAGGCGGTGATCGCCGCCAATCAGCAGGCGCTGGCGCTGACCCTGGCGGAAATCAGGCCGCTGCTGGCGCGGCGTCCCGAGTAAGATTCTCCGCCCCCGCAGCGCTTACCCGCACATTGTCCTCGATTCGCACGCCGCCATGGCTGTAAAGCGTATCGATGGCGTCCCAGTCGATCAGTCCCGTCTTCGCCGATTGCCGCAGGGGTTCGAGCAGCATGGGGATGAAGTAGCAGCCGGGCTCGATGGTGAATACCATGTCTTCCGCCATGACCCGGGTATTGCGCAAGGCGGGGGAATGTTCCGGCGGCGGTCGCTCGCCGCCATGGGCGTCAAGCTGGCGGCCTCCCACATCGTGTACCTGCACGCCGAGCAAATGCCCCACGCCATGTGGCATGAAGCACTGCGGAATCCCGGCTTCCCGTAACTGCTCGCCGCCGCCCCGGCAAATGCCAAGCGCAAGCAAGAGTTCCCCCAGCCTGTCCAGGGCGGCGAGATGCAGGTCCACATAGTCCATTCCCGGCCTGACTTGCGCCACCAGCCCCCGCTGCAGCCGCTCCATCCCCGCGAGCAGTTCGACAAACAGGGCATCCGCCGCCGCCGAGGTCCAGGTTCGGGTTATGTCCGAGCCATAGCCATTGACCCGGCAGCCGGCGTCGATCAGCAGCACCCTGGGCGGGCCCGCAAGCTGCCGCCGCTTGTGCTGGTAATGGAGGATGGCCGATTTTTCGTCGATGGCGATGATGGGAGTGTAGGGCAGTTCTTCCTCGATCTGGCGGCAGGCTTCGAGAAAGGAGAGGTGGATGTCGAATTCGCTGCCGCCGGCGAGAAAGCACAGCCGGGCCGCCTGGTGGGCGCGCATGGCGAGCCCGCTGGCGGCTCGCAACCGGGCGGTTTCGTAGGGCGTCTTGACGGCCCGGGCGAAATCGAGCGGATTGAGCAGCGCCGGGGGATTGCGATGCTCCGGGGCAATGCCGAGTGCTTCGGCGAGTGTTGGGTCCGGGCCGAGCCAGGCGGTTCCTGTTTCCGGCCCCGGCAAGTCCGCAACCGCGGACAATTGCCGCACTTCCAGCGCCTCGCGCCAGGAATCGTCGAGGGCGAAATCCTGCTCGTACCAGTAGTCCGCGGGAACCACCTGATAGTAGACAGGCTTCTCCCCGGGGCGAATCAGCAAGAACTGGCTGGGGCGGTTCACCGGCAGCCACTGGGCGAAATGGCCATAGGCCTGAAAGGGCACTTCCCGGTCGTCGCCGAAGTAATGGCCGCTGCCACCGCTGTGCAGCAGC
>JAJECW010000115.1 GCA_022821865.1 Pseudomonadales bacterium
AAAAACTCCATCCGTGGAGTTTTTCATTATCGCAAAACAAAAGCGTGGTTTTGTTTTGCTCCCGAATTCAATGTCTTACGCCATCGAATTCGGCGGCACTTCCATGTGCCGCAGGGAAGCTCTGACTTAATCAGAGCTTCCCTAGACTAGCAGCAAGCCCCGGTTGAAGCAATTTCAGCCGCAAACAGTGCCATTTGCCAAAAACTGACTATGCTTTTCCCGCAACACATCGCATCGGACAAAACGGGAGCCATAATGACGATCAAGAACTGGCCGGAAATGGAACGGCCGCGGGAGAGGCTTTTCGACCTGGGCGCCAAGCATCTTAGCGACGCGGAACTCGTGGCGCTGCTGCTCGGCAGCGGCGGAGCGGGCAGGTCGGCCCTCGACCTGGCACGGGACCTGCTGCGCCGCTTTGATGGAATCGCTGGCGTGTTGTCCACCGATATCGGAAAGATTTCCGAAGTGCCGGGCATCGGCCCGGCCAAGGCCGCCGGTCTTGCCGCCCTGCGCGAACTCGGCCACCGCCAGTTGTACGCCGACATGTGCAAACGCGATGTGCTGCAGGGCTCCCACGCCACCCGGGAGTATTTGCGGGCGCGCTTCCGTTACTGCAAGAACGAGATTTTCAGTTGCATCTTCCTCACCAACCAGCACCACATTCTCCGGCTCGACGAACTTTTCCAGGGCACCATCGACGGCGCCGCGGTCTACCCCCGGGAAGTCGTCGAGCGCTGTCTTTCCTACAATGCCGCGGCGGTAATCCTGGCCCACAACCATCCTTCGGGCGTCGCCGAACCCAGCCAGGCCGATGTCGCCATCACCCGCAAGCTGCGGGTGGCCCTGGAAACCATCGACGTCCGGGTCCTCGACCATTTCATCGTCGGCAGCAGCCAGGTAGTCTCCCTCGCGGAGCGTGGACTGATGTAGGCAAGCGGAAACGGCTTGCTTATAGGGGGCTTGTTCTGGTATAAAACGCGGCTTTTCGAGGCGGCTGGTCTCCGGGCAGGCGGCTTCGGTTTTCAGAGGACAGCGAAATGGCACGGGTCTGCATGGTTACCGGCAAGCAACCGAGGGTGGGGAACAATGTTTCCCACGCCCAGAACAAGACCAAGCGCCGCTTTCTGCCGAATATCCAGAGCCACCGCTTCTGGGTCGAGTCGGAAAAGCGTTTCGTCAAGCTGCGGGTGTCCACCAAGGGCATGCGCATTATCGACAAGAAAGGCATCGACAAGGTGCTCAGCGATGTTCGCGGGCGCGGTTACAAAATATGAGAATACGGGTATGAGAGAGAAGATCAAGCTGGTCTCCAGCGCCGGCACCGGCCATTACTACACCACCGACAAAAACAAGCGCACCACTCCCGACAAGATCGAAATCCGCAAGTTCGATCCGGTGGTTCGCAAGCACGTCATCTACAAGGAAGCGAAGATCAAGTAGCTTCCCCCTATTCCGGCCGCCGGGCAGTGAGCAGGGCCCGGGCCGGCGCCGGATAGCCCTCGATGGTCCGCGACGGATCATCCCCGTCCAGCGCCTCATCCAGCGAAGCAAACGGCATCCATTCGGTCCCGCGCTGCTCCCGGGGCGTGGTGACGCTGCGGTCGAGCAGTTCGATTTCCTCAAATCCGCAGCGTTGCAGCCATCTTTCCAGCGTTTTCAATGAGGGTAGAAACCAGACCCTGGGCATTCGCGCGTAGCGCTCCGCCGGCGTCAGGCTGTAGCCTTCGCCGCCTTCCACATGTAGGGTTTCCAGCACCAGCTCGCCACCGGGGCGCAGACATTCGCGCAATTGCAGCAAATGATCGAGCGGCGAGCGGACGTGATACAGGACACCCATGGAAAAGGCCGTATCAAAATACTCGCTGTTGGCGGGAAAACGGGCAAAGGCCATGGGCAGCACGTGGCAATTCGCCTCGGGCGCAAAATGTTTCAGGGCCTGGAACTGCATGACGTAGGGAATATGCTGGTCGATGCCGATGACCTGGGCGGCCTGCCGGCCGAGTATGCGGAAGCCGTAATAGCCGTTGCCGCAGCCCACATCGAGCACCCGCCGCCCCGCCAGGGATGCGATTCGGCCGTCGAGCCGGGCCCACTTCATTTCGCCGCGCCATTCGCTGTCGATGGCGATGCCGAAAACTTCAAAGGGTCCCTTGCGCCAGGGCAGGAATGCCTTGAGGCGCCGGCGCAGCTCATCCCTCGCGGCTTCGTCGCAGTCCGCCTCGCCGCCGATACGCACGCCATCGCTGAAATCCATGCTGGAAGGCGCGATTCGCGGCAATTGCGCCACCAACTCTCGCCAGCGGCGGAAATCTCCGTGGCGGATTCGGTCCAGGCTTCCCCGGGACAGCAAGTCCGCCAGCCCCGCCAGCGAGGTGCCGTGGAGTTGGTCGAGCAGACTATGGTAGTTCATGGAATCGCCAAACAGATTTTGCGACTGCGCTGCGCTCCGCGCAGAATGACGGAAGTTGCGTTCATCGAATTCGACGCATCGGGCAATCCAGCCCGCAACCCACGAGGCGCTCCGCGCGGGATGACGGCGGCGGCTTTCATCGAGAACCCGGTTTGAACGCCACCAGGGATGCGAAGTTGAAGCACTGGAACCAGGGCTCCACCGGGGCAAATCCCACCCTCGCCAGCCGGGCCCCGTGCGCGCCGAGGCTTTCCGGCAGCAGCACCTTTTCCAGCGCCGCGCGCTTGCGGCTGATTTCCAACTCGCTGTAGCCCATGTCCCGCTTGAATTCGTGATACATGTCGATGTACAGCGCATCGAGCCGCGGATCATCCACCAGGATCTTTTCCGACAGGATCAACAGGCCACCATTCTTCATGCCCTGATAAATGCGGCGCAGCAATGGCTCCCGGTCCACGGGATCGATGAATTGCAGGGTGAAGTTGAGAATCACCACCGAAGCTCCGGCGATTTCGCATTCGCGGATATCTTCATGGCGGCATTGCACCGGGCCGCCGCCGAGCGTGGCAAGACGCGATTCGAGCGCATCGAGCATGGGCCGGGAATTGTCCACGGCGACGATCTCGCAGGGTCGGCTTGCCATGCGCCGGACGATGGCGAGGCTCGCGGCGCCAAGGCTGCAACCGAGATCGTAAATGCGCGTTCCCGGCTGATAATGCTTCTCCGCCAGAGAGGCGCCCATGGCGGTAATGGTGGTGTAGCCGGGGACCGAACGGTGGATCATGTCATCGAAGACCGCAGCCACTTTTTCGTCGAATACGAAGTCGCCGGGCAGCATGTTGCCGACATAGAGCCGGTCTCTCGGCGGCTGCTTCATGGCGGCGCCTTGCAATACAGCAAATCCCGCACCTCGTGCCCAAGCCGCCTGCCGCGCAGTTCAAAACGCGTAATGGGTCTTGCCGGGTCTTCCCAGCAGCCTTCGCCAAAACGATTGCGGAATCCCGGAATCCCGTCCATGACCGCCATCATGGATTCGAGATAAGGCGGCCAGTCCGTGGCGAGGTGGACTTCCCCGCCGGGTTTCAGCCGGCTGAGCACGAGTTGCATGAATCCGTCCCGCACCAGGCGGCGTTTGTGGTGGCGCTTGCGCGGCCAGGGGTCGGGAAACAGGATGAGCACGCGGTCGATACATTCTTCGGCCAGATTGTCGCGGAACACTTCCACCGCGTCATGGCAGATGAGCCGGATATTGCTCAGGCCATGCTCCACAATCCCCTGCAGCACCCGCCCCGCGCCGGGCTGGTAGACATCAATGCCGAGAAAATTGGTCCCCGGCTGCTCCCGGGCCATTTGCAGCAGGGATTCGCCGGAGCCGAAGCCGATCTCTACGGTCAGCGGCTGTTCGCCGGGGAACAGTTGCCCGATTGCCAGGGGACCGGGCTGAAAGCGGACCACGTACTTTTCCGAGTGCCGCTCAAGCGCCCGGCGCTGGCCGTCGGTGATGCGTCCGGAACGAATCACGTAGCTGCGAACCGGCCGGGTTGCCGACATGGGATCGGGCGCGCTCACAGAGGCGGAAAGAAGGTTCCGGTTTCCGGCGATGAGGCGCTGGCGTACAACCTGCGCGGCATGCGACCGGCAAGAAAGGCTTCCCGGCCCGCCGCCACCGCCTTGTTCATCGCCGACGCCATGAGTACCGGATGCCGGGCTTCGGCGATGGCGGTATTCATCAGCACCCCCGCGCAGCCGAGTTCCATGGCGATGCTGGCGTCGGAAGCGGTTCCCACGCCGGCGTCGACGATGATCGGTGTGGTGGCGTTCTCCAGAATCATGCGGATATTGCAGGGGTTGCGGATGCCGAGCCCCGAGCCGATGGGCGCACCGAGCGGCATCACCGAAACACAGCCGATTTCCTCAAGTTCCTTCGCCACCAGCGGGTCGTCGCTGGTATAGACCATCACGTCGAAGCCGTCCGCCACCAGCGTGCGCGCCGCCTTGAGCGTTTCGGTGACGTTGGGAAACAGGGTTTTCCGGTCGCCGAGCACTTCGAGCTTGACGAGCCTGTGGCCATCGAGGAGTTCCCGGGCCATCTTGCAGGTGCGCACCGCGTCTTCGGCGCTGTAGCAGCCCGCGGTATTGGGAAGAATCGTGTAGCGCTCGGGAGAAATGACATCAAGCAGGCTTGGTTCGCCGCTTTGCTGGCCGAGATTGACGCGGCGAATGGCCACGGTGAGGATTTCCGCGCCGCTGGCTTCCAGGGCAGCGCGGTTCTGCTCGAAATCGCGATACTTGCCGCTGCCTATGATCAGCCGGGACTGGTAGCTGCGTCCTGCAATCAGCAGGGGGTCATTCGCAGCCTTGGTCATGATGTTGATGTCAGCCTCCTCCGATTGCCTGAACGATTTCCAGTGTATCACCGCCGGTGAGCAGGGTTTGCCCGAATTCGCTCCGGGGCAGGATTTCGCCGTTCAGCTCCAGCGCGATCCTGCGTTCCGCCATGCCGAGTTTGGCCACAAGCTGCGCCACCGAAAGCGGTTGCGCCAGTTGGCGGGTTTCACCGTTTACGGTCAGTTCCATTCCAGCCGACTCATTCCCGGGGCAATCACCGGTTCAGCGCGAAAACGCCAAGACACAGCCAGCCGGCGAGAAAGGCGAGGCCGCCGATGGGCGTGATCGCGCCGAGCCAGCGAATACCGGTGAGCGCCAGCACGTACAGGCTGCCGGAAAACAGCACGATGCCTGCAAGGAACAGGTAACCGCTCGCCCGGGGCAGTGCGGCGGTGGGGAATTGCAGGCTGAGCAGGGCGACGCCGAGCAGGGCCAGCGCATGATAGAAATGGTATTGCACAGCGGTCTGGAAAGTGGCCATGAGTTCCACGCTGAGCCGGGCCTGCAAGCCATGGGCGCCGAATGCGCCGAATGCGACAGCGAGGAATCCGTTGCCGGCGGCGAATAGCAGCAGGAGATGACTCATGTTCCGGTGCGGCCCGTCCCGGAAGCCGACCTTCCGGCGCGACTGATGGGGTTTCGGGAGATCAGGCGGACAACTGCGCCTTGATCCTGTTCATGGCGTCCTTCTCGATTTGCCGCACGCGTTCGGCGGAAATCCCGTACTCGGCGGCAAGATCGTGCAGGGTCGATTTGGCGTCATCGAAGAACCAGCGCTTTTGCAGAATGTCGCGGCTGCGGTCATCGAGCCGGGCGATGGCATTGCGCAGGGATGCGCCGGAGACTTCCTCCCATTCCGACTCTTCGAGCTGAATCGCCGGGTCGGCGCCCTGGTCCTCCAGATAATTCGCCGGCGCCCGGTAGTCATCGTCGTCGGAATTCTCCGGGTCGGCGTCGAAGGAGCGGTCATAGGCGCTCATGCGCCCTTCCATTTGCCTGACCACTTTTGCGTCAACGCCAAGGTCGGCGGCAAGAGCCTGGGCTTCCTCGTTATTGAGCCAGCCGAGCTGTTTCTTGGAGGAGCGCAGATTGAAGAACAGCTTGCGCTGAGCCTTGGTGGTGGCAATCTTGACGATGCGCCAGTTGCGCAGGATGAACTCGTGCATTTCCGCCCGAATCCAGTGCACCGCGAAAGACACGAGCCGCACGCCCACATTCGGGTCAAAGCGCTTGACCGCCTTCATCAGGCCCACATTGCCTTCCTGAATCAGGTCCGCCTGGGACAGACCATAGCCGGAATACGTTCTGGCGATATGCACCACGAAGCGCAGATGGGCGAGCACGAGCTGGCGCGCGGCTTCCACATCGTCCTCGTAAAAATACTCCCGGGCAAGCTCGCTCTCCTGCTCGGGAGACAGCATGGCGACATTGTTCACGCTGGCGATATAGGCGGTCAGATCCCTTCCGGGGCTGACCAGCCAGACCGTCTGCAATGCTGTGGATGCGCTTGCGCTCATGCTTTGGTTGCTCTCGCCTGTTTCGGCTTTGGCTTTGGCAAATTCGCCAGTTTCGGGCCGCTTGGCTTCGCCGCTTCGCGAACCGGCGCGAATCTTGTGTGATTTCCGCAGTAATGTCAAGACCTTGCGGAATTCCGGGTACAAAACCCCCTGCCAGTTATTACGTCATATATGGACAATTCGATTGATTTCAAGTTCCTTGGCCTTGCCGGAGGGCGCAATCACTCGCTGAACAGCGCCTCGACGAAATCCCGGGCGGCGAATGGACGCAGGTCTTCCGCCTGCTCGCCGATGCCGATGAAGCGCAGGGGTATGCCGAATCTTCTGGCGATGGCGAACACGACACCGCCCCGGGCGGTGCCGTCGAGCTTGGTCAGCACAATGCCGGTGAGCGGGGTGCTCTCATGAAAGCGCTCGGCCTGGTTGACCGCGTTCTGGCCTGTGGTGGCGTCGAGCACGAGCAGGATTTCATCGGGAAGGCCCGCGTCCTGCTTGCCGAGTACGCGCGCGATCTTCTCGAGTTCGCGCATGAGATTGTCGCTGGTGTGCAAGCGGCCCGCGGTATCGGCGATCAACACATCGACCCCTTTCGCCCTGGCGGACTGCCAGGCGTCGAAAATCACCGCCGCGCTGTCGGCGCCGGCGGCCTGGGCCACCACGGGAACCTGGTTGCGTTCGCCCCAGGCCTGCAACTGCTCGACCGCGGCGGCGCGAAAAGTGTCACCGGCGGCGAGCATCACCGAATGTCCCTGGTCCCCCAGCCGCCGGGCAAGTTTGCCGATGGTGGTGGTCTTGCCGGCGCCATTGACCCCCACCATGAGAATGACGAAAGGCCGCCCGGAAGCGCTGATGGAAAGCGCCTGTTCGCAGGGCAGCAACAGGCCGGTGAGTTCTTCCTTGAGCGCGGCAATGAAGGCGTTGGCATCGGCAAGCCTGCGCCGATCCAGATTTTTCCGCAGGCCCTGGATCACCGCATCGGTGGCTTCAAGTCCCACATCGGCGGACAGCAGCCGGGTTTCGACTTCCTCGAGCAATTCCTCGTCGATCCGGCCGGCGCCTCCGGCAAGCGAAGCAAGCCCTTCCCGCAGGCGCGAACCCGTCTTCCCCAGGCCCCGCCGCAGGCGCGAGAACAATCCGTCACGGCCCGGCGCCGGCGTTCCCGGGTCGGAAGAGGCGGCGGTTTCAGCCATGGATAGTTCCTCGAATTCGGCGGCGGGCTATGCTATCACCACCCCCGTCCGGTGAACAAAGCGGG
>JAJECW010000068.1 GCA_022821865.1 Pseudomonadales bacterium
GGACAGGGGAGCCACGGTAACCGTGTTGAGACTTGCCATGATCGAATCCCGACTCAGGACAACCACGGGACGCCGCTTGTTCGGCGCCGCGAAACGATACCGGCGAACTTCGCCTCTACGCACTATCCTTCGCTCCAGGCATCGTCGCCCCAGCAACGGTCCGCTTCGGGAATGCCGAAGTCCTGCTCCGTGGGTGGAGTTCTTCGATAACCTTCGATATGACGTTGTTCGAGCGTTTCGCGGTTGCGACGCTGCACCGCCTCGCGCAGCGCCTTTCTCGCGAAAGCCGAACGGCTGTCGCCGAGTGATCGCGCGCATCGATCAACCTGTTCCACGAGATCGGCTTCCATAGTGATTTGTATGGCTTTCATAGTGATATTCATGTTGAGTTTCTTGTTGATGTTTTTCACTATACCGAATGCGGTTCCGGTTGGCCAGAGTTCGGCCATCGTCCAGCGGCGTCGCACTTGACCGGGCCCGCCTGCTTTGAAAACATCCTGTCGATGAAACGCATTGCGCCACTATTGCTCCTGCTTGCATTCGCTGGCGGTGTCCGGGCTCAGGAAGTCGCGCCGGAGGCGCTGCTCGGCACCTTCGAGGGGCCGCTGGTCATCGGCAGGGACAGCATGACGCTGGCGTTCACTTTCAGCCTGAACGGCGGCGAATTGCGGGCGCAGTTGTTCAGCGCCGCAATGGGCATTTACGGCATGCCCGCAGACAGCGTCAGCATTAACGAAAACGCCTTGCGGATCGCCATTCCACGGCTAGACCTCGAATTCACCGGCCGCCTGCGGTTCGACGAGAGCGGCGGCCGGATCCAGCGCATCGACGGCGACTGGTTTCAATACAGCGAAATGGTTCCGGTAATACTGCTGCCCGTCAATGCGCCCAGTTTCTAGCCTTGGGAACACGCCGGCCCTTGTCGGGCAGGCGGCGTGATCGATTACGGATAGTGTTAGAGACAGTGGCAACCGCAGTCCTGCCGAGTTGACATGCGCGGGCGCGCTGCTTCAAGATGTCCGCATGAAATATACCGTAGTGATCAAGGCGTCCGACGAGGGATACAGCATAGCCTGTCCGGCTTTGCCGGGGTGCTGGTCCCAGGGAAAGACGGAAGAGGAAGCCGTGGCAAACATCGTCGAAGCCATTCAAGACTATCAGGCCGCGGTGCTGGACACATTCAAGAACGAACAATATCGCGAAATTGAAATCGCGATTTAGTCGTTCATGCCCAAAATTCCCGGAGTCAATCACCGTCAGGCGGTTCGCGCGCTGAAGAAACTGGGGTTCCGCGTTGCCAGGGAAGGAAGAAAGCACATAGTGATGACGGATGGAAGCCACTTCATCACTATCCCCGGAAGCAATCCGATCAACGCCTACACAATGGCCGGAATTGTCAGGGACGGAGGCTTGACGGTCGAGGAATTCAAGAAGATGCTGTAATACTCGCTCCGCCCCTTTCCCACTCCCAAACCCATAGCGCCTCCAACAATTGCAAAGCCTCGCGAACACGCGTCTCAATCCGATCAGGTGAGTTATGTTGCGGCAATTGCACGCCCTGTCTTACACTCGCCGCATGAAATACATCGCAATGCTTTCGCTCCTGATTGCTTTCTCCCGCGCCATCCGCATCGGTTGAGTGACCGGATGTCGCATGATCCGAACCAGACACCCGAGCAAATCGCCCGCGACCGGATCGACGACCGATTGCGCGCGGCCGGCTGGCAGGTGCAGGACAGGCGGGCCCTGGATTTTTCCGCGGGCCCGGGTATAGCCGTACGCGAATACCAGACAGACATCGGCCCAGCCGACTATGTCCTGTTTGCCGACAGGAGCGCGGTGGGCGTGATCGAGGCCAAGCCCGCAGACTGGGGAGACAGACTCACCACGGTCGAAGAACAGACCGAAGGTTACGGCAAGGCCAAGCTCAAGTGGGTTGCCAATTCCCAGCCCTTGCCTTTTCTCTACGAGAGCACCGGAACGCTTACCCGGTTCACCAACGGACGCGACCCCAATCCGCGTTCCCGCGAAATTTTTTCCTTCCATCGGCCGGAAACGCTACGTTCCTGGATGCAAGCGCCGACCTCCTTCCGGTCGGGAATCGCCGCGCTGCCGCCGCTCGACACCGACGGACTGCGCGACTGCCAGGTCAAGGCCATCACTCGACTCGAATCGTCCTTGCAACAGGACAGGCCCCGCGCCCTGATCCAAATGGCGACCGGCTCCGGCAAGACTTTCACCGCGATCACCGAGGTCTACCGCCTGCTGAAACACGCCGATGCGAGACGAATACTGTTCCTCGTCGACACGCGTAACCTCGGCGAACAGGCCGAGCAGGAATTCATGGCTTTCCTCCCCAACGACGACAACCGAAAGTTCACCGAACTGTACAACGTACAGCGTCTCACCTCGCCCGGCATCGCCGGCGACAGTCAGGTCGTCATTTCCACCATTCAGCGCATGTACGCGACGCTCAAGGGCGAGGAACTCGACCCGGGCGCCGAAGAGGAGCATCCCGCCGAATGGCAATGGCGCCCCAAACAGCCGCTCCCGGTGGTCTACAGCACCGCGCTGCCGCCGGAGTTTTTCGACATCGTGATCATCGACGAATGCCACCGCTCGATTTACAACCTGTGGCGCCAGGTAATCGAATATTTCGACGCATTCCTCATCGGCCTCACCGCGACGCCCGACAGCCGCACTTACGGCTTCTTCCAGAAAAACGTCGTCAGCGAATACACCCACGAAGACGCCGTGGCGGACAAGGTCAACGTCGGCAACGAGGTATACCTGATCGAGACCAGAATCTCGCAAAGCGGCGAAACGCTAAGGCCGGAGCAACTCGTGGAAAAGCGCGAACGGCAATCCCGCGCGCGACGATGGGAAGTGCAGGAAGAGCCCGAGGAATACAGCGTTGCCGCCCTCGACCGCTCGGTGGTCAACCCGGATCAGATTCGCACCGTCATCCGCGCTTTCCGCGACAACTGGCCACGAATATTTCCAGGCCGCGAGGAACTTCCCAAGACGCTGGTTTTCGCCAAGACCGACAGCCACGCCGACGACATCATTCAGACGGTTCGGCGGGAGTTCGGCGAGGGCAACGAATTCTGCCGCAAGATCACCAACGCCGCCAGGAATCCCAAATCGTCCCTTTCGGCTTTCCGCAACGACTACAACCCCCGAATTGCCGTCACCGTCGACATGATCGCCACCGGTACCGATGTAAAACCGCTCGAATGCCTGCTGTTCATGCGGGACGTCAGGTCCAGCAACTATTTCGAACAGATGAAGGGCCGCGGCACTCGCGTTGTTGAAGCCGATGAACTCAAAAAGGTCACGCCTTCCGCTCCGGCCAAGACGCATTACGTGATTGTCGATGCCGTGGGCGTAACGAAGTCGCTCAAGACAGCGAGCCGACCGCTGGACTCCAAGCCTTCGGTTCCCTTCAAGGATCTCGCCACGAGCCTGATGATGGGCGACCGTTCCGAAGCAACCGTAAGTTCGCTCGCGGCGCGCCTTTCCCGCATCGACCACAAACTCGGAGAAGAAGAGCAGTCCAGAATCGCCGACGCCGCGGGCAAGCCGCTGGGCGCGGTCGTGCGCGAGTTGTTCGACGCGATCGACCCCGACCGGATCGAGGCCGACGCAAGGGCAGCGGGCCACGCCAAACCCGGCGATGCCGATATACAGGCGGCGCGGGAGCAACGCGTCAAGCAGGCCGCCAATGTCTTCACCGGCCCGCTTATCGAACTCATCGACACGATTCGCCGCGACGGCGAGCAGACCATCGACCACGACAACCTCGACGAGTTGCTGAGAATCGAATGGGCAGGCGACGTTGCCGGAAACGCAAAGAAGATCGCGCAGGAATTTGAGGAATATCTCAAGGAGAATCGCGACGAAATCGAGGCGCTCGCGATTTATTTCACCCAGCCAGCCCGCCGCGCGGCCGTCACTTACGCGATGCTCAAAACCGTGCTCGCCAAGCTCAAGGAGGATCGTCCGCGCCTCGCTCCGCTAACCGTCTGGCGGGCCTACGCGCATCTTGACGACTACAGGGGCGGGAATCCGACCGGGGAACTCACGGCGCTCGTCGCGCTGATCCGGCGTGTCTGCGGCCTGGACGAAACGCTGACCCGCCACTCCGACCGAGTGCGGCGCAATTTTCAGAACTGGATATTGCGGCGCCACGCCGGAGCGGGCGAGAAGTTTTCCGAAGAACAAATGGCATGGCTGCGGATGATCCGGGACCACCTCGCGACTTCCATCGCCATCGAACGCGACGACCTGGAGCTTGCCCCCTTCGCCTCCCGCGGCGGCCTGGGCCGGATGCACGCGCTGTTCGGTGACCGCATGGACGACGTCATGGCCGAAGTGAGCGAGGCGTTGGCGGCGTGATGGATTTCACACTCGGTGACGATCAAGTACTTCCCGCTGGATGGTCCTATGCCATTGCAGGCAGTCTTCGAAGGAGGCGCTCAGTTACATTTAATCCAACCATAGCTGGAAAGGCGCAATACGAGTTGTACAGCGTCCCAAGCCATGCAATCCGAGAGCCAGAAATCATTCGGGTAGCTGATATTGGGTCCAATAAGCAATATGTTTCCCCCGGAGACGTACTTATCTCAAGAATAAACCCAAGACTTAATCGGACATGGGTGGTTGGAGACAAAACAAAACATGAACAAATTGCCTCGACAGAATGGGTCGTTTTTCCTGAGTCAGACGCCATCGAGTCTCGATATTTGGCCATCTTACTCTCCGATTTTCGAATTCGGGATTTCCTTGCAGCAAATTCTTCCGGAGTCGGTGGCTCACTATCTCGCGTCAGACCTAATTTGTTCGACGAAATCCGAATTCCGATTCCACCCGCTCTGGAACAACGCCGCATCGTGGAGAAGGTCGAGGCGCTGTTCGACGAGATCGACAAGGGCGTCGAGAGCCTCCGCGCCGCAAAATCCACCCTCGACCTGTACCGTAAGTCCCTGCTCAAATCCGCCTTCGAAGGCCGCCTCACCGCCGACTGGCGGGCACAAAACCCCGACAAGCTCGAAGACCCGGAAGCCCTACTCGACCGCATCCGCAAGGAACGT
>JAJECW010000039.1 GCA_022821865.1 Pseudomonadales bacterium
GGAATTCGCGGCTGCAAATCCGCTCTCATCCGCGCCCCCGACCGCTCGATTTCGTTGCATATCCACCAATATTCGCCTCAATCGATCAGCCGGGGGCGCGGCGATAGCGAATTTTCGCTTTCGCGAATTCCTACGGCGCAGGCTCCTAGCCCCGATCAGGGTCCGGCTCCCGCTCACAGGGCGCCGGCGGCGGTTTGGTATTGCCCATCAGGCCGCGCAGGGCATTGGGCACGTCCGCCGGGAAGACGAGGAACTTGGCATTCTCCGAGGAGGAAAGTTGCTGCAGCGAATTGATATAGCGCTCGCCGAGGAGGTAGACCACAGGCATTTCCTTGTCGCCGATGGCTTCGGTGACCAGGCTGATCGCCCGCTTGCTCGCTTCGGCGAGAATGACCTGGGCTTCGGCTTCGCGCCTGGAGGCTTCGAGCTCGCCTTCGGCGTTGAGAATCGCCGCCTGTTTTTCACCGTCGGCATTGAGGATGGCGGCCTGCTTGTCGCCGTCGGCCCGGGTGACCGTGGCCCGCCGGGCCCGCTCCGCCGCGGCCTGTTCCTCCATGGCCTGTTGCATGGTGGGGGAGGGGTTGATGTCCTGGATTTCGACGGTTTTCAGGGTGATGCCCCAGTCGGCGATGTCATCGGAGATGGCCGCCTTGAGCTTGGCCTTGATATGGTCCCTGGAGGAAAGCGCGTCATCGAGCGACATTTCCCCCACGATCGAACGCAGCGAGGTCTGCACCAGGGTTTGAATGGCGATCTCGTAGTTTTCCACACCGTATACCGCCTTTTCCGGATTGACGATGTTGATGTAGGCCACGGCATTGGTGATCAGCACCGCATTGTCCTTGGTGATCACTTCCTGGGAGGGAATGTCGAGGACGATATCCTTGGTGGTGACGCGGTAGGCCACCGCGTCGATATAGGGAATGATGAAATTCAACCCCGGCGTGAGGGAAACATGGTACTTGCCGAGCCGCTGGATGACCCATTTGTATCCCTGGGGAACCTGCCGCACACCCTGTCCCAGGGTGACGAGCAGGAACAATACGACGGCGATGGACAGTATCAGTCCTGGTGTGATCACGGTGCTATCTCCTTACATTTTCCTGACGATCAGCGCATTGCCTGAAAGTTCGGTTACGTGTGCCCGGTCGCCGATGGCAAGCGGATCCTGGGACAGGATCTGCCATTCATCGGAGCCGAGAATGGGCGCCGGGAAGCGGATTGCGCCGCGGGACTCGCCCGAGGGCGGCCGCAGCACGTGGCCTACCTGGCCGATGAGGGCTTCCCGGGAAAGTCCGGCCTTGGTGCGGTCCCTGGACAGGGGTTTGATGTACTTGAACCAGGCCAGGGCGAGCAGTCCCGACAGCAGCGCCCAGAGGGTAAGTTGGGCGGCGGCGGGAATGCCGGGAATGATCAATGCCACCAGGCCCACAAGCACGGCGGCAAGGCCGAACCAGAATACGAAAAAGCTGCCGAGGAAGACCTCGACGATCATCAGCGCCGCGCCGGCGACAATCCATAGCCAATAGGACATGTTCAGGCTCCCAGGTATTCTCTGAAAAATTCCCTCTCTGGAATTTTTCATTATCGCAAAACAAAAGCGTGGTTTTGTTTTGCTCGCGAATTCAATGGCTTACGCCATCGAATTCGGCGGCACATCCCTGTGCCGCAGGGAAGCTCTGACTTGATCAGAGCTTCCCCAGGAGCCTGCGCCGTAGGAATTCACGGCTGCAAATTCGCTTTCGCGAATTCCTGCGGCGCAGGCTCCTAGAACGTATTCAGCGCCAGTTGCCCGGCTTCCTGGTCCCTGCCGCTGGCGTAGTTGACGATCATGTCCGGCGTGACCGGCACCCGGTTGAACAGATGCCCGCCGAGTGCGTCGGAGATGGCGCTGGCCACCGCCGCCACCGCGGCGCCCTGGGAGGGCTCGCCCACGCCCCTGGCCCCCGCCGGATTGTCCGGGTCGGGAATGTCCACCGCGGCATTGCCCATGGTCGCCGGCACATCGAGCATGGTGGGCAGTTTGGCCTGGTAGAAGCCGACGCCGGCGGGCAGGGCGTTCTGGGGGTCGTAGACATGGCGCTCGCTGACGGCCATGCCAAAGCCCCATACCGCGCCGCCATTGATCTGCTGTGACAGGCCCCTGGGATGAACGATGGCGCCGCAGTCCGCCACGCCGAGGAAATCGAGAATATCCACCTTGCCGGTTTCCAGATCCACCTCGACTTCGGTCATGCCCACCATCAGCCCCGGCGCGATGCCGCGTTTTGGCAGATTGTCCCGGGCCACTCCCACCAGACCGCTGCCGGCGATTCCCCGTACGGCGCGTTGGGTGGTGGGATGGATGTCTTCGGGGTACTCCTCGCCGCTGTACCTGCCGCCGGTTTCGATGGCGAGAGCGGCGGCTTCGCCGTAACTCATGCCCTGGTCGGCATTGTCGGCCCGGAACACCCGGGCGCCGTCGATTTCATACGCGGCGGCCTCGCCGCCGAACCGCATGGCGGCGAGCTCCTTGAGCTTGGCCACGGCGTCTTCCGCCGCGACCCAGTTGGCCCGGGTATGGGTGAAGATCGTATTGCTGCCGCCCTGGACCGAACTATGGGGCAGGTGCAGATCGGTATTGCCCCAGACGATTTCGCAGTTTCCCCAGGGAACCCGCAGCACTTCCGCCGCCGCCCGGGTCGTGGCGGCATAGGAATAGGTGCCGAGATTGCCGACGCCGCTATGAAGATACACCCTGCCGTCGGCACCGATGCGGACCAGACCGTCATAGCCGTTGTTGCCCGCGGAATGATAGCCCAGCCCCACGCCGAGGCCGCGCACCTTGCTGCCGTTGCGCTGCCCCGAGCGCGCCTGGCGGCCTTGCCAGTCGAACATTTCCGAGGCCATGTCCATGGCTTCGCCGAGGAAGGCGCTGGTCATGGGTCCGCGATCCTCATACACCGGCGAATCGCTGTGGGGCGCATTGACCCGGCGCAGGGCGACGCGGTCCATGCCGAGTTCCCTGGCCGCCTTGTCCATGATGGGCGCGATGGCGGCGGACATTTCGTTCTGCCCCGGCCCGCGCTGGGCGCCTCTGGGGGCGGTATTGGTGAATACCGGAATATTGCGCAGGCGCATGGCCGTGGGCGTGTACACCACCGACAGGTGCTGGGCGGAGGCCGATGCGCTGTTGCGCCCGGTGGGGCCGCCGTCGCTGATGATGATGACGTCCATGGCGGCCACGCTGCCATCGGCGCGCACGCCAGCCTTGATCCAGCCCTGCATGCCGGGGCGGCCGACGCCGATGTAGAACTCTTCCTCCCGGGTGATACGCAGCTGCAGGGGGCGGTTCAGCAACCGCGAAAAATGCCCGCAGACGCCCATGACAGGATAGGCCCGGGCCTTGGAGCCAAAACCGCCGCCGGCGTTTTCGGCGATGAGGCAGAGGTTCTCGGGCGCGATGCCGAGCATTTCCGCCAGACCCTCGTTGACCGCGCTCTGGCTTTGCAGCGAGCCATGGAAATAACACTTGCCGTTTTCCCACCAGGCCATGCTGCTGCGGGGCTCGAGGCAGTGGTGCGGCGTGCCCGCGGTGACGAAGGATTCGGTCACGATGACTTCGCTCTCGGCAAAGCCGGCTTCGAGTTCGCCATAGGTCCAGCCGCCGGCGAATTCGACACCCTCGGGCTCCTCGCCGCGGCGAAATTTCTCCACTTCCGAGGCGGGCCACTTGATGCGGGAAATGCCGCCGCGAATCGTTGCGTTCTCGTCCGCCAGGGGCGCCGCCTGGCGCAGCACATTGCCATCGGGATAGGCGTCCGGGCCGCCTTCCGCCAGCGAGGCCAGGGGGTCGGTCACAAAGGGACGGCGCTCGAAATCCACCCGGATCCTGCCCAGGGCCTCCTCGGCAATGGCGTCGGAAACCGCGGCCACCGCCAGAATCGGCTGGCCGATGTAGGTCACGTCCTCCCGGGCGAGCATGGGATTGTCCGGGGCGCTTGAGGGAGGCAGGTCGGCGGCGGTGATCATGCCGAGCACGCCGTCCATGCGCAGGGCTTCGGTGGCGTCGATGTCCACCACCCGGCCGCTGGGCATGGGGCTGGTGTAGAGTCTGGCGTACACCAGCCCTTCCGGCTGGAAATCCTCCACGTATTTCGCGGCGCCGGTAACCTTGCCTTCCACATCGGGCGGGGTAAAGTCCTGGCCTATGTGCTGGAAAGTCATGACAGCATCTCCGCAGCGCGCATGACGCCATTCAGATAGTGGTCATAGGCGCCGCAGCGGCACAGATTGCCGGCAAGGGCCTGTCGCGCCTGCTCCCGGGTGGGGGAAGGGTTGGCCCGCAGCAGGGCTTCGGCGGACATGACCTGCCCCGGCGTGCAGAAGCCGCACTGGGGCGCGAGTTCCTCGATGAATCCCCGTTGCACCGCGCTGAGGCTGCCGTCGGGCAGGCGCAACCCCTCCACCGTGGTGATGGCGCGCCGCTTGACGGTATGGGTCAGCAGGGAACAGGCGTAATAGGGAGCATCGTCGAGCAACACGGTGCAGGCGCCGCATTCGCCCCGGTTGCAGGCCACCTTGGCGCCGGTGAGGCCGAGCTTGTTGCGCAGGGTGAAGGCCAGGGTCTCGCTGGGACGCACTTCCACCGGCCGCGCGGCGCCATTGATATTGAGGGTCAGCAACCGGTCCATCATGGCGCCGGGCCGCGGCTGCTGGGCGCCGGCGATGTACGCGCCGGAAGCCGCCGCCGCGCCGGAAAAGATCACCCCCTTGATGAATCGTCTTCGGGATAGCCGGATATCTGTCACGATTCCCTCCAAGGGATGGGCCTGATGACCGGACGCGCCACCAGCGGGGGTAGCGACCGGGACAAGGTTCATACCGTACCCCTCGGGACAGCGAAAAGCAAACCTCCGCATTGGTAAACCATGGCGCGGTGAAGTACCATGCGGAGCAGTGGGGCAGGCCCGGGCGGCGGCCTGCAAATTCAACCAGACCAGCCGGCGACAGGCGGGACGCGGTGGACAGGAATCATGAAGCAAGACCCGGTAAAAGTTCTTGTAGTTGACGATGAAGAAGACCTTGAGTTACTGATCCGGCAGAAGTTTCGCCGCCGCATCCGCAGCGGCGAACTGGAATTCGTGTTCGCCCACAATGGCCGGGAAGGGCTGTTGAAGCTGGCGCAGCATCGCGATATCCACCTGGTATTCTCCGATATCAACATGCCGGTCATGGATGGCCTGACCATGCTGCACCAGTTGGCGGAAGCCGACCTCGACGTGCAGGCGGTTATCGTTTCCGCCTATGGCGACATGCCCAATATACGCACCGCGATGAATCGCGGCGCCTTCGACTTTCTCACCAAGCCCATCGATTTCGCCGACCTCGAGATCACCCTTGAGAAGGGCATCGCCCATGTGCGCAGCCTGCAGGCTTCCCTGGAAACCCGCGACAAGCTCGTGTCGATCAAGCGCGAGCTGGAAGTCGCCAGCCAGGTGCAGATGTCGGCCCTGCCCCAGGATCTGCCGGAAAATCCCCACTACGACGTCAAGGCGCAGATCTTTCCCGCCAAGGAAGTCGGCGGCGACTTTTATGATTATTTCCAGATCGACGACCACCGGCTCGCCCTCGCCATCGCCGACGTGGCGGGCAAGGGCATTCCCGCGGCGCTTTTCGCCATGGTGACCCGGGCCCTGCTCAAGACCGTGGTAAGCCAGTACGAAAGCCCCGCGGCGGCTCTCAAGGCGGTCAATCTGCAATTGTGCGACGGCAACGACAGTTGCGTTTTCATCACCCTGTTCTTTGGTGTGCTCGACCTGCGTTCCGGCGGCTTCCTCTATTCCAATGCCGGCCACAACCCGCCCCGGGTGCTGCGCGGCAACGGCGCCGTGGACGTGATCCCCCCCACCGGCAATCTGGTACTGGGAATCGACCCGGACGAAGACTACGGCAATGCCGAGGTCCAGCTCTATGCCGGCGACAGTCTCGTGCTCTATACCGATGGCGTCACCGAGGCGGAAAATGTCGCCGAAGAGGAATACGGGGAGCCGCGTCTCGATGAACTGCTTGGCGGCATGATGGAGGCGGCGGGCTCCGGGAGTATTGTGGAAGGCATCGTCGCCTCGGTGCGGGATTACGCCGGCGAAGCCGAGCAATCCGACGACATCACCTGTGTGGTGACTCATTTTCTCGCCCGACAGGACCCATGAAGCGAAGCCTTGCCAGAGTCTCCCGCCTGCTGTTTGCCGCCGCGCTTGGCGCGGCGCCGGCTCTCCATGCCGCCGAGGAGCCGGTCATCCTGTTCGGTCAGTCCGCTGCTCTTGAAGGCCCCACCCGGGAACTTGGCGAGGGCATGCGGCTCGGGCTGGAGGCGGCCTTCAATGAAATCAACGCGGCGGGCGGCGTTCACGGCAGGCGGCTGGAGCTGATTTCCCTCGACGACGGTTACGAGCCCGAGACCGCCATCGTCAATACCCGCAGATTGATCGAGGAAGAGCAGGTATTCGCGCTGATCGGGCCGGTGGGCACACCCACCTCAGCGGCGGCCCAGCCCATCGCCACCGAAGCTGGCGTGCCTTATATCGGCGCCTTCACCGGGGCGGAATTCCTGCGGGATGCGGAAGCCCTGCCCAATGTCATCAATGTGCGGGCTTCATATTTTCAGGAAACCGAGGAAATGGCGGCTCGCCTGAACCAGGACCTGGGCCTGGATACCGTCAGCATTTTTTTCCAGGACGATTCCTACGGTCGCGCGGGTCTCGCCGGGCTGCGCCGGGCGGTCGACATTTATGGCATGGAAATCAGCCGGGAAGTGGCCTATCCCCGCAATTCCGAGGCGGTCAAGCTCGCCCTGCTCGACCTGCGCCGGGCCGGGGCCGACGCGGTGGTGATCATCGGCGCCTATCAGCCCGTGTCCACCATGATCCGCTGGGCGCGCAAGCTCAACTATTCCCCTTACTTCATCAATATTTCCTTTATTGGCAGCGAGGCCCTCGCCCGCACGCTTGGCGAAGACGGCGAAGGCGTGTACGTCACCCAGGTGGTGCCTTTCCCGCGGGATGCCAGCTTGCCGGTGGTGGCGGAATACCAGGCCGCCCTGGGGCAAATGGATTCCGGCGCCGCGCCGAGTTTCGTCACCCTGGAAGGTTATCTTGCCGGCCGGCTGGCTGCCGAGGGCCTGCGCCTTGCCGGCCCCGAGCCTACCCGGCAGGGGTTTCTCGAGGCGCTCAAGACTTCGGAAGAAATCGACCTTTCCGGATTTCGATTGTCCTACGGCAGGAATGACAACCAGGGCTCGGATCAGGTCTACCTGACGGTTATCGACGAAAACGGGGATTTTGCCTCGGTGGACAGAATCGGCAGCCCATGAGCGAGACGGCGAAAGAAAAGACCGGCGCCGGGGCAGTGGAAGTGCCGGTGATCGACCAGGACGGCGATCCGCTTCACCCCGAACGCGGTTTCCTCGGCACCATCGCCGCCCGGCTTTCGCTGATCCTCCTCGGCAGCGTGCTGCTCGTGGGCACGGCAAGCCTGGTGGCCTGGTTCGCCCTGCAGTTCACCTTGGGCTACCAGTCCCGGATGGCCGACGTGGACATGCCCAATATCGTTGATTCGGTGCAGATCGCAAGACAGAGCACCGCCCTGGTCAATGGCGCGTTCCGCATAACTTCCGCCCGCACCCGGGCGGAACACGAAGCCGAAGTGGAGGTGGTGGAGCGCGACCGGGAGTCTCTCGAAACCGCCATCCAGGGGCTGGAGTCCCGGGCGGAACTCGAAGAGAACACCGGCCTGATCCGGCAACACCTGACGGAACTCGGCGGCCATCTCGCCGCCATTCAGGATTCCGCCCTGCGCCGGTTGCAGATCGAAGAAAGTCTGACCCGGCTCACCGCGGAGTTGGCGGAAATCAACCGCAATATCGAATCCAATCTCGTCCAGGCAATCGACGACCAGGGCTTTTATCTGGTGGAGGGGCTGCGCTCGCTGGACGACACGCCGGACGCCCTGGAGGTCCGCGCATCGGAAGATGAGTTCACGGTTTTCCGCAACCTCAATGTGGTCAACCAGCAGGCCAATCTCGCAGTGCTGCTGCTCGACGAAATGCTGGTGCTGAATGACCGGCAGTTTCTCCCCCCCATCGAGGAGCGCCTGCTCAGCGCCATTGCGAATGCCCAGCGCTCGTATTCCGCCCTGCCGGCCTCGGCCCAACTCGCATCCCTGGGCGCCAGCCTGCAGCGGCTGGACCGGGTCGCCACCGGTAATCAGGGGATCGTTACCCTGCGCCGGGAAGCCCTGCTGCGGGTGGAGCAGGAACAGCAGTCCCTGGATAGCGCCCGGGACGCCTCGGCCCTGCTCGATACCGATGTCAGCATTCTGGGCGGGCTGATTGCCAATAGCGCCATTCTTTCCAGCCAGGCGGCCCAGCAATCCGCCGCCAATGGTATCGTCGTACTGTTTTCCATCAATCTGGTCAGCGCCATCGGCGCGCTGATTTTTGGTTATTTCTTCGTCTGGAAATCACTGGCCCGCAGGCTGACGGCCTTGTCCGGGGCCATGCGCGAGATGTCCCGGGGCGATCTCGAAGTCGCCGTTGAGGTGGGCGGCAATGACGAAGTCACCGACATGGGCGAAGCGCTGGAAAAATTCCGCGAGTACGCGCTGGAAGTGCAGCGCCTCAATCTCGTGGAAAAGCTCGCCCAGGAACTCGACGCCAAGAACGAAAGCCTGGAGGCGACGCTGAAGGAACTCGAAAAAGCCCAGCAGCAGATTATCGCCGAGGAAAAGCTCTCTTCACTCGGCCAACTTGCGGCGGGCATCGCCCATGAAATCAAGAATCCGCTCAATTTCATCGGCAATTTTTCCGAAATCGCCTTGGAGTTCGGCAAGGAAATCGACGAACTGCTTGAGGAAATCGAGGAGTCCGACGCCCGGGAAGACATCCGCGAAGTCGTCGCCGACCTTGCCAAGAGCCTCGCCAAGATCCGCGACCACAGCAAACGCGCCGACAATATCGTGCGCAGCATGCTCGAACACTCCCGGGGTGGCGAGGGCGAATGGCGCCCCACCGACCTCAATGCCGTGCTCAAGCAATATGTCGAGCTTGCCTATCATTCCATGCGGGCGCTGAATACCGGCTTCAATATGGAACTCGTGACCGACTTTGACGAGGAAATCGGCGAACTGGAAGTGGTGCCCCAGGAAATTTCCCGGGTGTTTCTCAATCTGGCCACCAATGCCTGTCAGGCGCTCGATGACAAGCGCAAGAAAGACGGGGACTTTGAGCCCATGATCACCATTGCCAGCAAGAAGCTGGAACAGGAAGCCGAATTCGTTTTGCGCGACAATGGCCCGGGTATTCCCAGGAAAATCCGTGAGAAGATTTTCGAACCTTTTTTCACCACCAAGGAGGGCACCAGGGGAACGGGTCTCGGTCTGTCCCTGACTACGGATATAATGTTGCGGCATGGAGGCTCGATTTCCGTCGATTCCGAGGAAGGCGAATTCACGGAAATGAAATTGCGTCTGCCGTTGAAATCCCGGCGCAAGTCGGAGGAAGCCGCCCAGGAGCCTGCGCCGAACCGGAGGAAAGAATCATGATCCAGTCTGGAACGTCAAGTGTGGGATGTCCCGCGGGCAAGGCCCTGGTTTTCGCGGCTGTGGCGCTTGGCGCCGGCAGCGCGAGCGCCCAGGAAGCGGCATCAAGTCTTGGCAACGCCATCGCCAATGGCGACGTGGCAATGGAATTCCGCTACCGCATGGAAACTGTCGACCAGACGGGGTTTGAAGAAGACGCAATGGCTTCAGTGCTGAAGTCGCGGATCAGTTTCCGGCCACTTGATATCGGCAATCTCGGCTTCTTTTTCGAACTTGACAATGTTTCCTACCTCGGCGACGACGATTTCAACAGCACCCGCAACGGCAAGACCGAGTATCCACTGATTGCCGACCCGGACGGAACCCACGTCAACCAGGCCTACATGGATTTCAGGAATGAAGGCGGCTATATCCGGCTTGGGCGGCAACGGATCAATCTCGACGAGCAGCGCTTCATCGGCGGCGTCGCCTGGCGCCAGAACGAGCAGACCATGGACGCCCTAACCGTAGTGAACAACCCACTGGACAATGTCAGCCTGCACTATAGCTATGTGCATGGGGTATCGCGGATTTTCGGGCCCGAAGACGGCATTCCCACGGATTTCTATGACAGCAACACCCATCTGTTCAATGCGGCCATTGACCTGGCTCTCGGCGGCAGGCTTGTGCTGTACCACTATGCCATTGACTTGGAAAACGCCGCTCCGCTTTCCAACCGGACCACCGGCGTCAGGTTCAGCCAGACCATCGAAGGCGGCGAACTGGAATTTCCCTTCAATCTCGAATACGCGAGGCAGGGAGACTATGGCGATAACCCGATAGCCTATGACAGCAGCTTTCTGCTGCTCGAGGGTGGCGTGGACATCCGTGATTTGCGCCTGATGCTCGGCCACCAGCAGTTTGGCGGCGACCTGTCCGAGCCGCAGATGATGTTCCGCACCCCTCTTGCCACCCTGCACCGCTACCAGGGCTGGACCGACCGCTTCCTGACAATCCCCGGCCAGGGCGTGGAAAACACTTATCTCACCCTCACCAGCGGCGGCTTGACCCTGAGCTGGCATGATTTCAGTTCCGAAGCCGGCCCGGACCATTATGGCAGCGAGTGGAACATTTCCTGGCAATACGCCATTGACGAGAATTATACCTTGCTGCTGAAGTATGCGACTTATGACCCGGACACCCACGCCACGGATGTCGACAAGGCGTGGGTCCAGTTCACCGCTACTTTCTGATAGCGAAAATCGCTTCGGGGTAATAGGAAATTTTCCCGGATTCAGGCAAACTAGGAGCCTGCGCCACAGGAATTCGCGAAAGCGAAAATTCGCTATCACCGCGCCCCCGGCCGGTCGATTGAGGCGAATATTGGTGGATATGCAACGAAATCGAGCGGCTGGAGGCGTGGACGGGAGCGGATTTGCAGCCGTGAATTCCTGCGGCGCAGGCTCCTCCTAGAATCGAGGGGTGGGCTCAAGGGAAGCTCTGATTAAGTCAGAGCTTCCCTGCGGCACATGGAAGTGCCGCCGAATTCGATGGCGTAAGCCATTGAATTCGGGAGCAAAACAAAACCACGCTTTTGTTTTGCGATAATGAAAAACTCCACGGATGGAGTT
>JAJECW010000054.1 GCA_022821865.1 Pseudomonadales bacterium
TTCCCGCCTATACCTTCCCCATCGGAACCCACGGCCGGCGGAAGCCCCATGACCCAGCCCCGTTCACAAATCGTCCAGCCCGAACGCACCCGCTACTACCACTGCGTCGCCCGCTGCGTGCGCCGCGCCTGGCTCTGCGGCGAGGACGACTACACCGGCAAGAACTTCGACCACCGCAAACCCTGGCTCCTGGAACGGATGAAACTGCTGGAGGAGGTCTTCGCGATCCGCATCGCCGCCTACGCGGTGATGAGCAACCACTACCATGTGGTGCTGTATCTGGATATCGAGCAGGGCCGGTCCTGGGACCGGGACGAGGTCATCGGGCGCTGGACGCGGCTGTTTTCCGGCGATCCGCTGGCGCGGGCGTATCTCCGGGGCGGGTTGGACGGGGCGGCGCTTGGACAGGTGGATTCGCTGGCGGCGCGCTGGCGGGAACGGTTGTGCGACCTGAGCTGGTACATGCGCTGCCTGAACGAACACCTGGCCCGGCGGGCGAATGCGGAGGATGGCTGCAAGGGGCGGTTTTGGGAGGGGCGTTTCAAGAGCCGGGCGCTGGCGGACGGGGCGGCGCTGTTGTCGTGCATGGCCTATGTGGATTTGAATCCGGTGCGGGCGGGGCTGTGCGGGACGCTGGCGGATTCGGATTTCACTTCGGTGCAGGCGCGGTTGTGGGAACGGGCGGAAGCGGCGCGGCGGGACGGTGCGGGCGGAGAGGTCGGAAAAACCGTTTTACCGGCCCCGGATCTGATGCCGTTTCGCGGCGGGGAAGAACCGCGAAAGACCGCGTTCGCGGAAGCGGTGAGTGGCAACCCCGGCAGGGTCGAGTTGCCGTTCGCGCTAAAGGATTACCTGGAGTTGGTGGACTGGACCGGGCGTCTGGCGCGGCCGGACAAGAAGGGGGCGATTGCGGCGGATGCGCCGGCGGCGTTGTCGGCGCTGGGTCTGGACGCAACGCAATGGCGGGTGTTGACGCTGGAGATCCAGAAGCGGGCGATTGTGCTGTTCCATGGACTGGAGCGGGTGAGGGCGTGGGAGAGGCGTCGTTTGAAGAAGGCGGCGTAGGCATGGGCATACCCGAAATTCGCGCTCGAATGGGCGGGATGGCCCCTGCCCGCGATTCAGTGACTGCGGGCTTCCCGGTGCAATGAGGCCAAATCCCGGAGCGAAATTCTTGGACCAAAGGTGTTGGAGTTTCCTGATCTGATAGGATGGGTGTCTATTGCTCGTCTTGGGGATGGGTGTCTATTGCTCGGTTCGCTATCGTGCGCATGAGGAAGAATGTAGAAGTGATTGAAAATTTTGTCGAGGATCGGCGCCGACGGTATCTTGATTTGTTGGGGTTGGAACCGTATTACGCTCGGAAAGCGCTGGAAAATGCAGGGCCTTCGCCGGAATTTGTACGAGCCGATGAGGAATGCAGGCCAGCATCTGCGAAGCCAGGGGCCGCAGTCGGGGTGGCATCAGTGCAGGATCCAGTTGCCGTGCTAGATGCCTTGACTGCACCGAGTCCTGCTCCAGTGGCGGCCAGTAAAAAGCTGCACTATCAATGTATCGATTTTTCCCTGGCGGTATTGACCTCAGATTGCTGGCAAGGCCAGGGGGGCGCTGGCTGTGCTGAGTTGTTGCAAAACATTTTCAAGGCATTGGGCAAGGATTTTGACTCTGCCGCTGTTGCGGAGACCGCAACCTGCGATCCTACCGCGGACAGCGGGCAAGCTTCGGTAGTCTCTCTGGATCAGCTTTGCCGCCGTGATGGGTGTCCCAATCTGCTGGTGTTAGCCCATAATGGCGCGGAGTTGTTCCCTGGGATCTCCCCCGCCGGGGCGGAGTTTGTCCGGCGTATCGGCGGTGTGGACATTCAGATAACGCTGACCCGTGGATTACGGGAGATGATAGCCTTTCCCGATCTCAAGAAGTACTGCTGGAAAGACCTGCAGCCACTGCGGCGCAGACTGCTATATCAGGCGTCGCAGGGTCGCAATTAGCAGTTTCAGCAACGCTACCGCACAAAATGCGGCCAGGGCAAGCCCGCCAAGCATGGCGAGTATCGCCGCCAGCATACGCAGCAGTTCCTTCGCCCCAATGTTCTGCCACAGGGAAAGCGCCCAAAGGCTAGCCGCGCCAATGACAATGCCCGCCAAGGCTGCCGAGGTCTTCTTGTTGAGCTTGAGTAGGGAAAAGATCATTCGAGGATGCCCCGTAGCTTGTCGATCAGGATAGCATTGTCGGTTTCGCTGCCGACGCTGATCCGCAAGCGGTTTTCGAGACGGGGCTCAACGAAATGACGCACCAGTATGCCGCAATCTCTCAGCATCCGCTGCAAGTTGGCTGCGCCAATGCGTACTGGAATCGTTGCCAGCAGGAAATTGGTCTGGCTGGGCAGAGTTTCGATGCCGAGCCCGGCCAGTTCGGTGCGCAGCCAGTTGCGGGAATGGCGCACCCGCTGCCAACCCAAGGCGGCTTCTTCCCGGGCTTCCAGTGCCGCCCTGGCCAATCTTTGGGGAATCAGCCCAGTGTTGTAGCTGTCCCGGGTCTTGGCCGCCATGGGCTGAAGCAGGGCGGGGGAGCCGATGCCGTAGCCAAAACGCAGCCCGGCCAGGGAGTATCCTTTGCTGAGGGTTCGTAGAAGAATTACATTTTCAACCTCTCTCGCCAGCGGCAGAGAATCATGACTGCATTGCGGATCGACAAAATCCACGTATGCCTCATCGAGCACCAAGATTCCGTCAAACTTCTCAGCCAGCTCCCTCAGGTATGGCACGGTCAATAGTCCGCCGGTTGGCGCGTGGGGATTGACCAGAATCAGCATCTTTGCCGACACCGCATGCAGCTTTTTCGACATGCCTTCCGGCATGCTCCAGTCTTCGGTGAGCGGAATCTCGCACAGGCGACAATCGGCGATGCTTGCCAGCACGGGATAAAGCGAGTAGCTCGGCCGCATGATCGCAAGGGTGTCACCAGGATCGACAAAGGTAGTCAGCAGCAGTCGCAGCAGTTCGTCACCGCCGTTAACGGGCAGGATAAATTCCGGCGCAACGCCATGCAAAAGTCCCGCCACGGTGCGAAATTCATCGGCGAGGGGGGAGGGGTAACGGCGCAATTCGGCGCAATCCAGGGCAGCAAGGGCAGCAACCACCGCTGCCGGGGGAGGATAAGGATTCTCATTGGTGTTTAGTTTGATCGTATCCGGTGAGTCGGGCTGCTCGCCGGGCGTGTAGCCCTGCATCCTGGCGATATGGGGTCTTTCGAATGACATGTGCTTATCCCCGGAAGCCACGCGCTGTAATTATTTCCAGCAAAACGGTCTGGAACGATCAGTTTTTTGTCGCCAGAAAAATCCAGTAAAAACAGTGAGCAACAACTGTACGGATCCAGCAAGTTGGCTTATAGCCTGATATTTATGCACAAAAATGACCTTCCCGTAACAAAACTCTAACAATAGCAGGGTAAATTTTTGCCTGGCGTAGTTATTGAGGGCTAAGTTATTGATTTATAAGAAGTTAGCAAATTGGTCAAAATTTGAACAACTTGCCCTAAACTCCCATCATTGCTGCGATTGCGGCTGCAGCCCGAAAACTATTCACCAAGTTATCCACAGTTTCTGTGAATGGTTCCCAGTGAAATATAGCCTCTACTCAAGGGCTGTGCCAGCCGAACCGACCCGGTTGCGAGTTGTACGCGCTGTATGCCCCAATGGGTTCTGTGGGTGTCCCATCGGTACTCGCATCGGTACTCCATCGGTACATGGGTGTCCCATCGATAATCGATACAATCGGCGGGGTACTTCATCGGTGGCCGGGCCGAATTGTGCTACTATCCGCCAATCGGCTTTGTGGGTGTCCCATCAATGTTGGAACTGGCAGGGGAAGTGCCCTTCCTGTGGCGGCTTTGTGCACGAAATGAAGAAGGATCCTACTCGGTGGCAATGGTTGTACCGGGTCCCGAAGATTCCGAGGCATTCGACCTCACCATAGAAACCGGTATCCTCAGGCTCACCGGGGATCCGGAACTTTCCGAAAACGAAGAGGTTCTGGAATGGAACCAAGACGACCTCGACCTGTTCCTGCGGTTGGTCAGTCGACGCAAGCTCGGCCATGGGACTGGCAAGACGGACACCTTGCGGTTGGACCTGACAGACCCGGAGGTCATCGATATCATCCACATTGTCGCTGCGGCCGGATTCGGCTTTCCCTATCTTCCCGGCCCCATGCTCAAACAGTCCGCCGGCGAATTTCCCCGTCACGAGGCGGAAGTGGGCGAACTGGCCTCATTGAATACGATTCGCGGCTTCAAACCCTGCGTTGTCGTTGATGTGGCCGAGGAGGAAGTTGCTTGCGTATTGCTTGATGACCTCGAATCAGTTGAAGGCCGGGACAGCGACGAAAGCCTGTACCGAAACGATCTGGTGGTGGTGGAGCACACCGATGTATTGCATCCGGCCTTCGCCCAGTCCAGCGCGCGCCCAGAATCCGCAGCGCTGCACTAGGGAAGCTCTGATTAAGTCAGAACGTCTCTGTGGCACAGGGATGTGTCGCCGAATTCGATGGCGTAAGCCATTGAATTCGGGAGCAAAACAAAACCACGCTTTTGTTTTGCGATAATGAAAAATTCCAGGGAGGGAATTTTTCAGAGAATACCTAGTGTGCTGTCCCGTAAGTTCGCCACATTTCAGAGCGGTCCTGAAGCGTCAACGCAAGGCGCCGGCCGCGGGCAATACCGGGAGGTATTGCCAAGGGCGGCAACGCCGCGGTGGCGCTTCAGGACCGCTCCCGAAGGGCGCGTCCCCCGCGGCGCGTGGCCGCGTTGCGCTCCTCGGTACTGGGGCGGTCAATTACCGGCGTCCCGCGCCAACCCACCCACCCCGGGGGCCGCGCTGTGAGGCGGCTAACTTTGGGGAAAGCACACTAGGAGCCTGCGCCGCAGGAATTCACGGCTGCAAATCCGCTCTCCTCCCTCAGGCCCTTGACTCCAAAAAAAGCCCCGGATATAGCCTACTGGCGTTGATTAAACCGTCGCCCCACGAGTGCGGAAGCGATATTGATTTTCTGGATGTCGATGGTGCCGCCGGCAATTCCCCAACCCAAACCATCGCGCAGTTTTTGTTCAATGGGAAACTCCCGTGAATAGCCATAGCCGCCCATTAACTGCATCGCCTTGCCGGTCACTTCCCGAGCGGCTTCGTTGGCAAAGCACTTGGCGATGGAACTGTCCGCCAGTGATGGCAGGCTGCTTTCGGCGCCGGTAACGGCCCGGTACAACAGCAAGCGGGCGGCATCGAGCTTCATCTTCATTTCGGCCAGATGAATCTGCACCGCCTGGAAATCCACCAGTGGCTTGCCGAACTGTTCGCGCTGTTGGCAATAATCAAGTACGAAATCAAATGCCGACTGAGCCACAGCGAGCGACATGGTGGTATTGCCGCAACGCTCAAGGTCGAAGGCTTCCATGAGCTTCCTGAAGCCGCCGGCCCCAACAATTACGTCTGCCGGGTCAATTTCCACTTCGTCGAAACGCATGTCGGCGCTATGCACCCCACGAAAACCGAGGTGATGGTCGCGTTTGCCGAAACTGAAGCCCGACGCCCCCTTGCGCACAATCACAGCACCGATGCCCCGGGCGCCAGGCTCATCGGACATCCGGCAATAGACCAGATAGACATCGGCATGGCCAGCTCCGGAACACCAGCGTTTCGTACCATTAAGCAATAACTTGCCATTCTTTTTCTTCAGGCTCGTACTGAGGTCGGTAAGCGCCGAGCCGGCATCAGGTTCAGACATGGAAACAGCAACGACTATCTCTCCGGAACAAACCGCCGGCAGCAACCGCCGCTGCAGTTCCTCGCTACCGAAATGAGCAATGGCCAGAGTCGGCCCAAAACACGACTCAAACACCGGAAATGCTATTGCTATGGAGATACTGGCGATTTCTTCAAGCACCAGCACGGCATCCAGATGGCTGAGACCGCTGCCACCATATTCCTCAGGCAGGTTCACCCCGAGATAACCCAATTCGGCAAAACGCCGCCGCAATTCTGGCCCCGGCGGTTTATCGCTACGCTCAATATCCGCCGCAATCTTCGGTAATTCCCGCCGCGCAAACCGTTGGACCGACTGCTGCAATGCCCGCTGTTCTTTGGTCAAGGAAAAATCCATTCTTCTTTCTCCTTTTGGGATCTTCAGAAAACCATAGATTCTAACCTCTTTGGCGTGCGGAAAATTGTTGCGACTGGACCGCCGTAAGTCCCTACCAACTGTGAGTGACCCTGGGCGGTTGTCTTGGGCGGTTCGCCAGGAGCCTGCGCCGCAGGAATTCGCGAAAGCGAAAATTCGCTATCGCCGCGCCCCTGGTGGATCGATTGAGGCGAATATTGGTGGATATGCAACGAAATCGAGCAGCCGGGGGCGTGGATGAGAGCGGATTTGCAGCCGTGAATTCCCACGGCGCAGGCTCCCCAGGGTCGCTGGATGCTTGCCGTATGGGTGTCCTGCCGCGCTCTCCTTGGATGGGTGTCCTGCCGCGTCCTGCCGCGTCCTGCCGCGTCGTCCTGCCGCGTCGGTGGGTGTCCTGTCGCGTTTCTTGTCGCGTCTCTGTCGCGTCTTCTCTGTCGCGTCTGTGTCGCGTCCTGTGGCGTCCTGCCTGTCGCGTCTGAGGTTTGTGAGGTTTCGGTCCTTCGTACTGTATAATCCCCCACTTTTTGTCGTTCTTCATGAATTCCCTCCAGGACAGAATTGCCCGTCGCCGGGTGCTCGCCATCATTTCGCATCCGGACGCTGGCAAGACCACCATCACCGAAAAGCTGCTCCTGCTTGGCGACCATATCCAGACCGCGGGCACCGTCAAGGGCCGAAAATCTGGCCGCATGGCCGCTTCCGACTGGATGAGCATGGAGCAACAGCGGGGAATTTCGGTAACCTCCTCGGTGATGCAGTTTCCCTGGCGCGAACGCGTGGTCAATCTGCTCGACACGCCGGGCCACGAGGATTTTTCCGAAGACACCTATCGTGTGCTCACCGCAGTGGATTCAGCGCTGATGGTGGTGGACGGCGCCAAGGGGGTGGAAGAGCGCACTATCAAGCTGATGAGTGTCTGCCGTCTGCGGGACACGCCGCTGTTCACCTTCGTCAACAAGCTCGATCGGGACATCCGCAACCCGGTGGAATTGCTCGACGAGATTGAAAGCGTGCTCGGCATTGCCTGCGCGCCGGTGAACTGGCCGCTTGGCATGGGCCGGGAGTTTCGCGGCCTCTACGATCTCGCCCGGGATTCACTGCTGCTTTTTCCCGGCATGCAATGGCAAAAAGCGGGAGCCGCGGAACAGTTTGCCGGCCTGCACAGCGACAGGGCGCGGGAATTACTCGGCAACTGGTACGAGCAGCTTTGCGAGGAGATTGAACTCGTGCGCGGCGCCAGCGAGCGCTTCGACCGGGAAGCCTATCTCGCCGGCAAGCAGACGCCGGTCTATTTCGGCACCGCCCTGGCGAATTTCGGCGTGCGCGAACTCCTCGACGATTTCGTCGAACAAGCCCCGCCCCCTCGGCGGCGTATAGCCGAAATCAGGGATGATTCGGCAAGAAAGGCCAAAACCGCCACCACTCCCACAAGCCGGGAAGTCTCCGCCGGGGAAGAAAACTTCTGCGGCTTCGTGTTCAAGATCCAGGCCAATATGGACCCGAAGCACCGCGACCGCATTGCCTTTCTGCGCATCTGCGCCGGAGAATTCCGCCAGGGAATGAAATTGCGCCACTGCCGCACCGGCAAGACCACCCGAATAAGCGATGCCCTCAGCTTCATGGCCGGCGACCGGTCGCTTGCCGGGAATGCCGTTGCCGGCGACATCATCGGTCTGCACAACCATGGCAGCATTCACGTGGGCGACGCCTTCAGCAGTGGCGAGAACCTCAAGTTCCGCGGCATCCCGCATTTTGCCCCGGAGCTGTTCCGGCGCATCCAGTTGCGCGACCCGCTGAAATGGAAGCAATTGCAGAAAGGCGTCGCCCAGCTTGCCGAGGAGGGCTCCATGCAGGTCTTCATGCCGCTGCGCAACAATGACTTGCTCATTGGCGCCATTGGCGCGCTGCAATTCGAGCTTGTCACCCATCGCCTGCGGGAAGAATATGGCGTCGATTGCGGCTACGAGCCGGTTTCGGTGCGACTCGCCCGCTGGGTCGGTGGCGAAGACGTCAAAACCCTGGAGCAGTTTCGCCGCAAGTACCACGACAATCTCGCACTCGACGCGGGCGGCCATCTGACCTATCTTGCCCCGAGCCGGGTCAACCTGAACCTGGCCATGGAAAAATCCCCCGGTATTGCATTCCACGCCACCAGGGAGCATTGAATCCCATGCAATTCCGAATCGAACACGAGGATGGCAAGGCCCGGAGCGGTGTGCTTCGCTTCGCGCGCGGCGAAGTGCAAACGCCCGCCTTCATGCCTGTCGGCACCTATGGCACGGTCAAGGCGCTCAATCCGGCCCAGCTTGAGGAAACCGGCGCTGAAATGATTCTCGGCAACAGTTTCCACCTGATGCTGCGGCCAGGCGCGAAGATCGTGGAAGAGCAGGGCGGCCTGCACGGTTTCATGGCCTGGCGGCGCCCGATTCTCACCGATTCCGGCGGCTTTCAGATTTTCAGCCTTGGCGCCATGCGCAAGATCAGCGAAGAAGGCGTGGCCTTCCGCTCACCGGTCAATGGCGACAAAATCTTCCTCAGCCCGGAATCGGCGATTACCCTGCAGCAGCAACTCGGCGCCGACGTGATCATGGTATTCGACGATTGCACCTCGTATCCGGCAACCCGGGAAGAAGCGCGGGAGTCGATGGAACTGTCCCTGCGCTGGGCGGCCCGCTGCCATCGCGCCCACGGCGATCATCCCGCAGCGCTGTTCGGCATTATCCAGGGCGGCATGTTTCCCGAGTTGCGCAGCCGGTCACTGGAGGGTCTGCTTGCGCTCGGCTTCCCCGGCTACGCCATTGGCGGCCTTTCCGTGGGCGAGCCAAAGGAGGAGATGTCCGCGGTGGTGCGGCACTGCGCGGCGCGAATGCCCGCGGACCGCCCCCGCTACCTCATGGGAGTGGGCACGCCGGCGGACATCGTCGAAGCAGTCCGCCGGGGCATCGACATGTTCGACTGCGTGCTGCCCACCCGCAACGCCCGCAACGGCCACCTGTTCACCTCAAGCGGCGTCCTGCGCATCCGCAACGCCCGCTACCGCGACGACCCCGCGCCGCTCGACCCCGCATGCAACTGCTACACCTGCCGCAACTTCAGCCGCGCCTACCTGCACCATCTCGACAAATGTGGAGAAATCCTCGGCAGCCAACTCAACACCCTCCACAATCTCCACCACTACCAGCAACTGATGCTGCTACTGCGTCAGGCAATCAGGCAAAACCGGCTGGAATCTTTCAGTCAAAAGTTTCTTCAGTTATCCAGCACGTAGTCGCAAGATCGTTGGGAAGTCTTGACGGGTGCCCCACATCGGCCCCAGTGGGGCCGTGCGGATGATGGGTGTCCCACTGGGGCACCCCGGATGGGTGTCCTGGGGCACCTCCTGGGGCACCGTGCTGGGGCCCTCGGATGGGTGTCCCACTGGGGC
>JAJECW010000118.1 GCA_022821865.1 Pseudomonadales bacterium
TTAAGTCAGAGCTTCCCTGCGGCACATGGAAGTGCCGCCGAATTCGATGGCGTAAGCCATTGAATTCGGGAGCAAAACAAAACCACGCTTTTGTTTTGCGACAATGAAAAATTCCATGGATGGAATTTTTCAGAGAATACCTAACAGTTCCCTGATTACCTACCATTTCGAAGTAGAGGAGAAAGATGGCCGTCCCGTTGCCGTCGTGGAATGGCTCAGATGGAAAAGAGGCGGCTATGGGGCTCCGTTTCGTTTTCTTGACTATGCCGATGGCGCCGGCCGGGTAATTTCGGGCGAGCTTCCGGACAAGCAAGATCAACGGATTGAAGTGCCCCTTAGTTCTCCGGATACGCTTGCGGTCAATGCGCTCGGCCAACTTGCGGAGAACCCGCGTGTCGTTGCGCTCAGAAACTTCATCATGGGATGGCACGTTTCCTACCTGTCATCCGACGACGCAAGAGGTCAGCCCGAAGCGGGACCACAAGAGCAGCTAAGCAAGACAGGGGACAATCTTGCCAACGTTATCCAGTTTCTCTCCGAAGAGCACCCTGATCGCCTGGATCTGATATTCGGCAGGCTCCGGGAAAGGATTCCAAAAATTCATAATGTCATGGCAGACCAGATGCCGGATGGAAGGCTGCTTTTGCAGATCAGGGACGCCCCGTTTGAAGAACCGATAATGGCCCGCTTCGCATCGGATGGCACGCTCAAGATGCTGGCTTATCTCGTATTGATGAACGATCCGATTCCGCCACCGTTTATCGGCATAGAAGAACCTGAGAATTTTCTCCATCCCCGATTGCTATACGGACTGGCGGAAGAATGCCGCGAAGCGTCCGGATCGACACAAATCCTGGTGACGACCCATTCGCCGTTTTTCCTCGACGCGGTGCGGCCCAACGAAGTCCATGTGTTATGGCGCGACGAAAGCGGCTACACCCGGAGTCAATCGCTGGATCAGAACAACAGGATCATGGCATTCATGGATGCTGGCGCGAGCCTGGGCGATCTTTGGACGGAAGGTCATTTCGGAGTTGGAGATCCATTGACGGAAGGTGGCATGCCAGTGGGGGGCGAAGGCGCAAACTGAGATGTTGGCCCCCATCTTGAGTTCCATGTGGAAGAAGCATCCTTACTCAAGGGAATTACGAACTTCCTTGCGCGGCATTTATCGGCGGCCGCAAGGTCGGCCTTGGTGGCGAGCGGGACGGCTGCGTCTTGGAAGTCGCACACGACAGTTCCAGCTTCAGTCAGAGGGTCAAGGCAGTTCCAGCCTTTGAAAAAGCGCCGCCCCATGCGTCCTCAAGGGAAATTGTTTACCATTGCGCGCTGGTTCCTGCCCTTGCGGGGCGGGGGGAGATGTCCCCATGGGCGCGCGCGAAACCACTGGCAGGGAATCCGGCAATGTTTTTCTCATTGGCCCCATGGGCGCCGGCAAGACTACGGTGGGCAGGCTGCTTGCCCGGGAGCTCGGCCTTGCGTTTTTCGACTCGGACCACGAGATCGAAGAGGCCGCGAATGCCAGTATCTCCTGGATCTTCGACGTGGAGGGGGAAGAAGGCTTCCGTCGCCGCGAATCACGGATGATTGCCAGACTCACGAAAAAGCGGGGAATCCTCCTCGCCACCGGCGGCGGCGCCGTACTCGACCCGGGAAATCGCGCTCTGCTCCGTGAGCATGGGACTGTGGCGTACTTGTACGTGCCGCTGGAGGCGCAACTCAGCCGGACCCTGAAGGACAAGAACCGGCCGCTGCTGCGAACGCCGGATCGCAAGCGGCGCATCCGCGAGTTGTTTGAGGCGCGCCATCCGATTTACAGCGAACTTGCGGACATCACCGTGGAAGCCAAGCGCAGACACCCTCAGCTTGTGTGCCGGGCGATACGGCGGGAACTCGGTCTGCCGAGGCCGGCGACCGCCGCCGCCGGTGGTGGAGATTGATACGGGAACCCGCATGCAAACGCTGAACGTCGCACTGGGAGACAGAAGCTACCCGATCCATATCGGCCAGGACCTGCTGGCCGATGGCGCCCTGTTGTCCCAGGCGCTTGACGGCGGCCGGGCGGCGGTGATAACCAACGATGTGGTTGCGCCGCTGTATCTCGACCGGCTGCTCGAGACCCTCGGTTCAAGCCCGGTTGGTTCGGTGGCGCCCATCATTCTGCCCGATGGCGAGCGGCACAAGACCCTGGGCACGATTTCCCATATCTACGACCAGCTCATGGCGGGCGGATTCGACCGAAAATCCACCCTGATTGCCCTGGGCGGCGGCGTGATCGGCGATATTACCGGCTTCGCCGCCGCCACCTGGCTGCGCGGCGTGCGCTTCATCCAGATTCCCACCACCCTGCTCGCCCAGGTTGACTCTTCCGTGGGCGGCAAGACTGGCGTCAATCATCCCAATGGCAAGAACATGATCGGCGCATTCCATCAGCCGGCCAGCGTGATCGCCGACATGTCCGTGCTCAAGACATTGCCCGAGCGGGAAGTCAAGGCCGGGTTTGCCGAAGTGCTCAAGTACGGCCTCATCGATGACGCCGGATTTTTCGACTGGCTTGCGGATCATGCGGCGGGCCTGCTTGCCCTGGAGCCCGGATTGCTTGCCCGGGCCGTGGCGCGGTGTTGCCGGGCCAAGGCGGACATCGTCGCCAGGGACGAGCGCGAATCGGGCGTTCGCGCCCTGCTCAATCTCGGCCATACCTTTGGCCATGCCATCGAAGCCGCCGCCGGCTATGGCGCCTGGCTGCACGGCGAGGCGGTTGCCGCGGGAATGGTCATGGCGGCGGATTTGTCCCGGCGCCTCGGCTGGCTGGAGGATTCAGCGGCGCGGCGTATCCGGCAGGTGCTTGAGAACGATTTCGGTATGCCGGTGATGCCGCCTGCCGATATAAGCACAGACAGCTATCTGGAACTGATGTCATCGGACAAGAAGGCCGAGCAGGGCAGGATCCGTTTCGTGCTGCTGAGGGGGATCGGGCAGGCGCAGCTTGCCGACAGCGTGGACCCCGGCCTGCTGGCGCAGACACTGACAGCGCGCGCGCAACTGTGCCCTTGAATCATGCACCCTTATATCGACAACCTGGGGCTGAAGCACGATCCCTTTGCCGACGATTATCTGCGCGATGATTTTTACGGCGGCGGTAGCCGCGACAACCTGGTCTATCGATTGCTCGATCACGAAAACCGGGATGTTTCGCTGGACGCCGTGGTGGGGCCCGCCGGAAGCGGCAAGACCCGCCTGGCCCATCGGCTGTGTGAATGCGCGCCGGAGGGCGATTTGCCCGTGCTGGCGGCGGTGGACCTGTTCCGCGGCGCCGAAGCTCTGCTTGGCGACATACTTCGCGAACTCGATGTCAAGGCTGGGACAGACCAGGCGGAAAGTCTGGAAATCCTCAACAACCGCGCCATTGACCTGACCCGTGAAGGCAAGTCGATCCTGCTGCTGATCGACAATGCCCACGAACTCGGCCCCGACTGTTTGCGGCTGGTGGAACGGCTGCTTGCCAGCCGCTGGTCGGCAATCCACCTCGTGCTGATCGGCGAGGATCAACTCGCCGAAATGCTGCAAGCCAGGCTGCGCCAGCGATATCGGGATCGGCTGGAAATACATCAACTACCGACCCTGAACCGCGTGGAAACCGCCTACTACATTCAGTTGAAACTGGCCCGGGCGGGATATGGCCGCAATTTTTCCATGACTTCCCAGGATGCCCTGGACGTGCTGCAGCACTGCGGAGGGTTGCCGCGCAAGATCAATTCCCTGACCGCGGCGATGCTGAATTCCCAAGCCGGCGCCGCAAATTCCCGCAAGCAGGCCGGGCAGCGGCCCCCGGAGGAAAAGTCTGTCAGTGGGAAAGCGGATCGTCCGGAAATCCGCTATCTCTGGCACGCATTCGCCTTGAGCATCGTGCTGGTAGCCGTGCTGTTCTGGCCGGTGGATTCGCCGGAATCGTCGGCGCCGGCCACCGCGCCGCGAATCCAGTCCCAACCCATTGCATTGCCCGAGCCGGCAAGGGCCGGCCCGGTCACGCCCGCTTCCGCAACTGGCGGCGCTGTGACAACCGCGGAGCAAAGCCCGATTCCGGCATTGTCCGAATTTGAATTGCTGTTGCTGGCCACATCAGCCGACAACTTCACCGTGCAATTGATGGACTCCGCTTCCGAGGAAGAGGTGCTTGCATTCATCGCCGGTGAAGGTCTGGGCGGCATCCACGGCTATTATGAAACCCGCCGGGGCCGCAGTCCCTGGTTCATCGCGGTGGACGGCATCTACCCGGACTGGGAAACCGCCAGGGAAGCGCAAACCAGGTTGGCGGAAAACAACACCGGAATGGATCCGTGGATTCGCCGGGTCAGTAATGTGCATGCGGAAATCGCCCGCTCCGGTAAACGCCGGAGACCCTGACCGTTCAAAAGCCGGGACCAAAGGAATCCAATCCATGAAGCTGAAGAATGACCGCTTCCTGCGGGCGCTGAATCGTGAGCCGGTGGACATCACCCCGGTGTGGATGATGCGCCAGGCGGGTCGTTACCTGCCCGAGTACCGGGCCACGCGCAGGCGCGCCGGGGATTTCATGAGCCTGTGCCAGAATCCGCAACTCGCCTGCGAGGTGACCCTGCAGCCGCTGGCCCGCTACGACTTCGACGCGGCCATCCTGTTCTCCGACATTCTCACCATCCCCGACGCCATGGGGCAGGGGCTGTACTTCAGCGAAGGCGAGGGCCCCCGTTTTCGCAAGACGATCCGCAGCCCCGGAGATGTGGAGGCCCTGCCCGAACTCGACCCGGAACGCGATTTGTCCTATGTGATGGACGCCTGCTCGCTGATTCGGCGCGAACTTGGCGGCCGGGTGCCCTTGATCGGCTTTTCCGGCAGCCCCTGGACGCTCGCCACCTACATGATCGAAGGCAGCGGCAGCAAGGATTTCCGCCGCGCCAAGCAATTCATCTACGACCATCCCGAAGCCGGACATCTGCTGCTCGGCAAGCTCGCCGGCGCCGTGGTGGACTATCTCAATGCCCAGATCCGCGCCGGCGCCCAGGCGGTGCAGATCTTCGATACCTGGGGAGGCATTCTGTCGACTCCCGCCTACCTGGAGTTCTCCCTGGCCTACCAGCGGCGCATCGTCGGCGGCCTGATCCGGGAACGCGAAGGCCGCCAGGTGCCCTGCATCCTTTTTACCAGGCAGGGCGGGCTGTGGCTGGAGCCAATCGCCGCCACCGGCTGCCAGGGCGTGGGGCTGGACTGGTCGGTGGACATCGGCCAGGCGCGCTCCCGCATCGGCGGCCAGGTTGCCCTGCAGGGCAATATGGATCCGTCGGTGCTCTATGCCTCGCCCGGGGTGATTCGCAGGGAAGTGGCTTCGATTCTGGCCGCCTTCGGTCCCGGCCCCGGCCATGTTTTCAATCTTGGCCATGGCATTACCCCGGAAGTAAACCCGGAGCACGTGGCGGTATTTGTGGACGCGGTGCGCGAACTCTCGGCTCGCTCTTCGAATCAGGTTGGCGGGTGAGCAAATTCGATCATGCGGCGATTGTCGCCCTGGGTTCGAATCTGCCGGGGCGTTTCGACTCGCCTGAACAATTGCTGCGCCGGGCCATGACGGCGCTGGACAGTCTCAGCGAGACGCCGCCGCGGTTTTCTTCGCTGCATCCGAGCAAGCCCGTTGACTGCCCTCCCGGCGCTCCGGACTTCGTCAATGCCGTGGCGGCTCTATGGCCCCGTGAGGATATGACGCCTCAGGCGCTGCTCGCGGAGTTGCTGGGCATCGAGGCGCAATTCGACCGCCGCCGCGGCAGCGTGGTCAACGCGCCGCGGACGCTCGATCTCGACCTGATCTGCTGGGGCTCCCGCAGCGCCTCTTCCCCCAGCCTGCAACTGCCCCACCCGCGCTTTGCCCGGCGCGCTTTCGTACTCGCCCCCCTGGCGGAACTGGCGCCGGACTGGATACCCCCGGGCCAGTCACGGACGGTATCCCTGCTACTTGCCGCCGCAGGAATTCGCGAAAGCGAAAATTCGCTATCGCCGCGCCCCCGGCCGGTCGATTGAGGCGAATATTGGTGAATATGCAACGAAATCGAGCGGCCGGGGGCGTGGACGGGAGCGGATTTGCAGCCGTGAATTCCTACGGCGCAGGCTCCCAGGCAGCAAAATGCGCAAAATAGCGCTTGCAAACTGTTTCCGCTTGTGGCCAGATAAGGGAGTCGGCGCAGTGCTGTGCCAGCGGTGCCTTGGGTGAAGCATAAGCGAAGCAGGAAAGTGAAGCAAAAACTGAATCAAGGGTCGGCCGGGAGAATGCTGTGGGCAATGGCGGTGGGTGCGCTGTTGCCGGTTTGCTCCGCCCAGGCGCAGGAAAATGCCGGCGCAGTGGCGGACTCCGAACGCGCCCTGGTCAGTTTCAGCATTGCTCCGGCCGGAACGGTCGTTGAGTCCGGTTCCCTGATCAAGATCGCCCGCACCGCCGGGCCCGGCGATCTGCGCAATGGCCTGGTGGAAGACGCGCTCAACTACAGCCTTGGCCTGCAAACCACTCCCATCGACGGGCTCAAGCTCGACGCCAATGTCTGGCAAAGCCAGTTCGACGTGACGCCGCTGCAAAATTCCCTGCCCGAGCCCAACCTGCGCAGCAGCGGTTTTGATGTGGGCGCCGCCTACGCCTGGAACACCAACCGCTTCGGCCTGTTCACCCTCAGTACCCGGGCCAGCTATCTGCAGGATTTCTACAATACCGAAGGCCTGCTCGACGAAAACCTGCTCGATGCCGTCAACAGCAATCTGCCGGTGCAAAATCTCACCAGCCCCAAGCTGCGCAGCAACCTGAAACTGAGTTGGGAATTCGGCAACCATACCGCCAGCGCGATCACGCGCTATTTTGACTCTTCCCGCGACCTGTCCGAACTCGGCATGGAAGAGATCAATGATCTGGTGGACAACATCACCACGGTGGATCTTGAGTACGGCTATCGCATGGCGGCCGGGTCCGATGACCGGGCGGTGATCTCCTTCGGTATCCAGAACCTGTTTGATCGCAAGACCATGCAGATCCTCAATTCCGCCACCCGCATTCTCGACCGGAACGGACGCGTGGCCTACGGCCGCATCAAGTATCAGTTTTAAGAGGCTGCGCCGTAGGAATTCACGGCTGCAAATCCGCTCCCGTCCACGCCCCAGGCCGTTCGATTTCGTTGCATATTCACCAATATTCGCCTCAATCGACCAGCCAGGGGCGCGGCGATAGCGAATTCACAGCACCGCCCGGGCCAGACAGCAGACTTCCACTTCGGCAATACCCGCTTTCCTGAGCAGGCGGCTGAGTTCGTTTGCCGTGCTCATTGTGGTCACCACGTCGTCAACGAGGGCCACATGCCGGACTCTGCGGAGTGGCGCCGCATCCGCCACCTCGAAAGCCCCCCGGAGATTCGCGCTGCGCTGTCCGGCGCCGGACATTTCCGTTTGCGGCGGCGTTGCTCTCGATTTGCGCAGGGCCCTGGCTTCCAGCGGGATTTCACTGACCGCGGCAATCGTTCTGGCGATTTCGAGAGCCTGATTGAAGCCCCGCTGCCGCAACCTCGCCACATGCAGCGGCGCCGGCAGCAACAGGTCGGGTCGTCGGCCTTCGCTCCAGCGCCTGATCATGATCCGGGTCAGAATGCGCGACAGGGCATAACCGCCGGCAAAATCACCGTTGAACTTGTAGCTGAGAATCAGCTTGTCCACCGGAGAGCGGTAGGCAAGAGGGGCGAAACAGGAGTCGAAATCCGGCGGTTCAAGTTTGCAGCGCGCACAGGGGCCGGCCACCGCGCCATCGGTTTGTTCCCCACAGCGCGGGCAGACCTCGCCGAGCCAGGGCAAATCGGCTTCACATTGCCGGCACAGGCTGTACTCCCGATGCACCGTCCGGCGGCAAACCAGACAAAGTGCGGGCAGCCATGCCCGTGCCCGGCGTAGCAACTGCGCCAGAGCGAATTTCACGGTGGCGTTCCGAACTTCCGGTTGAGTTCCGCCCGGGCCCGGAACAATCGCGTGGTGACCGCGCCATCGTTCAGATTCAGCCTGGAAGCGATTTCCTTGCCGGTAAAGCCGCCGAATATATGCAACATCAATGGTTTGCGATAGTTGTCGCCAAGCTCTGCAATCGCTCTTTGCAACAGGTGGGATTCTGCCCGCCGGTCCGGTTCATAGCTCCGGTCGCCGGGCTGGATGGGCAATTCGTGATCGTATGTCTCGAAGCGGACCCGCCGGAACCTGCGATTGTTTTCATTGTGCAGAATCCGGCACAGCCATTGCTTCACGGCGCTGGTATCGCGCAAGGTGTGCTGGAAACGCCAGGCGCGCAGGAAAGTCTCCTGGGCCAGGTCTTCCGCCTGTGGCCTGGAGTCGCACATCTTGAAGGCAAGCCCGAAAATTTCGTCATACAGCCCGGGCAGTAAATCGTCCCAGTCCAGGCTCTGGTTGTTTTCTTGTGGCATATGGCAGCGCTCTCGCCCCATGGTGAGGTCGAATAGCCGAACTTATGATTGTTTTGGCGTTATGAAAATTAAGCCCACGAAATAAGGGTTCAATTGTGTGCGCCGATTTTGCCGCCTGTTTCCGCGAAAATCAACCCATGATCTTGGCTAGATAAATACCTGAATATCCTTGAAATTATTAAATATCAGGTCACTAACTTGAATAATGTAATTTTCCGATCGCGAAAGAGTGGGCAAGCTGATCGGTATGGATGCCAAATCTCGTGAGATTCCAGGCCATGTCTTTGAGCAGCCGCATTGATACGCGCTGTACCGGGGGGTTAGCATATCCAGTGAATCGTTGCACGGATATTGACAGATGTTGAGAATCGCCATTGCCGGTGCGGCGGGCCGTATGGGCAAGAGCCTTATCGAAGCGGTCATGGACGCCGGGCCGGAATTGCGCCTTGGCGCGGCCACGGTGGAAGCCGGCGACCCCTCCCTCGGGCTTGACGCCGGGATGCTCGCAAGCGGCCGCAAGGCCGGCGTGGAAACCGTGGACTCATTCGCCGGATGCGCCGGGGAATTCGACGTGCTGATCGATTTCACCAGCCCCGCGACGCTGGCCGGACACACCGGATTTTGCCGCGCGCACCGCAAGGCCCTCGTGGTGGGAACCACCGGCCTCGGCCCGGAGCATCACGACCTGCTCGCCGCCTGCGCGCAGGCCGCCCCGGTGCTGCATGCCCCCAACATGAGCCTCGGCGTCAACCTGAGCCTGCAATTGCTGAGGCAGGCCACCGCCGCCCTCGGCGAAGGTTTTGATGTGGAAATCATTGAAGCCCACCACCGTCACAAGAAGGACGCCCCATCAGGCACCGCGCTCGCCATGGGGCGGGCGGTAGCCGAAACCCGCGGCCAGAAGCTTGAGGACTGCGCCATTTACGGCCGCCAGGGAATCGGAGAAGAGCGCGACCGAAACACCATCGGCTTCGCCACCGTTCGCGGCGGCGACATCGTCGGCGAACATACCGTGATCTTTGCCGGCCCGGGGGAGCGCCTCGAAATCACCCACAAGGCCGGCAACCGCGCCACCTTCGCCAACGGCGCCCTCCGCGCCGCTCGCTGGCTGGCTGGCAAGCCCCCCAACCTCTACACCATGACCGATGCCCTCACTCCAGCCGACTTGGGACCGGCGCCCTGTCCACCCCAATGAAGGGTGGGACCAAATCCAAAGCGCACAACATCCTTTCCATCATTACCAGGGCCATTCCATGAGCCTGCGGGAACCCGCACAAACCTGTTGCGGCAACGTGTGGTTTTCGGTTACGCTCCAGACAGTCCGGGCCGATGGGTCCGGGGCGGGCTTCCGCCAACTCTTCAATGGAGGCGCTTGACAGTGAAAATGAGCGGACAAGACTATGAACCGAACCGAACCGAACCGAACCGAACCGAACCGAACCGAACCGAACCGAACCGAACCGATCACATTGATTCGGGCATCTTTCCCGTAGCCCGCCGTTCGCGGTTAGGCCTGTTGCCGGCCCTGCTCTGCCTGTCGCTGCTGCCGGGCGTTGCCGGCGTTGCGCAGGCGCAGCAG
>JAJECW010000098.1 GCA_022821865.1 Pseudomonadales bacterium
CCGAAGCGCCGCCGGCTTCCGAACTCAGCAGCAGACGGGCCACCGCGGGGCCGGCGCAGGAAAGTTTCGCGTAGCCGGTGGCGAACGCGCCTTCGCCGAGGCTCGCAAGATTGATCGTCGTGTCCGGGGCGCTCAGGTCGATGGTGGCGAATATGCCGTCGGGCGCGACGGCGGCATGGTCCCCGAAGCGGGCCATGTCGAGTCCTTCGCCGACAAGCTCCAGGGAACACTGGTTGACGGCGCCGGAGGCGTTGCCCACAAACAGGCGGGAACGGAAGCCCTCGCCGTCGGCCACCAGGGGAATCACGTGCTCCCGGCCGGGGGAATCCGCCGAAGCCTGGGCGAGCGCCCACAGGGCCGCCAGCAGGGCGAAGGAAAGCAACGCGAGTCGATCAAGTGAGAATTTCATTGCGAGACGGGACTATCCACCCATCCGTCTGTTCATTTGTCCATTTATCCTGGAATTATATCGGCCCGACCCCCCGGGAAGAGAGTCCGATTGTCATTCATCCGCGGGAAAATGTCCAGCAAAAACCACAGCAACCAGCAATTCCCATTATGGCAATGGGTGCGCCCACATCAGTCATCCCGCGCGGAGTGACAGGAGCGATTGAGCGCCAAAATGAGCATTTCCGGCGGTTCACGTCGCGGTGCGCGGCAGTTTCCGGGCGGCGGGGAATGGCAATCGTTACCCGCCTGGAAGAGAGCGGCAGGTAATCGGTTACAATCCCGCGCAAGTTCCGGCTTTAGCAGTTTCACACATGCCACTCGAATCCCAACATCTTGAATTCAAGCGTGAACTGACCGACTCTCTGGAGCGCGAAGTGGTGGGCTTTCTCAATTCCCGGGACGGTGGGCATATCCGGGTGGGAGTTGACGACGATGGGACTGTCGTCGGGTTGTCAAATGTCCACGACGATCAACTCAGGATCAAGGATCGGCTCAAGCATAATATCCAGCCGTCGTGCATGGGCCTGTTCGATGTGCTTCTGGAGGAGGAAGGCGACAAGAACTGGATCAGGCTCGTCGTGGCCGGGGGCAAGGAGAAGCCCTACTATCTTCGCAAGCTCGGCATGAGTCCGCGCGGCTGTTTTCTGCGCGTGGGCAGCGCCACGGAACCCATGACCGCGCGGCAGATTGACGAACTGTTTGCCTCTCGCACCCGGAACTCCCTGGGGCTGATCGCTTCACCCCGGCAGGACCTGCGCTTCACCCAGTTGCAGATCTATTACCAGGGGGCGGGATTGCAACCCGGTCCGCTCTTCACCAGGAATCTGGAGTTGGAACGGGAGGATGGTTCGTTCAATCTGGCCGCGTTCCTGCTGGCTGACGCCAATAGCGTTTCCATCCGGTTCGCCAAGTATTCCGGGGTTGATCGGGTGGGCTTGATTGAGAATGAAGAATTCGGGAACTGTTGTCTGGTGAAGGCCGCCAACCAGTTGCTCGATCGGCTGGAGGTGGAGAATCGCACGCTTTCCCGGATCACGCCCCGGCAGCGGGAAGATCGGAAGAATTTCGATCCGGTCGCCATTCGCGAGGCGGTAATCAACGCCATTGTCCATAATGACTACAGCTATGACGGCTCTCCCAAAGTTGAACTTTTTGCCGACCGCCTGGAGATCACGTCAACCGGCGGTATTCCCCGGGGGCTTTCTGGGCGGGAGTTTCTGGATGGTTATTCCATGCCGGTGAACAAGGAACTGATGCGGGTTTTCCGTGACTTGGACATGGTGGAACATCTGGGATCCGGCATTCCCCGGATTCTGCGGGTCTACCCCCCGGGGTGCTTCCAGTTTACGGAAAATTTCGTCCGAATCGTTTTTCCCGCGGGAGTCAAGATAGTTTCGACTACCCAAGAAACTACTCAGGAAGACGACACCACTACCCAAGAAGATGACTCTACTACCCAAGAAAACGGTACCACTACCCAAGAAACTACCCTGGAAGGTGGTCCCACTACCCAAGAAACTATCCAGAAAGATGACACCACTACCCAAGAAAAGTTGATCGAAATTTTGCGAATGGACTCGGCCGCAACCCGGGAGTCCCTGGCGGCGGAACTCGGTATTACGTCCGATGGCGTGAAGTACCATCTTGACCGGCTGCGCAAGGCGGGGCGCATACAGCGGCTGGGTTCGACGAAAGCGGGGCGCTGGGAAGTGCTGGATTGACGGCGCCGGGTCAGAGGCCTGCGGCGTTTGCCAGCCAGTGGCAAAGGTAGTCGGCGAAGCTTCTGCCGACGACGACGGCGTAGGTGGGAGTCTCGTCGATGCAGGCCAGCAGCACCGTGGCCCTGGCGAAGCCGGCGCGGGCGCATTGTCCGGGGGCGAATTCCCGGGGGTGCGGGTCGAGGGTGCAGCCTTTGGACAGTATGGTGCGCGCTTCGGGGCCTGTCAGGCGCAAGGCTACCTGTCCACCGCTGATATCGTTGATCGCGGCGTGGTATCCGGCAAGCGCCGCTTCGAGTTCGCCGCACAGCGCGCCAGCCTCTTCGGCGCGGGTTTCCACCAGCCATTCATCGGGGCTCAGCCAATAGACCCGCCGCTCGCCGCCGGTGAACGAATTCGCCGCCAGCGGCAAACCCTGACCCAGAACTTCATCAGCGGCCCTGACCGCCCGTTCCCGGCGCGGATCGAGGCGGAGGTTCAGGAAACCGCGGTTCTTGGGCAAGGCGATTTCCACGCCGGCACCGGACACGGATTCCGCCGCGCCGAAAAAGGCTTCCAGGCCATGGCTCCGCGCAATCCGATCAGACATGCTGCCGCTCTCCTTCCGGGTCGTAAAAGACCGGCGAAACGATTTCCACCGCTATCGGCTCGCGTCCGGGCGAGGCGGCGAAGAGGGTTTTGCCCTTGCGCCCCCGGCCGCCGGCCACCAGGGCCAGGGCGATGGGGTGGCCGAGGCTGGCGCTGCGGTAGCTCGAAGTCACGTGGCCGCACATGGGAACCGGCGCGGCCTGACCGGTTCGCTCGATGAGCTGGGCGCCTTCGGGAATCACCGTGCGACCGTCGCGGGACAACAGGCCCACCAGTTGCTTGCGGTCTTCCCGCAGACAGTCCGGGCGCGCCAGGGAGCGTTTGCCGAGAAAGTCCTTGTCCTTCGACAGCAGCCAGTTCATGCCCAGGTCCACCGGAGTGACCGAGCCGTCGGTGTCCTGGCCGACGATGACGAAGCCCTTCTCCGCCCGCAGCACGTGCATGGTTTCGGTGCCGTAGGGCGTGATCTCGAATTCCCTGCCGGCGTCCATGAGCTTGCGCCACAGGTTCGGGGCGAGGTCGCTGGCGATATTGATCTCGAACGCCAACTCGCCGGAAAAACTGACCCGGAACAGGCTCACGGGCATTCCGGCCAGGGTGGCTGTCCTGACGCGCATGAAGGGGAAGGACTCGCCGTCGAGCGGAATGTCGCAGCCGAGTTTCTCCAGCAGTTCGCGGCTGTTCGGCCCGGCTACCGCCAGGGTGGAAAACTGCTCGGTCAGGGACGTGAGGTAGACCTCGAGTTCCGGCCACTCGGTCTGCAGCCATTTTTCCAGCCACTCCAGCACATGGGCCGCGCCGCCGGTGGTTGTGGTGAGGTAGAAACGGTCTTCGGCCAGCCGCGCCATGACGCCGTCGTCCATGACCATGCCGTCCTCGCCGAGCAGGATGCCGTAGGCGCAGCGACCGGGTTTCATGCGGTCGACGTTGTGGGTGTAGATTCGCTCGAGGAAATTCACCGCGTCCGGGCCCCGGACGTCGATCTTGCCCAGGGTGGAGGCGTCCATGATTCCCGCGGAGTTGCGCACCGCGAGACATTCCCGCGCCACGGCGGCGTGGAGGTCTTCGCCGTCCCGGGGAAAGTACCAGGGGCGATGCCACTGGCCGACGACTTCCATGGGGGCGCCGGCGGCCTCATGCCATTCATGCAGGGCGGTCTTGCGCACGGGCTCGTAGAGGGCGCCCACGCTTTCCCCGGCGACCGCGCCGAACCGCACCGGCGTGTAGGCCGGACGGAAAGTCGTGGTGCCCACTTCGGGAATCGGCTTGCCGAGCGCGTCGGCGAGAATCGCCATGCCGTTGATATTGCCGAGCTTGCCCTGGTCGGTGCCGAAGCCGAGCGCGGTGTAGCGTTTGACGTGTTCCACGTTGCGATAGCCTTCGCGGACGGCAAGGCGGATGTCGGCCACGGTGGCATCGTTCTGGAAGTCGATGAACTGCTTTGGGCAGCGGTCGGCGTCTTTTTCGGCCGGAACGCGCCAGAGGGCTTCCATGGGCGCTTCGGGAATTTCCTTCGTGGCGGGGATTTCGATTTCCGGGGGTTTCAGCCCGAGCGCCGCCAACGCCGCTTTTCCCGCCCGCAAGCCATCGGCGAGGCAGTCGCCGAGGGACAGCCTGCCGTTGCCCGCGCCGGCGGAATCGTGAGGCTGACGCGTTTCGCCAGGCAGGAAGCACAGTTGCGAGTCATTCCATTCCAGCTTGCCGCCGGCCTGGGAATGCAGATGCACCGCCGGGCTGAAGCCGCCCGATACCGCCACCAGGTCGCAATTGATCCGCAAGGTGATTTCCACCGCGGACCAGGGCTCTCCGGTCCATCTGGCAATCCCTGCGCCCCGGACGCGGCGCCTGCCGCTGACATGGCTGACCACATGGCCGGCCAGCACCGGAATTCCCAATTCCTTCACGCGCTGCCCTATGACGCCCGCGCCGCCGGGACGGCTATCCACGATAGCGGCCACCTCGGCGCCGGCGCCGGCGAGATCGATGGCCGTGCGGTAGGCGGAATCGTTATTGGTGAAGACCACGACCCGGCGGCCCGGCAGCACGGCATGGCGGCGGATATAGCCGGACACCGCGGTGGCGAGCATGACGCCGGGGCGGTCGTTGTTGCAGAAGACCAGCGGCCGCTCGAAAGCGCCCTGGGCCAGCACCACGCGTTTCGCCCGGACGCGCCAGAGCCGCTCCGCCGCGGGGCGCGGAGCCCGGTCTTGCGCCTGAGCGTCCGTTTCCGGAACGCAACGCTGGGCGATGGTGAGGAAGTTGTGATCGTGATAGCCGAATACCGTGCCGCGGGATAGCAGTTGGCAATCGGGCAATTCGCGCAGTTCGGCAACCACGCCGACGACCCAGTCCATGGCGGGAGCGCCAGCGATGGCGTCTCCGCCGGCAAGCAGGCTGCCGCCGAATTCGATGTCGTCGTCGGCGAGAATCACGCGGGCGCCGGCTCTCGCCGCCGTCAGCGCCGCCACCAGCCCCGCCGGGCCGCCGCCCGCCACGAGCACATCGCAATGGGCGTTGCGGTGTTCGTAGCGGTCCGGATCCGGCGAGTCGGGCGCCCTGCCGAAGCCGGCGGCGCGGCGGATGAAATGTTCGTAGAGTTTCCACCAGGCCCGGGGGTACTTGAAGGTCTTGTAGTAGAAACCCGCGCCGAGGATTCGCCCGAAGCTATCGAGCGCCGCGCCGATGTCGAAGCGCGTACTCGGCCAGCCCCGGGTGCCGCGGGCCGCGAGCCCCGGTTCGAGTTCCACCTGGGTCGCCAGCAGATTGGGCAGGGCGTCGGCGCCCTCGCCCACTTGCATGACCGCATTGGGCTCCTCCGCGCCGCCGCCGACGATTCCCCTTGGGCGGCGCAGTTTGAAGCTGCGTCCCAGCAGCGAAACACCATTGGCCAACAGCGCCGAGGCCAGGGTGTCTCCGGCGTATCCGGTGTAGCTCTTGTCGTTGAAGGAAAACCGCAATGGACGGGACCGGTCGATCCTGCCGCCCTCCGGCAACCGGTTTACCTGCCCGCCAGCCATGCTCAGTCGTCTTGCCCCGCTTGCTTGCCGGCGACCGCATCAGGGCCGGACCCAGCCGCGTCAAGCCGGAAACTGCCCGCGATGCGATTGGTCACCGTGTCCCGCTCCACAACGAACCAGCGACGGCAGCCCCGGGCGTGATTCCACAGCTCCCGGTGCGCTCCCCTGGGATTGCTCCGGTAGAACAGGTAGTCCGCCCATTCCGCATCGCTCAAGGCATCCGGGTTGGCTGGACGGACGATTCCCGCCTCGCCGCCATAGCTGAACTCGGTTTCGGCGTGGGGGCCGCACCAGGGGCATTCAATCAGCAACATGAATCGGGACCTCTGCTCCCCGTTATCCTGCGCGGAACGAAGCTTCCGCCCCCCGTCATTCCGCGCGTAGCGAAGCGGAGTCGCGGAATCCCATGCAGTGGCCCCTCAAGGAGATTCCGCGACTCCGCTTCGCTACGCGCGGAATGACAGGCGGGGTAATCGCTTTTCATGCTAGGGCCTGTTCACACTATGCGCTGTCGCCCTGCCGGATCTCTTTCTTCGTCCGGCAAGACGCCGCGACGAGCGCCGTGTGGTTGATCCACATGAGCGAGCGGCAACGCCGCCCGGAGGAAAAAGAGAACCGGCCCTTCGGGTTGTGTCTGTCACGTCGCCACCCGGCGTTGCGACTCGCTCTTTTGGAATCACCAAACCAGGCTCCCCGCGCTTTGTTTGGCGACTTTACATACACAACAGAGCAACAGCGCATAGTGTGAACAGGCCCTAGGCAACACCCATTGCCGTGCCCCGGAGTAGTTCCATCATGAGTTCCACATTTGATCTTGCCGCGGAGTTGATCCGCCGTCCTTCGATTTCTCCCGATGACGCCGGTTGCCAGCAGGTGCTGCGCCAGCGGCTGGAAAGCGCAGGCTTCCACTGCGAGAGCATGCCATTCGGCGAAGTGAGCAATCTCTGGGCCACCATCGGCAACCCGGGGCCGCTGCTCGTGCTCGCCGGACACACCGACGTGGTGCCGCCGGGGCCCGTCTCCGCCTGGCAAAGCGGCCCTTTCGAGCCAAGCATTCGCGACGGCCGGCTGTATGGCCGCGGCGCGGCCGACATGAAAGGCGCCGTGGCCGCCATGGTCACCGCGGCCGAGTCCTTTCTTGCCGCCGCGAATCTCAACTGCCGCATCGGCTTCCTGATCACCAGCGACGAGGAAGCCGCCGCCGTGGACGGCACCGCGAAAGTGGTCGACGAGTTGCAGCGCCGCGGCGAACGGATCGATTATTGCCTCATCGGCGAGCCATCCTGCGTGGAAAGGCTGGGCGACACCATCAAGATCGGCCGCCGTGGCTCCATCAACGGACTGCTCACCGTCCGGGGACGGCAGGGCCATGTGGCCTATCCCCACAAATCCATCAATCCCATTCACCGGGCACTTCCTGCCCTGCGGGCACTGGTGGAAGAGGAATGGGATCAGGGCAGTGGCGCTTTTCCGCCCACCTGCCTGCAGATTTCCAACATCCAGGCCGGAACCGGCGCCGACAATGTGATCCCCGGTGAGATGGAACTGCGTTTCAACCTGCGCTACTCCACCGCGGTCACCGCCAGCCAGATCCGGGAGCGGGTCGCGGCCCTGCTCGAAGAGGCGGGGCTCGAGCATGACTTGCGCTGGCATGAATCAGGAAAACCTTTTCTCACCGAAAGCAAGGCATTCCGCGGCCTGGTGGACCAGTGCATCGAGCGGGAACTCGGCCTGCGGCCGGAACACAGCACCAGTGGCGGCACCTCGGACGGTCGTTTCATCGCCCCCACCGGCGCCGAAGTGGTGGAGTTCGGTCCCTGCAACGAGAGTATCCACCGGGTCGATGAGAACATCTCCCTGGACGAACTCGACAACCTCGCGCGGGTGTATCAACGCATTCTGGAACAATTCAATTTGCGGCAAGATACACATCAAAGCGGCTCAGGCGGCCGCGATAGCTGAAGTCCGGCCTGCGTTCATTCATCCAGCCTTCCCGGGAAGGACGTTTCACCACCACCCTGCGCCGGGCCATGCCCAGCGCCCCGGGCAGCATTTCGGACTCTGCCGAATCTTCCCGGCTCCGGCCTTCCGCCGCCTGATTCAGTAGCCGCCGCAAGAACACCATCCCCTTCTTGCCCCGGGCCCGTTTTTCCGGCTTGGGGAACATGGGGTCCAGATAAACCGCATCGAAGCGCCCCCGCGCCTGCCAGTCAAGAAAATCAGCCTGCTCCAGCGACAGACGGGAAATGATTGGGGCAAGGTCCGAATCTTCCCCGGCGCGCCGCAATCCATCGGCAAGCAAGGCATGCACCACAAAATGACGCTCCAGCATCATTACCCGCTTGCCCGCGCTGGCCATGAGAAAAGCGTCGCGGCCCAACCCGGCGGCGGCGTCCAGCACTGCTTCGCAATCCCCCAAGGCCCGCAGCAGATTCTGCCGCCGCAAGGAATCCCGGGAACGCCGCTGAATCGCCCCGGCGGAAAACTCCACCCGCACCGGAGCCGTTTTCGGCTCCCCAAGATCAACCAGCCCGAGCCCGGCGACATCAAACCGCAATTCGATACCATCTCCGCAACGCAAGCCATGTAGTGGGTGTCCCATGTTTGCCCTATCGAATAATGCACTTCAATGGCAAAGTCTGCTCCGAGCCCTTCTTCCTTCTGCTCGTAGTACCTGATTGCTTCGTTAAATTCTTTTCTGCTTCACTGGCGACAGTAGCAACTCAGCATCCGGCGTTCTCCTCTACAGTGCGACGACAAGTTTACCGAAATTCTCGCCTCGCATGAGGCGGCAGAAGGCTTCCGGGGCGCTTTCCAGTCCTTGGCTGACGTCTTCGCGCTGGATTATTTTTCCGGCGCGCAGCAGGGCCAGGCATTCGCGGATGTATTCTGTTCTCCGCGCCTCGAAGTCGTAGACCACCAGTCCGCTGACGACAGCCCGTTTGGCGATCAGCAGGCCGGGGGGCGGACCGGGGTCGCGCTCGGGACGGTTGTATTCCGCCATGAGTCCGCACAGCACGATGCGGCCGTGGTCGGCCAGATGCGTACAGGCGGTTTGCAGGAGGCCACCGCCGATCAGGTCGAAATAGACGTTGATGCCGGCGGGACAAAGTTGCTTGAGCCTGGAGTCGATGTCCTCGGTATGGCGGTTAATGCAGGCTTCGACGCCGAGCGATTCTTCGGCGAAGCGGCATTTGGCTTGCGAACCGGCGATGCCGATCACTCTGGCGCCGCGCAAGGCGCAGAACTGCGCGGCGGCGGAACCGACGGCGCCGGTTACCGCCGGAATCAGTACGCAATCGCCCTCCCTGACTTTGGCCTGCCAGACCATGCCGGCCCAGGCCGTCAAGCCGGTCATGCCGAGTATAGACAAGGCATAGGAAGGCGGCGTGATCTCCTCGTCCAGCAACCGCGCCTCCCCGGCCGCGTGAGCCGAGTATTCCCGCCAGCCGCCCATGCAACGCACCAGCCTCCCGGCCGGCAGCTCCGGCGCATCCGAACGCAGCACTTCGCTGACGGTTTCCCCACGCATCGCCTCTCCCGGCGCCACCGTCCCGGAAGGATGCCGCCCGGCAATCTGGCTGCGCATATAGGGATCGAGAGAAAGAAAGCGAGTTCGGCAAAGCACCCCCCCCGCCGGCATTTCCGGCAGCGGCGCCTCGCGCAAGGCAAAATCCTCCCGCGCGGGAACCCCATCGGGCTTGTTGACAAGAACGATCTGGCGGTTAGAGGTCATCGGCAGTCATGCCGACCTGCAGCCAGCCGAGGTTGATGCCGATTCTACCGGCGCCGGGGTTGGCCCAGGAATAGGCCACGGTCTCTCCGGTTGTCGAGTCGAGGATGCCAAGCTTGAGAACCGCGACGCGAGTGTTCTGGTAGGTCAGCCGCGCCAATTCAACGCTGTAACCCGTCGCATCTCCCTCCGCGGTGACCAGCGGCATGATCTGGCCTTCATTATGCAGGCGCAGGTCGGGCACGAGCAGCATTTCTTCCGGATCTTCCGAATCCGGGGCAAAGACGCCGCGGCGGACCGCGCCCCAGCCGTCGAATTGCCGCACCTTGCGGTTGCGATGCGGTTCCTCCCTGCCGAACAGCAGGTTGCCGTCCTCGTCAAAGGCCTTGTCGCCGATCCGGATCTCGTCGGCGGTCAGGCGCAAGGTGTCGGTGATGTATACGTTTTGCTCCATGGCCTCGGAGTAGTAGAAACAGGCGCCGTCGTCCATTTCGCCGATGTAATGATCGCCATTCAGCCGCCAATAGACATTGCAGCCAGGCACGTTACGCAAGTCGGCGGGTCCAAGCTCCGCCAGCAGCGAGGAATCGCGGTCGGCGTAGCGGTATTTTTCTTCGTCGTTGAAACTGTGGATCGCAAGCTCGATAGCGCCGCGGTCCTCGTTCACCCTGAAATCGTACAAGCGCTGGCGATAGACGTTCTCGTAGTCGCGGCCGAGATACTGTTTGATGAAATAAGTGTGTTCGCCGATGGCCGGGGCAGGCGCCGGCATGAAGATGTGATGGATGTGTTCGTGCCGGTCTTCGGGAGCGACGCCGTCTTCCGCCTGTTGCCAGACCTGCTCGTTGTTGTCGTATTCGCCGCCGAACCAGCCAAGGAAATGCTCCAGATCCTGGCCGATGACGCTCGCCGGCAGGAAAAGCAAAACGGCGGAGACAGCCAAGCTTGTGTTTTTCCGGATAGTCTTCATTGCGTTGTACCCCTTGCCATGGGAGGCGCGACTTCAAATGTGCCGAATTGCTTTGTATTATTCCTTTGTACTATTGATAGGTCAATATATCTAAATGAATCATGCAGGGCCAGAGCCGCGGTCGCGATGCGAGTGTGCAGCGGGCGTGCGAGGCAGGATGCCGAGCCCGGAGCCTACATGGATGTATTTACGGCGTCCGCTGCACACTCGCATCGCGGCCGCGGCGGTTCGAAGCCACTGATATGCCAGCCACATTGCTCGAAAAGCTCTGGAATCTTCACGAAATCGCTGATCTCGGCGGTGGTGGCAGCCTGATCCATATCGACCGGATCTTTCTCCACGAACGCACCGGCAGCATCGCCCTGCGCAGCCTGGAACAGGAAGGTCGCAAGCTGCGCGCTCCCCACCGCGTATTCTGCACCATGGACCATATCGTGGACACCAGGCCCGGCCGGAGCGACATTTCCCTGGCGCCGAACGGTCGCGAGTTCATCGAGGCGACCCGGCAAAGCGCCAGGAGGGCGGGAATTCACCTGTTCGATATCGACGATCCCCGCCAGGGCATTTCCCATGTGGTCGCCGCCGAGAACGGCATCGTCCTGCCGGGCATGAGCGCGGTTTGCCCGGACAGCCATACCTGCACCCTCGGCGCCCTCGGCGCCCTGGCCTGGGGAATCGGCTCCACGGAGGCGGAACACGCCCTGGCCACGAGCTCTCTGCGGGCAAACCGCCCCCGGGCCATGCGGGTCAACTTCGCTGGCGAAACCGCGCCGGGAGTGACCGCCAAGGACATGATTCTGCACCTGATCGCCAGCTTCGGCAGCCGGGCGGGGAGAGGCCATGCGGTGGAATTCGCTGGCCCCGCCGTGTCCGCCCTGAGCATGGACGGGCGCTTCACCCTGTGTAACATGTCCGTGGAAATGGGCGCATTTACTGGCATGATCGCGCCGGATGAACGCACGATCGCCTATGTTCGAAACACCGCCCTGGCCCCGCGAGGGCCGCTGGCGGAGCAGGCCGAAGCCCATTGGCGCGAATTGCACAGCGATACCGGCGCCGAATTCGATCTGGAACTGGAAATCGACTGCGACCGCATTGCGCCCGCGGTTACCTGGGGCACCAATCCGGAACAACTGGCGAGTATCAGCGGCACGGTGCCCGCGCCCGAAACATTCGAAGATCCGCAGAAATCCCTGGCCGCCAGTCAGGCGCTGGACTATATGGGCCTGAAACCCGGCACGCCGCTGGATTCCATCAAGATCGACGCCGCATTTCTCGGCTCCTGCACCAATAATCGCATCAGCGACCTGCGGGCCGCCGCGAATTATCTGCGCAACAGGAAAATCGCGCCCTGGGTGCAAGCCCTGTGCGTTCCCGGCTCAGGGGCGGTCAAGCGTGAAGCCGAAGCCGAAGGGCTCCATGAGATTTTCCGGAACGCGGGATTCGAATGGCGCGAAGCCGGCTGTTCGCTCTGCTTCCATGCGGGCGGCGAATCCTTCGGCGGCAAAAGGGTGATCTCCTCCACCAACCGCAATTTTCAGGGCCGTCAGGGCCCCGGCGCCCGCACCCATCTCGCCAGCCCGCTCACCGTGGCGGCCTCGGCCTGCCGGGGCTATATCAGCGCGGCGGAGGCGTCATGACGCCTCCGCAAACCCAGGTGTTCCATCGTGGCGTCGCCGCGCCCCTGCTCAGGCCCAATATCGATACCGACGCCATCATCCCCTCCCGGGAGATTTCCCGGGTATCGAAGGAGGGGCTGGGCGGGGCGATGTTCGCCGGCTGGCGCTATCTTTCGGCACAGGCTTCGTCGCATGTTTCGGCGCAGGGCCGGGAACCCGACCCGGAATTCATCCTGAACCGGGAAGCCTATCAGGGAGCCAGCATTCTGCTCGCCGGCGACAATTTCGGCTGCGGCTCTTCCCGGGAGCACGCGGTCTGGGCGCTGAAGGATTTTGGCATCCGCGCGATTCTGGCGCCTTCCTTCGGCGGCATCTTTTTCAATAACTGCGCCCTGAACGGCATTCTCGCCATCGAGCTTGCAGAGGCGGTGATTCAACGACTTGCTGAATGGGCGCAGCTCGACCCTCGCGTAAATCTGCTGGAAATCGACCTGGCCGCGCAACAAATCCTTTGGCTGGAAGGCGAGAAAATCTATTTTGCCATCGAACCGGCCCGGCGCAGCCTGCTGCTGGAAGGGCTCGACAGCATTGAAGCTACCCTGCGTCAGGAAGAGACCATTACAGCCTTCGAGAAAGCGGACCGGCAACTCAGACCCTGGGTTTACCGGTTTCCCAGCGATTAGCCCGGCTAGGAGTCTGCGCCGTAGGAATCCGCGAAAGCGAAAATTCGCTATCGCCGCGCCCCCGGCTGGTCGATTGAGGCGAATATTGGTGGATATTCAACGAAATCGAGCGGCCGGGGCGTGGACGGGAGCGGATTTGCAGCCGTGAATTCCTACGGCGCAGACTCCTAGGCCCCGTTCGCCCGATCAGTCTGGATACGCATAACACCGCCGTAGAACTTTCACGCGGGCATGGATTCCACATCTACGATTCGCTGATCGTCGCCGCCGCCCTCGAAGCGGAGTGCGATCAATTGCTGACCGAAGACCTTCAGGCCGGTCGCCGCATCGAAGGTCTGGCCATCGTCAATCCATTTGCTCGCTAGGAGCCTGCGCCGCAGGAATTCGCGAAAGCGGATTTGCAGCCGTGAATTCCTACGGCGCAGGCTCCTGGGGAAGCTCTGATTAAGTCAGAGCTTCCCTGCGGCACAGGGATAATGAAAAATTCCAAGGAGGGAATTTTTCAGAGAATACTTAGATACATGCGCCTATG
>JAJECW010000023.1 GCA_022821865.1 Pseudomonadales bacterium
TCGGGGCAACCCCGGAATGCGGGCACCTGCATGAGCGGCTCTCCCGTGTTGAACGATGTCGTTGACGACTTGCGCCTGTATGTGAAAGTGCAAAACGGGGACGGACCAGGCGGCACCCTGGCGTCCGCGGGTGCCTGCCTCCTGCGGGGACGCTCGCTGATGCCCATGGTCGGCACTGTCTTTATCGACGCGGCGGACATGGCGAGACTGAGCGCGGAACCCGGAGAACGCGCAAAAGAACTCATCATCCACGAGATCGCCCACGCCCTGGGCTTCAGCAACCGGTCCTGGCGGCCGGCCAGCCTGCTGCGCCAGCGATCCCTGCTGGCGAACGGAGAAGACGCGTTCACTGCCAGCGACACCCATTTCGCCGGTCCCCTGGCCCGGGCCGCCTTCGACGCCGCGGGCGGTTCGTCCTATGCCGAGAACAAGGTTCCCGTGGAGAACCGCCGCGGCGGCTCGGGCACCCGGGACAGCCACTGGCGGGAGGGCGTCATGGACAACGAACTCATGACCGGTTTCCTGGACGCGGGCGACAATCCCCTGAGCGCCATCAGCATCCAGGCCATGGCGGACCTGGGCTACCAGGTCGATGTGAGCCAGGCGGACCCCTATCGGCTGCCGGGCAGCGGCGGTAACGGTTTACGATCGGATTCCTCGCGGCAGGGAATTTTGAGTTCGGACGACCATGACCACGAGCAGCCTATCGATATCGTGCTCAATGATTCGGAGGTGTATGAGGAATCCGGGGAAATCATCGTTCTGCCCGCGGGCTCGGCGCAAACCGCCCCGGCAGGGTCCCAATGAGACTCGCGCCGGCGGCGCCCTTGCCGGCGGTTGCCGCCCGCGGTGGGAACGTGCCCGTTCAAACTCCACCGCCATGCGGGCTGGTCGGCGCAAAACCGCGGCGAGTCGAGCGGTATCGAAGTCGGTCGGATCCCAATGAAACTTGAGCTGTCGACATTGATTCTGGCTTCGGCCGCCTGGCGCGGGATTGCCTTGTCCGCTGAATCGTCCTCCGGGGAATGCCTGCCGACCGGCGCGGTCCTTGCCGCCGCCGCCAACCGCCCCGACAGCCCGCTGTTCGACGGCGGCTACGCCATCCTCGAAGTGCGTGAAATCACCGCCGCGGGCTTCGCCGGAGACTGGCGCAGCGCCGCCGGGAGCATGATGACCTCGGGCCACTTCTGCGCCCGCCGCGCGGAACAATAATATGCACACTTTGCCCATTGCCTATGTCGCGGGCGCGGCATTGGACAAGTTGCCGGCGGATCTCTACATTCCGCCCAACGCCCTGGAAATCTATCTCGAAGCTTTTGAAGGGCCGCTCGACCTGCTGCTCTATCTCGTCAAGCGCCAGAATATCAACATACTCGAAATCAATGTGGCGGAGATTACCGAGCAGTACATGGCCTATATCGAACTGATGCAGGCTGGGCGGTTTGAGCTTGCCGCGGAATATCTCGTCATGGCGGCCATGCTCGCCGAAATCAAGTCGCGCATCCTGCTTCCGCGCCCGGAGATCGGCGACGAAGAGGAAGCCGACCCGCGCATGCAATTGATCCGCCGCCTGCTCGAATACGAACGCTACAAGCTGGCCGCGGAAAATCTCGACGAGCTGCCCCGGCTCAACCGGGAACTGCATCAGGCCCGGGCGGAGCCGCCCGGTTTTGAGCGCACTGTGCCCCAGCCCGTGGTGGAACTGTCCGACCTGCTTGCCGCCATGGCCAATGCCCTGCGCCAGGCGGAATTGTTCGAACATCATCATGTACAGGTGGAAACCATCAACCCCCAGGACAAGATGAGCCAGGTGCTGCGCCGCCTGAATCGGGAGCGGTTCCTGCCGCTTACCGCCATGCTCGACCCGCGGGAAGGCCGTCTCGGCATCGTGGTCACCTTCCTCGCGGTCATGGAACTGACCCGCAATGCCCTGGTGGAAATCGTGCAGACCGAAAGTTTTGGGCCCATCCACCTGCGCCTCGTTGAAAAAGGACCGAGCCCGTGAGTCAGGATCTGAAAGCCATTGTGGAAGCCCTGCTGCTTGCCGCCGACCGGGCCCTTTCCGTCGATGAAATCCGCGCGGTGTTCGATGCCGGGGAGCGGCCGGAACGCGTCGCCGTGAAGGAAGCCCTGGCCAGCCTTGCGGAAGACTGCGGGCCGCGGGGCGTGGAGCTCAAGGAAGTCGCCTCCGGTTATCGCCTGCAGGTCAAGCGGGAACTTGCCGAATGGGTCGGCCGCCTGTGGGAGGAAAAGCCGCCGCGCTATACCCGGGCGCTGCTCGAAACCCTTGCGTTGATCGCCTATCGGCAGCCCGCCACCCGGGGCGATGTGGAGGAAGTGCGCGGCGTTGCGGTCAGCACCGGCATCATCCGCACCCTGCTCGACCGGGAGTGGATCCGGGTTGCCGGCCATCGCGATACGCCGGGGCGCCCGGAACTGTTCGTGACTACCCGGCGGTTTCTCGACCATTTCAATCTCAAGAGCCTGGCGGAGTTGCCGCCGCTGGATGAAATCAGTGAAGAAAGCGGCGCAAGAGCATTGGGATTTGAGCGGCAGGGCGAGACCATCCCGGCTGACCATGCATGAGTGAAAAACTGCAAAAAGTGCTCGCCCGGGAAGGGCTTGGCTCGCGCCGGCAGCTTGAAGGCTGGATCCGGGACGGTCGGATACAGGTGAATGGCCGCATCGCCAGCCTCGGCGACCGGGTCGAAGCCAGCGACCGCATCAGCGTGGACGGCAGGAAGTTCAACCACAGCCCCAAAACCCGGTCGCGTTGCCGGGTGCTCCTCTACAACAAGCCTGATCACGAAGTCTGCACCCGTTCCGACCCCCGGGGCCGGCCCACGGTATTCGACCGCCTGCCGCCCCTGCGCAACAGCCGCTGGGTGGCGGTGGGCAGGCTCGACCTGAATACCAGCGGTTTGCTGCTGCTCACCAACGACGGAGAATTCGCCAACCAGCTCATGCATCCGGCCAGCGGCATTGATCGTGAATACGCCGTGCGGGTGCTTGGCAAGGTCAGCGAGGCCATGTTGCATAACATGCTGGAGGGGGTCGAGATCGACGGTCATCTCTGCCGTTTCAGCGACATCCGCCATTTCGGCGGCGAAGGCGCCAACCAGTGGTATCACGTGGTGCTCATGGCGGGCCGCAACCGCGAGGTGCGCAGGCTGTGGCGGTCCCAGGGCGTGCGGGTGAGCCGCCTGAAAAGGGTTCGCTTTGGTCCGGTCTTTATTCCCAGTTCGGTAAGGGCTGGCCGGTTTCACGAACTCGACCCGGCGGAAATCGATGAACTGCGCCGCTATGGCAATCCGCTCAAGGGGGGCTGAAATCCCGGGCGTCCAGAGCCCGGCCATGAACCCGGCGCCCTTCCGGCCCCAGCAGATACAGCAGCACCGGCAACAGCGTTTCCGGCATCGGCAGGGAAGCGGGGTTTTCACCGGGGTAGGCCGCTGCGCGCATGGTGGTTCGGGTGGCGCCGGGATTCAGACTGTTGACGCGAATCGAAGTGGTGGCGCCCACTTCCGCCGCCAGGGTTTGCATCATTCCTTCCAGCGCGAACTTGGAGACTCCGTAGGCGCCCCAGAATGCCCGGCCTTCCCGTCCCACGGATGATGCCAGGAACAGCACCCGGGCGTCCGCTGATTTCGCCAGCGCCGGCAGCAGGCTGCGGGTCAGCAGGTAGGCCGCATTGACATTGACCTGCATGACCTCCCGCCACTGGGCCTCCGGATAGAATTCGATGGGCGCCCTCGTGCCGAGCAGGGCGGCATTGTGCATCAGACCATCCAGCGCCGGGAACTGATCGTCCACGCTTTCGGCGATGCGGGCGCACTGGGCTTCATTCAATTGGCTGAAATCCACCGGTTGAATGTGGCAGCGACCGGGCCAGCTTTCCTCGGCTTCGTCAAAGAGGCTGGCCAGCTTCTCCTCATCGCGGCTCAGGGCCAGCAGATGAGCGCCATGGGCAAGCAGACCCAGTGAGCAGGCCCGGCCAATGCCGCCGCCGGCGCCGGTGACCAGGATCGTGCGCCCGGCGAGCAGGTCCGCGGCGGGTCGATAGTCAAACATCGGAGGATTCGGGTTTGCGATAGCAGGCGATGTAATTCACCGCCAGACTTTTTTCCAGAAAATATTTTTTGGTCAATGGGTTATATCCCAAACCAATCTGTGAATCGAGGTCCAGGCCGGCGCTGCGGCACCAGGCGGCGAGTTCCGATGGCCGGATCAGTTTCGCATACTCGTGGGTGCCCCTGGGCAGCAGGCGCAGGATGTACTCGGCGCCGACAATGGCAAACAGCCAGGACTTGGGATTGCGGTTGATGGTGGAAAAAACCGTCAGTCCACCAGGTTTGAGCAATTTCCCGCAGGCCGCCACCACCGAAGCCGGGTCGGGAACGTGCTCGAGCATTTCCAGGCAGGTTACCAGGTCATAGCTTGCCGGCTGTTCCGCCGCAAGCTGTTCGGCGGTGCATTTGCGGTAATCGATATCGAGGCCGCTTTCGGCAAGATGCAGTCTGGCCACCGCAAGCGCCGCCTCGGCCATGTCGATGCCGGTGACTTCCGCGCCATGGCGGCGCAGGGCTTCGGTGAGAATGCCGCCGCCGCAGCCCACATCGACGACTTTTTTCCCCGCGGGATTTTCCCTGCCGGCGATATGGTTCATGCGCAGGGGATTGATCTGATGCAGGGGCCGGAACTCGCTTTCCGGGTCCCACCAGCGGCTTGCCAGGGCCTCGAACTTGCGGATTTCCTGCGGGTCGAGATTTTCAGGCATCGGGCCGCACCTGCTCTCGCCAATGCTCCGCAGCCGCCAGCATCGACTCTTCATCCAGGGTCAGCAGGCGTCCTTCGGCAAGCAGGGCTTTACCCGCGCACCAGACGTGGCTGACCTGGGAAGACTGGGCCGCATACACCAGATGCGAGCAGACATCGTACAGGGGAGCGGTATTCAGCCAACCCAGATCCACCGCCGTCAGGTCCGCCCACTTGCCGGTTTCCAGACTGCCGGTGCAATGGTCGATGCCCAGGGCCCTGGCGCCGTTGATGGTGGCCATTGCCAGCACCCGGGAAGCGGGCAGGGCGGCGGCGTCCTGCGCCGTCAGCTTGCCGAGCAGCGCCGCGCTGCGCATTTCTCCGAACATGTCCAGATCATTGTTGCTCGCGGCGCCATCGGTGCCCAGCGCCACATTCACCCCGCCCGCCAGCAGATCCACCACCCGGCAGGCGCCGCTGGCAAGCTTCATGTTGGATTCCGGGCAATGCATCACCGAAGTCCCCGCCCCGGCAAGCAGGGCGATCTCCTCGTCCAGCAACTCGGTGGCGTGTACACACTGGAAGCGATCATTGACAAGACCCAGCCCCGCCAGCCGCGCCAGAGGACGTTGTCCGTCATTGCGCTGGGCCTCCCGTACCTCCGCGGCGGTTTCATGGACATGCATATGCACCGGCGCGCCAAGCTCCGCCGACAACTCCGCCGCCGCCCGCAGTTGAGTATCGGAAACCGTATAGGGAGCATGGGGGCCAAGGGCAAAATGCAGTCGTTCATGGTCGCGGTAATGCTCGCAAAGCCGCCGGGCCTTGTTCAGGTACTCTCGCGCGTCCGCCGCCCAGACCGAAGGAAATTCCAGAATCGGCCCGCAAAGCTGCGCCCGCATCCCGGTCTCTTCCACACATCCCGCCACCACATCGGGAAAGAAATACATATCCGCGAAACAAGTCGTTCCGCCGCGGATCATTTCCGCCATGGCCAGCCGTGCTCCGGCCGAGACAAAATCCGGTGCGATCAGCCGGTTCTCCAGGGGCCAGACATGATCCTCCAGCCAGACCTGCAAGGGCAGGTCATCCGCCACTCCTCGCAGCAGGCTCATGGGCGTATGACTGTGGCTGTTGATCAGGCCGGGAATCAGCGCGTGGCGCTCCAGACTGACCGTTTCCGTTCCAGGCCACATCTTTCGCGCTTCCCGCAACGGAAGCAGCCCCGCAATGCGCCCGTCACGCACCGCCACCACATGGTCCACGAGCACTTCGCTCCGGGGGACCACGGGCACAACCCATTTCCCATGCACCAGCAGATCAGGCCGTTCCAGCGAAGATTCAGGCAAAACCGGATTCTCTCAATGGGGGCGAAACGCTCAGTCGCTTTCAGTAATTGCGCGGTCCCGCAATAGCGGCGCGCTCAGGCCTTCGACGCCGGCGAGGGCGAGGAGGGTCAAAAGGACGGTTTGCGGGCCGAGATGGGATTCTTCCGGGGCGAACCATTCGCCGGGGGAGTGGGCGCCGCCGCCGTCTCCGCCGCCGGCCATGGTGATGGCGGGAATGCCCAGCGACATGGGCACATTGGCGTCGGTGCTGGAAATGCCGAGTTCCCGCAGGGGGATGTTGCCCGCGTCAAAGGCCATGGCCGCCGCCTGCACAATGGGGCTGCTTACCGGCGTCAGGCCCGTGGGCCGATCGCCGATCAGCACGAAATCCACGCTGATCTCGCCATTGTTCCAGCGGGCATTTTCCGCCGCCACCGCCGCCAGGGCGGCTTCCCTGGCCTGGGTTTCGAGCAGGGCAAGCTCTTCCGGGCTGTTGGAGCGCATGTCGATGGCGAATACCGCGTTGGCGGCGATGGAATTCACCGAGGTGCCGCCGTCCACGGTGCCCACGGTGAAGGTCGTCTTGGGATAGCTCGGCGTGCGCAGTTCGGCGATGCCGGCAATCGCCCGGCCCATGGCGTGAATCGCGCTGGCAAGCCCGAATGAGCCGAAGGAGTGGCCGCCCGGCCCGCTGAAGCGGAACTCGAAACGCCGGGAGCCCGTGCCGCCGATGGTGATGCGGGACATGCGCACCCCATCCACCGAGATGAAACCGTCGATTTCCGGATGATCGCGAAAAATCGCCTTGACGCCGCGGAGGTCGCCGCGGCCTTCCTCTCCCACATTGCCGGCGAACAGGATATCGGCGCCGGTTTCGATGCCGCTTTCATCGAGCACCTCGATCACCGCTAGCAAAACCGCGAGCCCGCGGCTGTCGTCACCGATGCCCGGGGCGTAATACCTGCCGTCGCGGAACTGCACGCTGACATCGGTCTCGGGCGGGAACACGGTGTCGAGATGGGCGCTGATGAGCAGGGTGGGGCCTCGGCCGCTGCCGCGGCGCAGGCCGATGGCATTGCCTTCGCTATCGATATAGGCGTCGGCCAGCCCCCTGGTCTGGAGTTGTTCGCGGTAGTAGGCGGCGCGCTCGTCTTCCAGGAAAGGCGGCGCGGGAATTTCGGTGATGCGGATCTGTTCCTCGATGGTGGCTGACTCGCGCAGGCGAAGCCGCTCCAGGGCTTCGCCGACTCGCGGGTCGGCGCGCACGGCGTTGAATGCCTCGCGCAAGGCGGGATCAATGGGGACCAGGGTCTGGCCCATCTGGGCGTGGACCATGCCGGTCCATAGCAGGAGTCCCGATACCACAAGGCAGAAACGTCTTGCCAAGATCTTCTCCGGGCCGCATCGCGGGACAGCCATTGTACACGGTTTGTTTCTCAAGTTTGCCGGGTGGCCAGGGCGCGGTCGGCCATGGACAGCAGGGTAGTGAGAATGAGCGCGCAACAGAGCAGGCTGATGGTAAGCAGGAGCGTCTCCCGAAGCGGTTCGATCAGGCGGGCGGCGGTAATGAGGATCAGCGGGACGAAATAGAAAACGCCGTTCCAGCGGCCGAGGAAGCTCATGCGCAGGGACTTGCGGCTTTGCGGATAGCGCGAGTCGAGCACGTATTGCAGGAAGGCGGCGGCGATCAGCGGCGGCAGCAGCCAGGGCGCCGCGCCCGCGATTGCGGCGCCGGCCAGGCAGGCGGTGACGAAAAGGCAATCGGTGGCATGATCGAAGAACTGCCCGGTCGCCGACGCCGTGCCACTTGCCCGGGCGAGCTTGCCGTCAAGATAGTCCGAAACAATGGCGGCGAGCAGCATGATGGCCAGGACGAGCGGCGGCAGCAGGCTTTCCACGGCGAAAGCAGCCGCCGCCGGCAGGACGAGCACCAGCCGCAATCCCGTAAGCAGATTGGCCATCATGCCGGAAAGTGAGTGCTCAGCCGAACAGGTCGCGCTGGGCCTTGCGCCAGAACACGAGTCCGATCAGCGCGTTGAACAGAATGAAGAAATTGTGCTGCACCAGGCCGAAAGCCGCCATCTGGCCTTCATTCTCGGGGAACAGGATGACCCAGAAGGTAATCGCCGCCGCCCGCATGGGGGTGGGTACCGTGGCGGCGAAAAAGATCACCGGCAGATAGGGCAATAGCATCAGGATCGAGGCATCGACCCCGAACAGATTGAGTGCCACGGTATACACCGCCACAGCGGCCAGCAGGGCGGGCGAGCGCAGCAGGAAGAAATAGAGATAGTGGCGGATGTCCGCCTGCTTGAAGGCGTTCAGGATGCGGCGCTCGCGCAGTTGCAGCCCCGGCAGCAGCCTGCCCTTGAAATACGCCAGCCAAAGCAGCCAGAACAGGGCTCCGCCCAGGGCGATCCAGGGAATCAGGCTGAAAACGTCCGGCAGGCCCTCGCTGCCGAATGCGTAGCCGATGGTGGCCCAGACCAACAGATAGAACAGCTCGCAGAACATGATGAACAGCATGACCGAGCCCACTTCCCAGCCGGGAACGCCGTGGCGCCGGTTGAGATACCAGGCCATGGCGCCCTTGCCCACCTGTTCATTGAAGATCGAGATGATGTAGGCGCTCGCCCGCACCGGCAGAATGTCACGGTAGCGGATCTTGCCGATGAACCAGTTCAACGCCCGGGCGGCCACCAGGGTGTCGATGGCGAAATAAAACAGCGAGTAGGACATCATCAGCAGCAGCCAGTAGCCCCAGCTCACATTGGCGAAGACGCCGGCCATGTACGCGGTGAGCGACAGCCCTTCCCGGGCGGCGGCGCCGGCGATGCGGAAATAGAGGTAGGTGAAACAGCCGACGGTGATCAACAGGAAAATGACGCGGCCGATACGTCCACCGGTCTTTGGCGGAGCGCTTTCCGGCATTTCCGCTGGATTGTCTTCATTCATGGGGGGATTTCTCCACGAGCCTGGCCAGGGTGGCTTCCAGGGGTGTCAAGGTGATTCCAAGCGCCTTGTCGGCGTTTTCGTGAACGGCTTCGTCGGTGGTGATGACATCAATGACCGCCGGGGTAATGCCGCCCCGCAGCCGGCTCGTCAGCGCCGCGCCGAGCTTTGCCAGGAAGACCGGAATGCCGCGGATGCGGATGGACTTTCCGAGTCGTTCGGCGGCGCGCTCCACGAGCTCGCGGTATGCAATCCGCTCGGGACCGGCGAGTTCGTAGGTTCCGGCCACGGGATTGTGGCAGGCGGCAAGAATGGCGGCGCACAGGTCATCCACATCCAGCGGCTGCAACACGTACTTGCCGCCGCCGAGCAGGCTTGCCCCGCCGCGCTCGGCGGCGGCGAGGAGGGCCGTCGAGCCGGCGCTGCCAGGGCCAAGCAGGATGGGTGTTCGGATAATGACTCCCGCCGGGGCGTCACCCGCCGCCACGAGTTCCGCCTCTCCCTTGGAGCGGAAATAGGGGTTGGCGCTTTCCACCGAGGCGCCGAGCACACTGATGAATACCAGCGACTTGAGTTTGCCATGCCGGGCGGTGTCCGCCACGGCGGCGGTGGCGTCCACATTGGCTTGCCGGTAACCCGTGTTGCGCCCCGGAATCAGAATGCCCGCGAGATGCACGGCGCTATGACAGCCCTGAAGCAGGCCATCGAGGCTGGCCGGGTCGTCATAGGAAATGATCTGCGGTGAAATCGCCTCGTGCCGCGGCAGCGCCGCCATGGCGCGTTTGGAGCGGACTCCCGCATTGACGGCGACGCCCGCCGCCGCCGCCTGTTCGAGCAGGCGCAAGCCCACACTGCTATTGGCTCCGGTGACCGCAATCCTCATGACAGCTTCACGCCACCTCGGCCACGGCCCGTTTGGAGCGCTGCTTGCGGCCCGCGGCATCGAGCCGGATGGTGGCCAGTTCGGGTGCGCCAAAGGCGCGGCGGGCCTGCTCGGGCCTGGCGTCGGCGTACAGGGTCGTGCGCATGCGCGGTTGGCGGCCCATGCCGCGGATGGTGGATTCGATATCCGCCGGCGCCCACTCCTGGCCATGTTCCGCCCCCGCCGCCCGGGTAATGCTTTCATTCATCAGGCTGCCGCCGAGGTCGTTGGCGCCGGCGGCAAGGGCATGTTTGACGCCATCGCGGCCGAGCTTGACCCAGGACGCCTGGATATTGTCGATCAGGCCATGGAGCGCAAGCCGCGGCACCGCGTGCATTAGCAGGGCTTCGCGGAAACTCGGCCCGGCCCGGGAGCGGCCCTTGCGATACATGGGCGCTTCGCCAGCCACGTAGGGCAGGGGCACGAATTCGGTAAAGCCGCCGGTTTCCGCCTGCAAGTCCCGCACCGCCAGCAAATGGGCGGCCCAGTGTTCGGGGCCTTCCACGTGGCCGAACAGGATGGTGGCGGTGCTGCGCAGGCCCATGGCGTGGGCATTGGCCATGACTTCCAGCCATTGTGCGGTATTGAGCTTGTCGGGGCAGATGATCGCCCGGATGTCGTCGTGGAGAATCTCGGCGGCGGTGCCGGGCAGGGTGCCGAGTCCCGCCGACTTGAGTTCGCGAAGAAATTCGGCAAGTCCGATGCCGAGCGTTTCGGCGCCTTGCCAGACCTCGAGCGGCGAGAAGGCATGGACATGAATGTGGGGCGCGGCGGAGCGGACGGTTGTCAGGATATCGAGATAGGTCCGCCCGGTGTAATCCGGATGAATGCCGCCTTGCATGCAGACTTCGCTCGCGCCCCGCAGCCAGGCTTCCCGTGCCCGCCGCGCCAGTTCCTGTGCTGAAATGTCATAGGGCCGCCCGCGCAGGTTCTCGCTCATCTTGCCCTTCGAAAAGGCGCAAAACTGGCAGCGGAAATAGCACACGTTGGTGTAGTTGATATTGCGGTTGACGACGTAGCTGACTTCGTCGCCGGCGACTTTCCTGCGCAATCGGTCGGCGCTTTGCGCGACGTGGGAGAAATCCGGCCCGCGCGCGCTGAACAGTTGGACGACTTGCTCCCGCGTCGGTTCGCGACCTTCAATGCAATGGTCGACGATTCGACGAATTTCCGCCGAAACCGCGTCGCGTTTCGGCCGTTCGCGCAACAGGGCCGGCTCCAGTTCGGGCAAGTTGCCGGGATGACCGGAAGACCAATGGTCGCGTTTGGCGAATCCTTCCGCGTCGGCATGCCGCAGCACCGCGGGCCTGACTTTTCCGTCGAGCCAGATATCGGGATTGCGCACGTATTCCGGATAAATCGTCAGGCGCTGTTCGAGAAAACTGCCGGCGCTCCGGGTCTGGGCGGCGAGTTCGTCGAGATGCGGCCAGGGTGCCTCGGGATTGACATGATCGGGCGTAACGGGCGAAACGCCGCCCCAGTCGTTGATGCCGGCCGCGACGAGTTGCTCCAGCGCGCCGGGGCTGAGATTCGGCGGCGCCTGGATGTTCATGTCCGGCCCGAAAATCAGCCGCGCCACGGCGATGGTCCAGATGAGTTCTTCGAGATCGGGTTCGGGCGCCCGCGCCATTTTGGTATCGGGCTTGGCGCGGAAATTCTGGACGATGACTTCCTGGATATGGCCGTGGCGCTCGTGTACCTCTCTGATCGCGAGCAGCGATTCGACGCGTTCGCGGCGGGTTTCGCCGATGCCGATCAGGATGCCGGTGGTAAACGGCACCGCCGCCTGTCCGGCGAGATCCATGGTTTCGAGCCTGACCGCGGGAATCTTGTCGGGCGAGCCGTAATGGGGCATGCCGGGTTCGCACAGGCGCGGCGAGGCGGATTCGAGCATGATGCCCATGGAGGCGCTGACGGGCCGCAGCATGGCGATTTCTTCGGCGGTCATGTTGCCGGCGTTGATATGGGGCAGCAGGCCGGTTTCCCTGAGTACGACCCGGGCGGCTTCGGCGAGGTAATGCAAGGTGCTTTCGAAGCCCATTTCGGCAAGGGCTTCGCGCGCCGCCTTGTAACGCAGTTCGGGTTTTTCTCCCAGCGTGAACAGGGCTTCCTGGCAGCCGAGTTCGGCGCCCTGCCGGCAGATTTCCAGCACTTTTTCGATGCTGAGATAGGGCGCCTGGACCTTTCTCGGAACGGTGGCGAAGGTGCAATAGTGGCAGACGTCGCGACAGAGATGGGTCAGGGGGATGAAGACCTTGCGCGAATAGGTAACGATTCCGGCATGGCGCCGGTCGCGAATCTCTCGCGCCCGGGCGGCCAGTGCGGCGGCGTCGCGGTTGTCCGCGAGTTGCAGCGCTTCTGCTTCGGGAATGATCACGGGGCGCAGTTTACGGCTTACGGAGTCCCGTGGCTAGTTGTCGCTGTCGGTGTTGTTGTCCTGGCCGACGATGGGGGAGGAGGCGAAGGGTTCGCCGCGGTTGTGGGCTTCCTGTTTGGCCTGGCTGTCGGGGAGGATGTCGTCGAGGCGGTCGAGGCGGTTGGGTTCCACGTACCATGATTCGGGGTAGTCGGCGGCGCGGGGGCCGCCTTGCATTCGCCGTACGCTGCCGCTTGCCCGGCGCTGGGAGTAGGGGATGACGTTGCGTTGTTGGTTGTCGGCGAGGCCGTCGTAGAGTGCCTGGCGGAGTTCGATCTTGTCGTCGAGATACGCGGGATCGTTGATGAGGTTGCGCATTTCGTCGGGGTCGCTGGCGAGGTCGTACAATTCTTCGAGATCGTAGATGCCGTAGTACTGGATGTATTTCAGGTTGCCGCGGGTGATCGAGAAGGTGCCGGGGGTCATCGGAAAGGTCCATTCCCAGTAGTACTCGTAGATGAAATCGTCGGGATTCCATTGCGTCTCGGGCGTTTCACCGTTGATGAGGCGCCAGGCGCTGTGGCCTTCGAAGTGTTCGGGCTGCCCGGCGCCGGCAAGGTCGAGAAAGGTGGGGGCGAAGTCGAGATTGCGGATGCGCCCGCGATTGACCGTTCCCGCCGGAATCGTGCCGGGCTGGTAGGCGATGAAAGGCACGAGCACCGAAGGCTGGTAGGCGTTGCGCTTGTCGATCAGGCCGTGGTCGCCGAACAGGAAGCCGTTGTCGGAAGTGAATACGACCAGGGTGTCCTCTTCCAGCCCGTTCTCGCGCAACCAGGCGAGAATCCGGCCGACGCTGTCGTCGACCGCGGACAGGGTCGAGAAATAGAAGCGCAGATATTCCGTCATCGGCATGTCGGAATTGTAGAAGAAGTCGATTCCGTGCCAGGTGTTGCGCTGGTTGTAGACCCACATCGGCTTGCCGGCGCGGTTTTCGGGCGTATCCGCCGCGCTTGCCGGGATATCGAAGGTGACGTCGTCGTATTGTCCCTCGTGCCGCGCGGCGGGCAACGGGTCGGAATGAACGGCCTTGTGGCTGAGATACAGAAAGAACGGCTTGTCGCCCTCGCGGCCCGTCTCCAGCCAATCCAGCGCGTAGTCGGTCAGTTCGTCGGTGATGTAGCCCTGCTGTTCGACCTGCTCGCCGTCCACGTTGAGCAGAGGTGTTCGGCCTCGCCGCCCGGACCACGGGTAGTAATTGCCCTGGCCGGCAAAGCTGACCCATTTGTCGAATCCGGGCCGCGGGGCGTCCGTGGCGGCGCCCATGTGCCATTTGCCGAAATAGCCGGTCTCATAGCCCGCCTGCTGCAGGTAGGCGGGGAAAAACGTAAGACCCTCTTCGCTCGAATCGTTGTTGTCCACGATGCCGTGATTGCGCGTGGTCATGCCGGTGAGGATGGTTGCGCGGCTCGGGCTGCAAAGCGACGTGGTGACGACGGTGTTGGGAAAATACGCGCCGCCGCGGGCCAGCGCGTCGATATTGGGCGTGTCGAGCTTGTCGTTGAGAAAGCCCATACCGTCGAAGCGCAGGTCGTCGAGCAGGATGAAGACGACGTTCGGTTGCGACTCCGGCGCCTCGCCCCGCACGCCCTGATATGCCAGGACCGCCACGGCAGTGGCGCCGAGGCACAGGGAAAACGTTATTTCCTTAATCCGCATTCGGCAAGGTATCGTAAACAAGCCGGAAGCCGACATTGCTCGAGCCGAGCCCCGGATCGCTGCCTTGCCGCGCGGCCGGACGGTAGCGCATGCAGTAATTGGGGGCGCACAGAAAACTGCCCCCTTTCATCACCCGGCTGGGAAAGTTCGGATTGAGCGGATCGTAGGCGTCGTTCTCGTGCGGGCCGAGGGGATTGTGGGTGTCCTCGGGATCGTGGCCGGGGCGGTAAAAGTCGGCGGTGACTTCCCAGACGTTCCCGACCATGTCATACAGTCCATTGGCGTTGGGCGCAAAGCAACCGGTCGGGGCGATATCCTCGAATCCGTCCGCGGCCGAGTTTTGTGTCGGAAACACCCCTTGCCAGGTGTTGGCCGCTTCGGGGTCGGGTTGGGCGATCCCTGTTCGCTCGCCCGCGCTGGCGGCATATTCCCATTCCGCTTCGGTCGGCATGCGCCCGCCTTTCCACTCCGCGTAGGCGAACATGTCGTCCCAGCCGAGGTGGACCACCGGCTGATCCGGCCTGGCGTCCGGCCCTTCGGGGCCATGGGGCTTCTTCCAACTGGCGCCCGGCAGGTACATCCACCAGTTGTTGAAGTCGCGCGATTGCGTGTCGGGCGGCGTGAATACCGCCGACCCGGGCAACAGCATTTCCGGCGGAATCCGCTCGACCGGCACGCCGAACAGCGCCGGATCGATCGGCTGTTCGGCGATCGTGACATGCCCGGTCGCCGCGACGAACTCGGCAAACTGGCGATTCGTGACCTCGTGGGCATCGATCCAGAAGCCGTCCACCGTAGTTTCCCGCACCGGCCCCTCTTCGGCATAAACCGAATCGTCCCCCATAAGAAAAGTACCCCCCGCAATCCGCACCGGTGCATCCGGAACAGGAGTGCAGGTATTGTTCACAACAAAATCGACCGCCGCATTAGCGGTGCTTTCGTTCTGACCGGCACGATCACAAGCAACGAGCGAAGCGCCGATTGCGCAAACAAGAATCGAATAGCGGCACTTGATCATAGGGTTTGCACCGATCAGTCAAACTGCGGGCCGAGCGGCGTGCCTTCAGGCGCACCGAGTGTTTCGGAGGAAGTCGCCATCGGGTCGGTCACTGCCTCCATTTCCCTGGCCAGCCCCATCAGCCGCTCGAACACTTCGGGATGGCGGTTGCCGACGTCATAGCTTTCGGTCGGGTCAGTTTCGAGATCGAACAGTTTCGGCCCGGCGAAGCTGCGGAATGCGATGGGACCGTTGCGGTAATAGGTCTTGAGCACGAGCTTGTAGCGGCCGTCGCGGACCGCGGCGAGATCGTTGGAGTCGAAGAAATAAAGCACATCGTGGGGACTTTCCGCGCCGCGGGTCCACATGGCCGAGATGTCCCTGCCGTCGATCGCCCGGTCAGCGGGAACCTCTCCGCCCGCGAGCCGGGCGAAGGTGGGCAGGAGGTCGATCGCCATCGCCATTTCGTCATTGACCAGCCCGGCGGGAATTTGCGCGGGCCAGCGCGCCAGGAACGGTACGCGAAAGCCGCCTTCATAGGTCTCGCCCTTGCGTGCGCGTAGCGGACCCGGACTTCCCTGGAACCATGGACCGTTATCGCTGGTGAACATGATCAGCGTGTTCCCGGCGATTCCCTGTTCGTCGAGCGCGTCGAGAATACCGCCGACTGAATCGTCGATCGTCACCACGGTATCGCCGTAGTCTCCGGCCCGGCTGCGGCCGACATTTCGATGCGCCGGAACGGCGGGATAATGCGGATGGCTGTGCGCGTAATAGAGAAAGAAGGGCTGCCCGGCGTTCTCGCCGATGAAACGCACGGCTTCCTCGGTAAATTTGTCGGACAGTCTCGACTGGTCGATATCCTCTTCGATCATCTCGGTTCCGCGATAGAGATCGAAGGGCGTCATGTCGTTCGAATAGGCGACGCCCAGAAAACTGTCGAAGCCCTGACTGGTGGGCCAGAGTTCCGGCAGATGGCCCAAATGCCATTTGCCGATCATGCCGGTGGCGTAGCCGGTATCCCTGAGCATTTCGGCGATCGTGATCTCGTCGGGCGGCAGGCCCCATGTCGAATGCGGCCGCGTGACGAATTGCGTGCCCGAGCGCGGCGCATAGCGGCCGGTCAGCAGGCTCGCGCGGCTTGGCGTACACACGTTGGAGGCGGCGTACCAGTTGGTCATGATGACGCCTTCTTCCCCGAGCCGGTCGATATTGGGCGTATCGATCGCCGTGGCGCCGAAGGCCGACAGGTCGCCGTAACCGAGATCGTCGACGAAGACGACAATGATGTTCGGGCGCGGCGGTTCATCGTCCGCAACAGGCGTTTCCTGGGCCGCGGCGGCAAGCGGCAGCCAAAGCGCGAGCATTGCCGGCAAGGCGATGAGGCGGCGAAACGGATTGTGTGTCGGCTTTTGCTTCATTCTTCGATTCTCACGACCTGACTTTGAGTGAAGCCGTAGCGGACGGCTTTCGCCTCGAGTATCCGGCCCGGCCGGAGTTCCACCGGTCCGACATAAAGCTGCCACGGACCTTCGTCGATACGGTAACCGATCGAGGCGCCGGGTGTTGCAGAGTACAAAGCGACGCGGCCGTCGGCAAGTTCGGCGGCGGGGGAAGAAGTCTCGGGATGCTCCAGTCCCGGCCACATGCGCTCTACCATCGCCACTTCGCCGTCCGCCGACCAATCGGGCGTGCGCGCATTGAAACGGGCCATCGCCGCGCGCATCCGCGCGAGTTGCGCCGCGTAATCCGCATCGCCGGCGAGATTTTCGAGTTCGAACGGGTCCGCCCGGAGATCGTACAGCTCTTCTTCCGGCCGGTTCGCGCTGAAATATTGCGCGATATGCGGCGGCAGTTCGCCCGCCGCGTCCAGCCGCCAGAGTTCCTGCATCGAGCGCAACATGTCGCGATAGGCGAGATGCCTGAAGAAGGGCTGATCGTTCCGGTAGTTGCGAATGTATTTCCAGCGATGGTCGCGCACCGCGCGCAGGTAATCGGGAACTTCGTCGTGCCGGTCCGCGGCGGCGTGGATATAGCCTCGTTCGGGACCGCCACTATCGCCGAGGAAGATCCGGCCCGTCATCCATGGGGGAACCTCGACGCCGGCGAGATCGAGCACGGTCGGCGCGATATCGACGAAGCTCACGAGTTCGCCGTTGCGTGTTCCCGCGCCGCGGCCATCGGGCCAGCGCACCATGAGGGGCACGTGCAGCCCGCTGTCGTAGAGCGAGCGCTTGGCGCGCGGCAAGCCGTCGCCGTGATCGGCGGTGACGATGACGATGGTGTTGCCGGCCAGCCCGTCTTCCTCGAGTTCGGCGAGCAGGCGGGCCAGGGTCCGTTCGGTATGGAAGATGTTGTCGAGCATCTGCGCGTATTCGGCGCGCACCGGTTCGGTGTCGGGCAGGAAGGGCGGCAATTCGAGCGCGGCCGGGTCGTGCACCGGCTCGCGGCCGGCGCGTTCCCGCCGCAGATTCTCCAGCGTTGCGGATGTGATCGGATGACTGTCGGGGTCGAGGTCGAGCGGGAAATTCCGGCTTTCGTGGGTTTGCACGAGATTGACCATGGCGAAGAACGGTTGCTCTTCACCCCGCCCGCGCCAGGGATGGTCGGCGTTGGTTTCGTCCCAGATCGTGAACGGTCCGCCCGAGATGTTCAGGTCAAGCTGGTAATCGGTCTTGCCGTTGTTGCTGGTGTAATAGCCGGCCGCGCGCAGCAGTTCGGGGTATGCCTTGACATGGGGAGGTGGAACCGCCGTATAGGGAAGCCTTGAGCCATCGGGGAGCGTCACGCCCTGCTGCGCGCGCATCTGCTGGGCGCCGATCGATTGCTGGTGCATGCCCATGGCCAGCGCCGCACGGCTCGGGCTGCATACTCCGGCCGTGGTGAAGACTTTTTCGTAAAGCACCGCCTGCCCGGCAAATTCATCGAGCACCGGTGTGCGCGCCTGCGCGTCGCCATAGGCGCCGATATGCGGACTCATGTCCTCGAACACGACGAGCAGGAAATTGGGCCTCCCCTCGGTGGAAGCGGTCATGCCGGGCTTGACGGCGAGCGCCAGCGCCAGCAAAAGCGCGCAGAATCTGCAGATTTTCCCAGGCATTGCCTCTCCCGCCCCGACTAGTTCATTATTCGTCAGCACTGTCACAGATGCGAAGGGTATCAGGAATGAACAGACCGGCGGGCGGATTTAAGCCCAGACCCATGAAAATCAGCGTGCTTACGGCCGCGTTGCAAGAGCTGACGCCGCGCGAGCAGCGCGATGCGGACCCGGACCTTGCCATCGAGGAATGGCTGGCGTTCTCGCGTGACATCGGTTCGCCCTACATCCAGTTGTCGGCGGCCTTGCATCCGAGCGTCAGCGACGTGCCCGCCGAGGCGATGCTGGATCCGGTCGCGAACACCCTCGACCTGCGCGAGCCGTTCAACGAAAAGCGCGCCGCGCGCGTCATAGCTGCGATGAAGGATACGGGCGTCGGGCTTTCGGACCTCGCCTATTTCGACAACATGCTCGTTGCCGACGATGGGGCGCGTCGCGCCAAGCACGAATTCATGCTGCGCGTTTTTGACGCGGCGGTGCTGCTGGAGACGGACGCGGTATGCGGTTTCGTCGGGCGCAACTACGACCTCGAAATGGACCCCAACCTCGAAATGTTCGAGCGGGAATTCATACCGCTGTTGAAAGAGGCGAAGGCGCGGGGCCTCACGTTTCGTGTGGAGCAGTGCCCCATGCCCGGCTGGACGCTGCTCGATCGCTGGCATAACAACATCGCCTATGCGCCGGGGCCCTGGATCGCCTTGCATCGCATCTGCGAAAAACACGGCGTCGGCGACCAGTTCCGGGTTCACTACGATCCCTCGCACTCGGTCCTGATGGGCCAGGACACCCGCTCGATGTTCCAGTACCTCAAGGACGAAGGCTATGGCTTCCTGATCGACGGTTTCCACGTCAAGGGGCAGGTCGTGGATTCGAAAGGCATATCGGCCTGGGGCTACGGCGGCCAGGCCATGGAACGCGGCGACTGGATCGGCAGTGCGCCGTCCGGCAATCCCGCCGATCAGGTAAACGCCTGGAAAAAGCAGGTCGCCATCTGCGAGCACGAACTGCCGGGCACGGCGAGACACGACCCTCTGGCCTACCTGCAAAACCGCACCGTCGACTGGCTCGATCACCAGCTTGCGGCGCGTGAACTGCTCGACATCGACCCGGCCGAGATC
>JAJECW010000080.1 GCA_022821865.1 Pseudomonadales bacterium
CTCCATCCGTGGAGTTTTTCATTATCGCAAAACAAAAGCGTGGTTTTGTTTTGCTCCCGAATTCAATGGCTTACGCCATCGAATTCGGCGGCACTTCCATGTGCCGCAGGGAAGCTCTGACTTAATCAGAGCTTCCCTAAACCGCATCCTGGGCACCGTGAAGTCGCGCCGCCCTGAGTACGGGCTCGACCGAACCGCCCGCCAAGGAATCGATAGGCGCCACAGAATCAAGTGTATCCTGCCCGCTGACGAGAAACACAAACTTTGTCCAGGGGTCAATGCCGCCCAGGGTTTTGATCGTCTGGACCAATCCGGGAAGAATGGCCGTGCCACCGGCGTTCAATTGGCACCGGGGATAAAGGAAGCGCCGTCCATCCGGCAATCCCAGCAGGGACCCGGCAAGCCGCCGTTGATTTACGCCTTGCCTGCTGATTCCAAGCGATTGAGCGATTTCCGGGGCCGTCAAACAACCTCCCCGCCCTTCAAGCAATTGTCTGGCTCGAATGGCGCCGCGCAAGCGCACACGCTGTTCCGGGCTTGAAACCTGCGCTGGAGATAGAGTCAGTGCGGTCAGCAATGTCCAGAAGTCATCAGGCGCCGACAGTGTCGTGACCCGGTCCTCCCGGCTCATCAATTCGAAAGCCTGGTCGAAATAGCGGTCTATTCGCGAGCGCCAGACACGATACAGATCATTCTGTCCGCGAGACAATTCGGCGTGTGTGTATTCGGTACGAGTAGTCATGGCTGCCAAGTCGACCTGCCGCTGGCAAAAGCGATCATGTTTACAGAGCTATTTTGACAACATACGTAAATTTGGTCAACATCTTTGACTGCATACTCTGACTGCCTGCCGCCACTTGCTTGCCGGCTCGGCGGGGTCGGACTCCGGAAAGCGGATCAGGTTGCTGTGGAACTGGTCGGAGATTTCGATCTGCGCCGGTCGAGCCTCACCCTGTATAAAACTCCGGCGCATTGCGTTTTACCACCGGGGAGTTGGACGCCCAGGCGTGGCAGGTGTCGAGGATGCCGGGGCGGGTGCGTTCCCGGGTGTGGTCCTGGTCGGTCTTGCGCCGCCGGTGATTCTTGAATGCCCACAGGGTCTGCATCGCCACGGTGGCCATGGGGAACATCAATTCGGTCAGGTGCGTACAGCCATTGACGCCGCCGACTTTCTGGCGGATGTTCCGCCGCCAGCCAGGCCCCATCCTGATCCCCGCCAGTGACTTGTAGGCATCAACGATTTCAGGGCAATTCTCGAATGGGCTGTTGTCGGTCACCGCGATCACGTCCCGGATCACGAAATCGTCGTCGATGGTGACCCGCAGCAACATCTCGTGCAGCGCCTCGCCAGCCTCGATGGTGCCGCGAAAGTGGTTCTGGAAGCTGTAGGACTTCACGTCCGTCATGTGGGCTTCAATATCCCAGAGACCGTCATCCCTCTGAAATCCCTGGTAAGTAATGCTGCGAGTATGGGCGGGCGTTCTCGCCACTGGTTCGGGCAATGGCATCTGGCTATTCCTGATTGGTGATTGATGAAGCGCAGCGGGACGATCTCGACGCCCGGCCCGCCATTGAGGACGGGCATTGTATCGCAGTTCCCGACACAACCGCAGAGGCCGCCGGTTCACAGGCCATTACGCCACTGAGTAAATTTACCCAGTGGCGTAACGAGCAGCGTAACAGGACACCCACTTTGTGTCGTAATCCAGGCGTAATGGGGGCGTAATGGGACACCCACTTCGCCATGGCGCCCGGCGTGACTTGGCCGGGGAATCAGTCATCGATCACTTATAATGCCGACCCGGTGCCCGGCTTTCGCGCCCCCTTCAGCACCGCATTGAAAAATTCGCTTGAATCTCATTGGAGGCCCGCTACCAATGAACGTCCTTTTCGTCTGCACCGGAAACTCCTGCCGTTCCCAGATGGCGGAAGGCTGGGCCAGAAAGCTGGCGCCGGAGGCGGGCGTCGAGTCCGCCGGCCTCCAGGCCCATGGGCTCAACCCCCATGCCGTGGCGGCCATAGCCCGGCAGGGCGCCGATATTAGCAAGCAGACTTCCGACATGCTCAGCGACGAAATGATGCGGCGCGCGGACCTGATCGTCACCGTCTGCTCCCACGCCGACGCCAACTGCCCCATCGTCCCGCCCGGCAAACGCAAACTCCACCTTCCCTTTGACGACCCCGCCGGCTTCACCGGTCCCGAAGAGGAAGTCCGCGCCGGCTTCGACCGCGTCTGCCTCGAAATCAGGGAAGCTGTGAAAAAATTGCTGGCCGATGTAGCTCGTTACGCTATTGAGTAAATTTACTCAATAGCGTAACGAAAAGCGATTGCGCGGTAAATCCATCCCTGTTACGCTACTGAGTAAATTTACTCAATAGCGTAATCATTCCGCATGGCTGAGTTTGAAAGAGACCAAAAAGCTATATTGGTCAGCAGGTTACGGGAAGAGCCGAGGCGGCTGATCATCGTCACCGGGCCGCGCCAGGCAGGCAAGACTACCATGGTGTCTCAAGCGCTACGCGAGTTCCATGGCCGCATGGTGTTCGCGGATAGGCCTGTAGATTCAATGGCGGACAGACGCCTGATCGACCCATTGGGGTTGGTGGCAGCCGAAGACGACAAAAGATTCTCGCCCGACCGCGACGAGCAATGGCTGATTCGGGAATGGACAAACGCTCGGCGAAAACTTGCCGAATCGGAATCGGGCTACATACTGGCGATCGACGAAGTTCAAAAAATCCCGAACTGGTCGGAAACTGTCAAGGGGTTATGGGATGAAGATCGATACAACGACATCCCGCTGCACGTGATTTTGCTCGGTTCCGCTCCATTGCTCATGCAATCTGGAATGAGCGAGAGTCTGGCGGGCAGATTCGAACCCATCCAACTCAATCACTGGTCCTATCCGGAAATGTCCGCACTGGCTGACATCGACCTTGCGCAATACATCTACTTTGGGGGGTATCCAGGCGCTGCTCCATACATCAATATCAACGACGTAACTCGCTGGCGGGACTACATTCACAACGCGTTAATCAAGCCCAATATCGAGCGCGATATTCTCGCCATGGAGAGAGTAGACAAACCAGCGTTGCTCAAAACCCTGTTTGAGTTGTCGGCACAGTATTCGGGGCGAATACTTTCCTACACCAAGTTGCAGGGCAATCTTCATGATGCCGGAAACACGACAACTCTCGCGCGATATCTTGTCCTGCTTGAAAATGCCGGACTTGTCGCGGGACTGCCGAAATATGCCGGAAGTGTTCTCCGCCGAAGATCGTCAAGCCCAAAGCTGATCGTACTAAACACCGCGCTGATGTCGGCTTTGTCCGATTATTCGTTCAGCGAGGCGTGTGCGGATCGCACTTTCTGGGGACGTATCGCAGAGAGCGCCGTCGGAGCGCATTTGTTCAACACCTTGCCTTCCGGCGGCAAGCTATATTACTGGAGAGAGCAGAATGCCGAAGTTGACTTCGTTCTCGGGCGAGGTCAGCGCCTGGTGGCTATTGAAGTAAAGACCGGCGCTCGAAGCGCCACTGACACAGGCTTTCTTGCGTTCCAGCGGAAATTCAATACCAGCGTCAGGCAAATCTCGGTGGGCGACGGCGAAGTTCCCCTGGCCGAATTTCTGGCTACCCCCGCGTCGCACTGGTTTGACGAGCAATGAAGGCGCTACAGCCTTACATAGCACCTCGAACGTGTACCGAAGCACAGGTTGGAAAATTCAATGCCGCCGAAGCGAAGCTCGGCCCCCAATCCTTGAAAGAATATTCGGATGAGGGAGCCTACGTTCTGCTGGCGCCGCCGGGTTCCGGCAAGACCTCGGAATTCAGGCGTCAAGCCAAGTTGTGCGATGGACAATTCGTCTCGGCGAGAGATTTCATCGCCTTTGAGGACAATAACGAATGGCATGGTCGGACTCTGTTCATTGATGGGCTTGACGAGGTACGCGCGGGCTCGGCCGACGGGAGAACATCCTTTGACGGAATCCGAAAAAAGCTTCTGCGACTTGGTAAACCCAAGTTTCGGCTCTCGTGTCGCGAAGCTGACTGGTTCGGCTCAAACGATCGTCGACATCTGGAAACCGTCGCACCCAAAGGTAAAGTCCTGGTACTGCGTCTCGATCCGCTGCGGGAAGAGCAAGTCAAAGCTATTCTGCGCAAAAATCACAATATTGACGATCCGGATGCATTTGTAGACAAGGCCCGGCAGCGAGGCGTGGCCGCCTTGCTGGAAAACCCCCTGAGTCTTGAATTGCTTGTAAAGGCGGTCATGAAAAATGAATGGCCGGATTCGCGAATCCGAACATTCGAAATGGCCTGTGAGACTCTGGCTGATGAGACCAATGAGGAACACCAATATGCGAAAATTCGTGAACGCGCCAATACAACAGTACTTCTTGATGCTGCCGGGCAGCTTTGTGCGGTGCTGCTGCTCGCAGGAGCCCCAGGCATTCAGCTAAGTGCCCGAAGTCAAGACGATAACTTCATTGAATTGAATGGACTAACTGGAACCGGTCGGGCTCTTCAGTTGGAATCATTGAAAACCCGCCTCTTCGAAGCTCCCAACTCCGAGTTCGCGATTCCGCTTCACCGGCATGTCGCGGAGTTTTTAGGTGCGCGCTACTTGGCTGAGTTAGTCGAAAATGGGCTACCCGTAAATCGAATTCTGGCGTTGATGACAGGGTACGACGGAATGGTAGTGACGGAGATGCGCGGTCTTTGTGCATGGCTCGCAACGCTATGCGGGACCAGCCGTGAGGAAATCATAACCCGAGACCCCCTCGGAACCGTATTGTATGGCGATGTCGCGGGATTTCCGCCTCAGGACAAGGAACGGATTATTAGAGAACTTGAAAAAGTTTCTGAAAAGGATCGCTGGTTTCTTGGCACTATCAAATTAGACTCGCGGATTGGCGATCTTATGTCCGCGGAGTTGGCTATCACTGTTTTTGAAATACTGCAAAACTCAACTAGAGATGGCGAAAGGCAGTCGCTAACGCTGTTCATGGTTAAAACACTTTGTTATGCACAGTCTTTGGAAGGCATCGCGCCAGTATTGATGCAAATCATCCGCGACGAAACCCGGTGGTCAAGCATCAGAGTAAACGCGGTTGATGCTTTTTTGTGGCAGCGCAAAGATCGGGAGCAAGCGCTTGCAGAACTCAAATCGTTGATGTGGGAGGTCTACGCCAACCAGGTGCCGGATCCCGATGACGAATTGTTGGCCTGTCTGTTGGAAGTAACCTATCCGGAGGCGTTGCCGGGAACCGAAGTACTAAACTATTTGCGAGCCCCGAAATCCAACCAATATATTGCCTACAGTACATTCTGGACATGGACGCTTCCTGATCCCCAACGTTCCAGTTGGGGACAGAAAGTAGAGTTGCTTGACCGACTCGCTGAGCAATACGCCGCCCTCGGGCCAGAAGAACGACAATCCGGGATGCAAGGCGATATCACAACGGAAGTGCCATTCATACTGCTTGATGATGTGCTTTCAGATCGCTCTGTTACCGTTGAATTGGAGCCTGAACGCTTGTTCAGCTGGCTGGGAGTGGCCGGAAGGCTTGGCGATCATGATTTTGAATGGGGAATTTTGCACGAAAGAAAACAACGTGTTCAATCCTGGCTGATCCAGCGTCCCGGTTTGTGGATGATTCTTTTCAAGATAGGGCTGGAACGATGTAAACGAGCTTATAAAAAATCGGAACACGCAGAATTGGACTACGCGGAATTTCAACAATTGATGTACATGGAGAAAGACCGCAGATTGCTTGGCGTAAGGCCTCCGGCAAATTTCGCGACTTGGTGCCTGGAAGAGGCAATCAATACGGACGATATGGTTGCGGCGCAATGGATGGCCCGACGGGTTGCAGATGAAATTGAAGAAGGAAGGATTTCGAGAGAATTGGTTATTTCCCGCTTGCAAGACAATAACACTCTCCAGAAAGCCTTGCAGGAACGATTGGAGCAGCGTGAAGGGTTCCGGATGCGAGAGAATGCACGGAAGAAAAAGGTTAAAAAAGGAAACGATGATAACAGATGGCGGAACACGATACGGGACCATAAATCCGAACTGATCGAAAATCGCGCTCCCATGCAACTACTGCACAATTTAGCCAGAGCATACTTCGGCGGTTACCACGGCATGAGCAAGTATACACCCCATGAACGACTGAATAACTTATTAGATGGTGACGAGAAATTGGTCGAAACTGTATTGGCCGGGTTCCGCATTACGGTGTCCCGAACCGATCTTCCAACGGTAGAAAGAGTAATAGAGCTGAGTGTAGAAGGGTCAACGCACTTATTGTCCCTGCCATATCTGGCTGGCTTCAATGAATGGCATGAACGCAAAACTGGGGAAAGATTTGTTCCGGACGAAGGCCAGAAGCGATTGGCGGCCGCGCTCTATTACAACCTCTCATTCTGGCCAAATCCGTGGGGTTACGGCGCAACGCAACAGAACCCCTGCTGGCTTCAACCGCTACTGAACGAGCAGCCCGAATTAATGGCAGAAATAGTTACCAAGTCAATTACTCCGAGGTTGCGGAAAAGCCAAGACTTCTCGAATAGGCTGTATGAACTGGTGTTTTCCAAGGAATACGAGAGTATTGCCGAAATTGTTGCAGCTCCATTGCTGAGGTCATTCCCCGTCCGCTGCACGGAGCGACAGTTGCTTGGATTGAGATTTCTGCTGATTGCCGCAGAGAGGCATTGTTCAGCGGAAATGTTTATCGAGATGACCAAGGAGAAACTTGAGCATACAAGTATGAACGTTGCACAACGAGTTTACTGGCTTGCCGCCGGACTTGTTTTCAATCCGCAGTGCTTTTCGGAAAGCCTTCGCAATTACGTTGCTGGAAATACACGACGTGCCAAGCACTTGGGAACCTACATCGGTGGGCGTTTCGACCAACTCCCGATCCAACCACACCAGAACGACGTTCCCGCTATTGCGACATTGATTCAGTTACTGGGAGCAGTGTACCCCCCAAGTTTTTTCGACTCGGAGCTTGATTCCGACACTGAAGATGACGAGGGCGTAACCTGGGGGACGGACATCTCATATCGAATTGATGGCTTCGTACGTCAACTCATGGAGAACCCCTCTCATAAAGCTACGCAAGAGTTAAAAAAATTGGCAAAGGATGAAGATCTAAGCGTTTGGCGCACACGGCTGGAATTTGCCATTGGTAAGCAGAAGGGAATCAAACGTGAGGCCGATTTCCAACATGCCGATGTGCCGACAATTCTCGGCGTATTACAAAACCGTCAGCCCGCCAATGCAGCTGATCTTGCGGCATTAACCATGGATCTCTTGAATGAACTCGTAAGCAAAATACGGCATGGCAGCACGTCGGACTGGTACCAGTATTGGGAGCGTAAATCTAATCGCTTGGTTAAACCCGAACACGAAAACGCTTGCCGCGACAGATTACTGTCGGATTTAGAGCAGCGATTGACCGAACTCAACATCGACGCTTTAGCCGAAGGTAACTACGCAGACGATAAACGAGCCGATATTCGCATTTCTTTCGGTGGCTACAACATCCCCATTGAAATTAAACGAAGCTGCCACCGGGACTTGTGGACTGCCATCAGGACTCAGCTTATCGCGAAATACACCCGCGACCCCGGAGCGGACGGTAACGGAATTTACTTGGTTTTCTGGTTCGGAAACCACGAAAAATGCCGGCCTACTCCAGATGCCGGTCCCCCTCCAAAGAGCGCCGACGAATTAAAGCGCCGACTGGAGGATAGCCTTACTGATGCCGAGCGGCGGAAAATTTCAGTCTGCGTGATTGATGTCGAAGACAGGAAGAACCAAGTGGAATTGGATAGCATTAGCCATGAGTAAAAACCTGCACCCTCCATTCGGCCACGAGCACGTAAAGGTTCTCTCGCGCAAGCCGCTGCACGCCGGCTACATCCGTGTCGATGAGTTGGTCCTGCGCCACCGCCTTTTCGCCGGCGGCGACAGCGAGCCGTTCCGCCGCGAACTCATCGTCCGCCCCCGCGGCGTGGGCGTGCTGCTGTACGATCCCGAGCGCCGCGAAGCGGTGCTCGTGCGTCAGTTCCGCGTCGGCATGATCGACGAGCCGCGCAGCCCCTGGATGCTCGAACTGATCGCCGGCATGGTCGACGAAGGCGAAGGCCCCCTCCAGGTCGCCCACCGCGAAAGCCGCGAGGAATCCGGCATCGAACCCGTAAACGTCGTGCGCATCTGCGACTACTACAACAGCCCCGGCGTCGGCAACGAACGCATCACCCTGTTCTGCGGCCAGGTGGACGCCAGCGCCGCTGGTGGCATCCACGGCCTTGCCGCGGAGAATGAAGATATTGAGGTCGTTGTGGTCCCTTACGATGAACTGGTGGCGGCGGTGGAAAGCGGTCTCATCAACAACGCCATGACGATTATCGCCGTGCAGTGGCTGCAGCTTCATGAATCGGAGATGTATCGGCTGTTCGGAGATTCCGCCCAGGAGCCTGCGCCGCAGGAATTCGCGAAAGCGAAAATTCGCTCCCGTCCGCGCCCCCGGCCGGTCGATTGAGGCGAATAGTGGTGGTTATGCAACGAAATCGAGCGGCCGGGGGCGCGGACGGGAGCGGATTTGCAGCCGTGAATTCCTGCGGCGCAGGCTCCCGGGTATTCTCTGAAAAATTCCATCCATGGAATTTTTCATTGTCGCAAAACAAAAGCGTGGTTTTGTTTTGCTCCCGAATTCAATGGCTTACGCCATCGAATTCGGCGGCACTTCCATGTGCCGCAGGGAAGCCTGCCCTGCCCCTCTTCCGGTGGCCATCCAATGAGATCCTGCGACTGCGCGCAGGATTCCGGGCTGCGCCTCTCCGGTCAAATGGTTACAATCGAATCTGGAACGCCTTTGACGGGAACGATTGTGCCCAAGCGGAAATACCAGCTCAGCCTGGTCGAGGATATCGCCGAACGCGACGCCAATTACATCAGGTTGTTGCGCCTGCTGCCTAAGCTGCGGGCATGGCGAGACCTGTCCCGGCGTCCCGTGGCCGAATTCGATGAGGCCGCCGCCGCGGAGTTGCGGGGGCATGGCGTCCTCTTTCTGTTGCCTGGCCGCGACGGCAGGGACGTCACCCTGCGCATCCGGGTCACCGATGCTTTTCGCTACACCACCTGCCTCGAAATCATGCAGCAGCCGGACGATCCGGACCGGCTGGCCAACCCCGGGATGCAGGTGCGGGCGTACCACGACGTCAATTCCGCCGAAGTCGTTTCCTACCAGGGCCATCGCGGCTTCAAGGCGCGTTACCGGCAACCGAATGAGCGCATGTACCAGGTCAATGAAAAAGCCCTGATCAACCGCTTTCTCGGCGAATGGCTGACGCTGTGCCTGCAATGCGGCCGCATGGAACTCGACCGGGAAATCGCCCTGGAAACCCGGTAGCCCGCACCCCGGGGGCCTGCGTCGCAGGATTTCGCGAAAGCGAAAATTCGATATCGCCGCGCCCCCGGGCTTTCGAGCCATCGTCAATCAAGAAACACGGCGCCCGTGCGATAAACTTAGTATTGCGAAGCTTCGAAATAATCAGAGCTTCCCTCGACAACATGCCGGACGAATCCTTACCGGAATCACCCGGATTTTCAGCATCAGCCCCGAACCGGAACCAGGGAGAATGGGAACCAGCTACAACGCCGACGCGATCGAAGTGCTGGCCGGGCTCGACCCGGTCAGAAAGCGTCCGGGCATGTATACCGATGTGGCGCGGCCCAACCATCTGGTGCAGGAAGTCGTCGACAACAGCGTCGACGAAGCCATCGCCGGCCACGCCGGTGAAATCATCGTCCGCTTGCACGGCGACGGCTCCATTGAAGTCAGCGACGACGGCCGCGGCATGCCCGTGGACATCCATCCCGAAGAAGGTGTCAGCGGCGTTGAACTGATCCTTACCCGGCTCCACGCCGGCGCCAAGTTTTCCGACCGCAGCTACAAGTTTTCCGGTGGCCTGCACGGCGTCGGGGTTTCCGTGGTGAACGCGCTTTCCAGCGATCTCGCGGTGGAGGTCAAGCGCGGCGGCAAGGTCTACGGCATGGCCTTCCGCGATGGCGAAAAATCCGCCGACCTGACGGTGACCGGCACGGTGGGCATGCGCAATACCGGCACCCGCATCCAGTTCCTGCCCAATGGCGACTACTTCGACACCACCCGCATTTCCGTGCCGAAGCTGAAACACACCCTGCGCGCCAAGGCGGTGCTCTGTCCTGGGCTGAAAGTCTGCTTTTTCGATCATTCCGCAGCGGCGGACGATTCCAGCAGCGAGACCTGGCAGTATCAGGACGGGCTCAAGGACTATCTCGCCCAGGCCACGGCGGAATGGGAGACCGTTCCCGCCGAGCCTTTCACCGGCGCGGTCCAGGGCAATGACGAAGCCGTCGACTGGGCCCTGCAATGGCTGCCCGAGGGCGGTGCGCCGGTTTGTGAAAGCTATGTCAACCTGATTCCCACGCCGCTTGGCGGCACCCACGTCAGCGGCCTGCGCACCGGCCTGCTTGATGCCATGCGCGAGTTCTGCGAATTCCGCAATCTGGTGCCCCGGGGATTGCGGCTGACCCCGGACGATATTTTCGAGAATCTGGCCTATGTGCTTTCATCCAAGCTGATCGAGCCGCAATTCTCGGGTCAGACCAAGGAACGCCTTGCCTCGCGCAAATGCGCGGTGTTCGTCGCCGGCGTCATCAAGGACGCCTTCAGCCTGTGGCTGAACCAGCATACCGCCGAGGCCGAGGCCATCGCCGAACTCGTCATCGGCCATGCCCAGCGCCGCAGCAAGGCCAGCAAGAAGGTGGTGCGCAAGAAGATCGGCTCGGGGCCCGCCCTGCCCGGCAAGCTCGCCGATTGCTCCACCGAAGACGTGTCCCAGGGCGAGTTGTTCCTAGTGGAAGGAGATTCCGCCGGCGGTTCCGCCAAGCAGGCGCGAAACCGGGAATTCCAGGCCATCATGCCGCTGCGGGGAAAGATTCTGAATACCTGGGAAGTCGATTCCGGCGAGATTCTCGCCTCCCAGGCGGTACACGACATTGCCATCGCGCTCGGCGTAGACCCGGGGGCGAAGGACATCGGCAGCCTGCGCTACGGCAAGATCTGCATTCTCGCCGACGCGGACTCGGACGGCCTGCATATCGCCACCCTGCTCTGCGCGCTGTTCCTGAAACACTTCCGACCGGTGCTGGAAGCGGGCCATGTGTACGTGGCCATGCCGCCGCTGTTCCGTATCGATGCGGGCAAGGAGGTTTACTATGCCCTGGATGAAGAAGAGAAGAACGGCATTCTCGACAAGCTCGCCACGGAGAAGAAATCGGTCCGCGCCAATGTCCAGCGCTTCAAGGGCCTGGGCGAGATGAACCCCATGCAATTGCGGGAAACCACCATGGCCCCGGAAACCCGGCGGCTGGTGCAACTGAGCCTTGATGACGCCCCTGGCCCAACCGAGTCCGCCGAATCGGTCATGGACATGCTGCTCGCCCGCAACCGCGCCGCCGACCGCAAGCACTGGCTCGAAAACAGCGGCAACCAGGCGCAACTGGTGGATTGAACGGGACGATACCCATGACCCTTGACCTGGAAATTCATGTGACAGCCCTAACTCGGATTGGGTGATGCTCATGACCCTCGACCTCGAATTACAATCAGACGATACCGAACGCATACCGCTGCATACCTATACGCGGCAGGCCTACCTCAACTATTCGATGTATGTCATCAATGACCGCGCCCTGCCCAGCCTCGGCGACGGTCTCAAGCCGGTGCAAAGGCGGATTGTCTACGCCATGTCCGAGTTGGGCCTGAAGGCGGCGTCGAAATTCAAGAAGTCGGCGCGCACCATCGGCGATGTGATCGGCAAGTTTCATCCCCACGGCGATTCCGCCTGTTACGAGGCCATGGTTCACATGGCCCAGCCCTTCAACTACCGCTACCCGCTGGTGGACGGCCAGGGCAACTGGGGCTCCCAGGACGATCCCAAATCCTTCGCCGCCATGCGCTATACCGAATCGCGCCTGCGCAACTACGCCGACCTGCTGCTCGTCGAGCTCGGCCAGGGCACCGTGGATTGGAAGCCCAATTTCGACGGCAGCCTGCAGGAGCCGGAAATCCTGCCGGCGCGCCTTCCCAATGTGCTGCTCAACGGCGGCAGCGGCATCGCCGTGGGCATGGCCACCGATATTCCGCCCCATAACCTCGGCGAGGTCGCCAGGGCCTGCATGCACCTGCTCGATTACCCGGAGGCCGGGGTGGAGCAGCTCTGCCAGTTCATTCAGGGGCCCGATTTCCCCACCGGCGCCGAGTTGGTCAGTTCCCGGGAAGAAATTCTCGCCATCTACCGCAGCGGTCGCGGCGCCCTGAAAGCCCGGGCCCGCTGCCAGTTCGAAAGCGGCGAGATCATCATCACCGCCTTGCCCTATCAGGTCTCGGGCGCCCGGGTGCTTGAGCAGATCGCCGCCCAGATGCAGAAGAAAAAACTGCCCATGGTGGTGGACCTGCGCGATGAATCGGACCACGAAAATCCCACGCGGATCGTCATCGTGCTGCGCTCCAACCGGGTGGACCGGCAAGGCGTGATGTCGCACCTCTTCGCCACCACCGACCTGGAGAAGCAGTACCGGGTCAATTTCAATGTCATCGGCAACAACCGGCGGCCCCAGGTCAAGGATCTGGCGACAATGCTGCGGGAATGGCTCGATTTCCGCGTGCTTACCGTGCGGCGGCGTCTCAAGTTCCGCCTGGAACGCATCCTGTCACGGCTGCATATCCTCGACGGGCTGCTCATAGCCTATCTCAATATCGACGAAGTCATCCAGATCGTGCGCGAGGAGGATGCCCCGAGGCCGGCCCTGATGGCGCGCTTCGGCCTCAGTGAAAAACAGGCCGAGGCCATACTCGAACTGCGCCTGAAACAGCTCGCCAAACTCGAGGAAATCCGCATCAAGGGCGAACAGAAGGAACTCGGCGAGGAACGCGACCGGCACCGGCGGTTGCTCGATTCCAAAGCCAGCCTTACCGCCTTCATCCAGCGGGAAATCCGCGAAGACCTGGAAAAATTCGGCGACGACAGAAGAACGCCCATCACCGAAGCCCGGGAAGCCAGGGCCTTCAGCGAAGCCGAATTGCTGCCCACGGAACCGGTAACCATCGTATTGTCGGAACGCGGCTGGGTGCGCGCCGCCCGGGGCCATGATATCGATCCCGCCAGCCTGCAATACAAGTCCGGCGACAGCTTCAAGCTCTCCGGGCGGGGCAAAAGCAATCAGGCCGCGGTATTCCTCGATTCCACTGGCCGTTCCTATTCCCTGCCGGCCCACACGCTGCCATCGGCCCGGGGCCAGGGCGAGCCGCTTTCCGGCAAGCTCAATCCGCCCTCTGGCGCCACCTTCGAAGGTCTGGCCATCGGCGAAGCCCATCAGGAAGTGCTGCTTGCCAGCGACGCAGGCTACGGTTTTGTCACCCGCATCAGCGAACTTGCCAGCAAGAACCGCAACGGCAAATCCGCCCTGCGCCTGCCCGAAGGCGCCCGGGTCTTGCCGGCGCTAACCGTGGAAGACTACGACCGGCAACTCATCGCCAGCGTCAGCAATGAAGGGCGCATGCTGATCTTCCCGCTTGCCGAATTACCCCGCCTCGCCCGGGGCAAGGGCAACCGCATCATGGGCATTCCCGCCGCCCGGGTTCGCGCTCGCGAGGAATTCGTTGCGGCCGTAACCGTCATTTCGCCCAGGGATATCCTCGTCATCCATTCCGGCGCCCGCTACCGCAAGATGAGGCCCTCCGAATTCGGGGTATACCTCGGCGAGCGCGGCCGTCGCGGCCTCAAACTCCCCCGGGGCTTCCAGAACGTTGATCGTCTGGAGCGGGTTGCACGATAATGTTTGAGTTGACTTGCTGTAAACCATACAGTAGCAGGCCTTTGGCAGACAGTTTGCGTAGAACTTTTGGTTGATGGGTAGGGCAGCCACTCCGTACGGAACGGAAATCAACGGGACAGTGTAATGGTGACAGTATCTGTAGAAGGTCAGACTGAGACGAAGTTCATGAGAGCCGATGTTAGTCCTGGGAGCGGAGAATTGCGATTTGGCTCCCCGCAGAATGAATTCCTTTCCATTTCCGCGAACGATGCGCCAATTGCTTCACTCAATTGCAATGTGTTGATCCAGGGACGGGCAAACAAGGCTCTGGACCTGCTCCCGGAAAACTGTATACAGACCGTGGTTACTTCCCCACCGTACTGGTCGCTACGGGACTACGATGTAGACCAGCAATGCGGTTGCGATGAAACCTTGTCAGATTATATTGCCGACATAGTGCGTACCTTTGAAAAGATTAAGCGAGTCCTGAATGAGGACGGCACGATATGGCTCAACGTAGGTGATGCCTACACGTCCGGAAACCGGCGCTACCGTGCACCTGACAAAAAAAATCGAGCAAGGGCGATGTCAATGAGACCGGCGACGCCAGAAGGGCTCAAGCCCAAAGATCTTATCGGGTTGCCCTGGAGATTGGCTTTCGCCTTGCAGGACGCGGGCTGGTGGCTCAGGTCCGAGATCATATGGAACAAGCCAAACGCCCATCCCGAATCAGTGCGAGACCGTCCCACGAAAGCCCACGAGAGCCTATTTCTCCTATCGAAGAACCAGGACTACTACTACGACATTGACGCGGTTCGCGGCCCGAACGGTCGTCGACTCAGAACGACGTGGGATATTCCGACGGAACCGCGCAAGCCTGACTATGGCGCTTCGAAAGGACACCCGGCCGTCATGCCCGCAACATTGGCGGAGCGTTGCGTGTCGATCACGAGCAAAACCGGAGATGCCGTACTCGACCCTTTTGCCGGCTCTGGCACAAGCTTGATAGCGGCCCAGCGCCTGGAGAGAAAGTGGGTTGGCATTGAGTTGAAGCCGGCCTTTGTAAAGCTTATGGAACGCAGGCTTGAAAATTGGTAACACTTGCTGAACTGAAAGAACGACTGGATGAGTTGTCACCCACAGCCATCCTCTTCGTCAGCCGCATGGTGGAATCCTTATCTTCCCCTCCTTTGGCGCATACGAATAGCAAGAGTACCTGGTTGTCCCCCGAGTGGATTGAGTACTTTGGCTTGGCGCTTTCAGTGCATCATGGAACAACTCTTGAGCCTCTCGCGCAAAAAGGATTCGAAACTGTATTTTGTAACGCTTGTGAGTCGGTAGGTTGGATCGTAAAGGGGCCAGCCTCGGAAACGCAACGATTTCTGGACCTTGAAATTCAGCGTCCAGGCTTCCCGTGGCAGAAATTGTCGTTGAAATCCACGGCTGCGCGAAAATTGTCTCGGACGTCCATTCATGTTTCCAAGCTAACTGAAGCCGCGTGGGTGCAAGATATGCGCGCGGCGCGCGACCGCCGGGAACGAACCCTGGCCCTATTTCGTGAATACAGGAACGCGGTAGATTCCATCATGATGCTACGGGCATTCCGTGAAGGGCACGACATTCCGACTACATATCAACTCGTCGAGATCCCCTCAGAGATATTTGAATCATTGGAAGAAGCACCGCTTGAAGACTTCAATGCGGATGGGCCGACGATCGACTGCTCCTTCGGCGGATGTGACGTGGCGGCACGCGTTTCCCTTGATCGATCCGATGCCAAGGTCACAGTCAAGCAGATTCAGCTTGCTGTGTGCAACGTGCATGTCGAGTGGGAGATGAAACCCTCTTAGATTTTGACGTGTATCCAGTTTTGGCAATTTGAATCGTTCGCATTGATGAGACAATCCATTATGGAATGGATTGAAATTTTACAAATTGCTGACGTATCTACATCTATTGCAGCCTCTCGAAAACATTGAGAAGCAATATCTCAATGTGGTGCGCTGTCGTGTTGGCGCTAACTCTATATGAATTCGCATGTCCGCAACTGTTTCGGCGAGTAAGGCAGCTTTTTAACTCCTTTTTGACATCGTTGCTGATTATTGAAATGGCTGCAATCCGATCCAAGAATTCGCTTTCTCGCATGTTACCCAAGTCGTCTTGGCTTATTGCGTCTCGCCACCTGGAATTTACACGTTTAGCTTCGTTGTTAAACTCGGTCAAGTAATTTGAATGAACATACTTGTGTAGCAAAGCAACTGCTCCAGTCCAAGACATAACTATTGCTGAACGAAAGAACTGAGCTTCGTAGCAGCCAATCGCTTCCTTCATACTCGATCTCTATCTGTCCGATTTTTAGACGAAACTTTACTTGTGATTCTGCCATTTTGCGCCTCCGCTTTATATAGGATGGATACCTTATTGGACTCGAATCGCCGGGTATTGGGGCTATTCTGGCTAATTCAAGAAAATTGTGCGGAAACGTAGCGCTACGGCCGTCGCGGCTTCCAACTCCCCCGCGTCTTCTGGAACATGGACCGCCTCGAACGTGTTGCCCGCTGGAGCTATGGCTTAGATTCGGGACCGCGAGAAGACGTGTGGGATACGCACAATTTTAGTCGCTGTCGGGTGGCAGAGGGTTCAGCGAGCCCGAAGCCTACAGGGATGTATTTACGGCGTCCGCTGAACCCTCTGCCACCCGACAGCGACGGATCGAAGCCACAATCGCTCAGGGCTCCGGGGAGTGCCCCCAAGCCTTATCAAAGACTTTCGAGGATACTGTTGAAGGTGGCGCTGGGGCGCATGGCGGCGCTGGCCAGCGCGGGGTTGGGGGCGTAGTAGCCGCCGACGTTGGCGGGGGCGCCCTGGGCCGCGTTCAGTTCGTCGATGATCTGGTCTTCGGCTTCGAGCAGGGCTTCGGCGAGCGGGCGGAAGCGCTCGGCGACTTCGTCGTCTTCGTCCTGGGCGGCGAGTTCACGCGCCCAGTACATCGCCAGATAGAAGTGGCTGCCGCGATTGTCGAGTTCGTTCACCTTGCGCGAAGGCGACTTGTTGTTTTCGAGGAAGGTTCCCGTGGCGCGGTCGAGCGCCCGGGCCAGCACGCCGGCGCGTTCGTTCTCCGCCGCTCCGGCGAGATGTTCGAGCGAAGCGGCCAGGGCGAGGAATTCGCCCAGCGAATCCCAGCGCAGGTGGTTTTCCTTTTCGAACTGCTGCACGTGCTTGGGCGCCGAGCCGCCGGCGCCGGTTTCGAACAGGCCGCCGCCGTTCATCAGGGGCACGATGGAGAGCATTTTCGCGCTGGTGCCCAGTTCCAGGATTGGGAACAGGTCGGTGAGATAGTCCCTCAGCACGTTGCCGGTCACCGAAATCGTGTCCTTGCCCTGCCGCATGCGCATGAGCGAGAAACGGGCGGCTTCGGCGGGCGCCATGAAATGGATTTCCAGGCCGCCGGTGTCGTGCTCCGGCAGATAGCTACGCACCTTGGCCAGTACCTGGGCGTCGTGGGGCCGGTCCTCGTTGAGCCAGAATACCGCCGGGGCGCCGGTGGCACTTGCGCGGTTCACCGCCAGCTTGACCCAGTCGCGAATCGCGGCGTCGCGCACCTGGCACATGCGCCAGATGTCGCCGGCTTCCACCCGGTGGCAGAACAGTTCGTTGCCTGCATCGTCGATGACGGCAATCTCGCCGTCGCTTTCGATCTCGAATGTCTTGTCGTGGGAGCCGTACTCTTCGGCCTTTTGCGCCATCAGGCCCACATTGGGCACGCTGCCCATGGCGGCCGGGTCGAAGGCGCCGTTGACCTTGCAGAACTCGATCACCTGCTGGTAGACCGGCGCGTAGGAACGGTCCGGAATGACCGCCTTCATGTCGTGCAACTTGCCGTCCGGTCCCCACATCTTGCCCGAGGAGCGCAGCGCCGCGGGCATCGAGGCGTCGATGATGATGTCGCTCGGCACGTGCAGATTGGTGATGCCGCGGTCGGAATCGACCATGGCCATGGGCGGCTGTGCGGCGTAGACGCGTTCGATATCGGCCTCGATCTCCCGCCTGCGTTCGGCCGGAAGCCCGGCGATGCGCGCGAGCAGATCGCCGAAGCCGTTGTTGACGTCGACACCGAGTTCGTCGAACAGCGTTCCATGCTTGTCGAACAATTCGGCGAAATAGACCCGCACCGCGTGGCCGAAGATGATCGGGTCCGAGACTTTCATCATGGTGGCCTTCAGGTGCAGCGAGAACAGCACGCCTTCCGCCCTCGCGGCGGCGACGGATTCGGCGAGAAACTCCCGCAGCGCCTTGCAACTCATGAAACTGGCGTCGACGACTTCGCCGGCCGACACCGGGATTCCTTCCTTCAATACGCTTGTGCCGCCATCGGCGGCGCGATGTTCGATGCGCAGGTCGCACGCCTGTTCGACGGTCGCCGACTGTTCGTTGCCGAAGAAATCGCCGCCGCTCATGGAGCAAACATGAGAGGCGGAATCCGCCGACCATGCGCCCATGGAATGCGGATGCTTGCGCGCGTAGGCCTTGACAGCGGGCGGGGCGCGGCGGTCGGAATTGCCTTCCCGCAGCACCGGGTTGACCGCGCTGCCCTTGACCCGGTCGTAACGGGCCTTGATCTCGGCCTCGCGCTCATCGGCCGGCTCGTCGGGATAGTCCGGCAATTCATAACCCCTGGCTTGCAACTCGCGGATCGCGGCCTTCATTTGCGGAATCGAGGCGGAGATATTGGGCAACTTGATGATGTTGGCCAGCGGATCCCGGGTCTTGCGGCCGAGTTCGGCGAGGGCGTCGGGCCGGCGCTGGGCGGGCGCAAGACGTTCGGGAAAAGTGGCAATGATGCGCCCGGCCAGCGAAATATCGCGCAGTTCCACCTCGACGCCGGAGACCGCGCAATAGGTCTGGATGATCGGGAGCAGTGAGTGGGTGGCAAGTGCGGGGGCTTCGTCGGTTTGGGTGTAGATGATCGTCGCAGGTGCTGACATTCGGTATTCCTGTTGGCTGGATGGGGAGCGAACTTATGGGACAGCACACTAGGTCCGCCGCCGCAAAAAGTCGCGTATTATAGCAGCGCCCGGCGACGGAAGAGGCGCCCTGGCCTCGCTGTCATTCCGTGTGCAGTCGCAGAATGACGGGGACGGGGGCTTTGCTCCGCGCATGTAGACAATAGGGGAAGGCAAAACCGAAATGGAAACTGCACTGTCGGATTTCGCATTGCGCGAGGCGCGGGCCGAAGACTGCGGCCTGATTCTGTCCCTGATACGGGAACTGGCGGAATACGAAAAACTCGCCCATGAAGTCGTCGCCACCGAGGAAGTGCTGCGGGAGACGCTGTTCGGAGAGCGCCCGGCGGCGGAAGTCCTCATCGGCGAATGGCAGGGGAAGGCGGTGGCTTACGCACTGTTTTTCCAGAACTTTTCCACCTTTACCGGGCGGCCTGGAATCTATCTCGAAGACATTTACGTCAAGCCGGAAATGCGCGGCCGGGGATACGGCAAATGCCTGCTGACCTATGTGGCGCGGCTCGCCGTGGAGCGCAGGTGCACGCGGATGGAATGGTCGGTGCTCGACTGGAACGAACCTTCGATCCGGTTTTACCGTTCGCTTGGCGCGGTCGCCATGGACGGATGGACCGTGCAGCGCCTTGACGGCTCGTCGCTCGATGCGGTGGCCGCGATGTTCGGAAAACAGAACAGGCGAGGGGAGGGCGGCGCAGCCAGCCATGCCGCGCCAGGGGCGGCAGGCGCAGACTGATCGGAGAAGAGTCATTCATGAGACGGATCGTCTACGTGAACGGGAAATACCTTCCCGAAGAGGAGGCGAAGATTTCCATCTTCGACCGCGGCTTCGTCTTCGGCGATGGGGTATACGAAGTCGTGCCGGTGATTCGCGGCCGGCTCGCGGACCGGGACTATTTCCTCCAGCGCTTGACCCGCAGCCTTGAGGAATTGCGCATTCCCTGGCCGTGTTCGACAGAAGAACTACAGCAAGTGCTCGAACAGCTCGTGGCGCGCAATTCGCTGGAAGAAGGCATTGTCTACGCCCAGGTCACCCGCGGCGCAACGGACCGCCAGTTCACTTTCCCCGCCGACACGCCCGCCACCATGACGGCCTTTACCCAGGCAATGCCGCTGCTGGAAAATCCCGCTGTGCGGCATGGGGCCAGCGTTGTCACCACCGGGGAAATCCGCTGGCTGCGGCGTGACATCAAGTCGCTAAACCTGCTCGCCCAGGTGCTGGCGAAACAATACGCCGCCGACCACGGCGCCGGAGAGGCCTGGATGATTGAAGACGGCCTGGTAACCGAAGGCGCTTCGTCGACGGCGTATATCGTCAAGTATGGCAAGGTAATTACGCGGCCATTGTCGAATCGCATCCTGCCGGGAATCCGCCGCCGACGGCTGCTTGAGCTTGCCGCCGGAGCGGGAATCGCATACGAGGAAAGGCCCTTCACCCTCGACGAAGCCCTGGCCGCCGACGAAGCCTTCATCAGCAGCGCAACCACCATCCTGCACCCGGTAGTCCGCATCGACAACCAGCCAATCGGCAATGGCAAGCCAGGCCCCGTCAGCCGCAAGCTGCGCCAACTCTATGTCGCCCACATGGTCGAGGAAGTTGAAGCCCGGAAGCCTGCTCCGTAGGAAGCCAAGCCCGGAGCCTACATCAGGGATGTATTCACGGCGTCCGCTGCACCCCGCCAGCAGACGGAGACGCATCGAAGCCACAAACCCACCTTCAAATGCAGTCACTGGTAAAGGCAAGCACATCGCCGATGGTATCCGCCCCACCAAGCAGCATCAGCAGGCGGTCCACACCGAAAGCGACGCCGCAGCACTCGGGCAGGCCGTGTTCCATGGCCGCCAGCAGTTTTTCATCGATTTCGGGGATGGGGCGGTCAAGTTCGGCGCGTCTTTGCCGGTCGCGCTCGAATCTGGCGCGCAGCTTCTCCGCATCGGTTTCCTCGTCATAGCCGTTGGCGAGTTCCATGCCCCGGCAGAACAACTCGAAGCGCCGGGCCGCCGGCTCGCCTGCCCGGTCGGGATTGATGCGGGCCAGCGCCGCCTGGGCCGCCGGGTAGTCGTAAACGAAGCAATACTCGGTAAGTTGCGGTTCAATCATCTGGCCGAACAGCAATTGCAGACAGTCGGTGGCGTCGAGTCCGGAGGCGTCCACCGGCAGTCTTTGCCGGGTAAGCCCCCGCAATACTTCGAGTTCGATCCGGTGCGGGTCGAAGCCGAGATGCTCCAGGAAAACCTCGCGATAGCGCAGGCGCGGAATCGCGGCTTGCGGCAGAAACTCTCGTAGCAGGTCTTCGACTTCGTCCATGAGCTGTTCCAGGCGGAATCCGGGGCGATACCATTCGAGCAGGGTGAATTCCGGATTGTGCCGAATGCCGGCGTCGCCCTGGCGGAAAGCCTTGCCTATCTGGTAACAGGCGCCGCTGCCCGCGGCGAGCAGGCGCTTCATGGCGTATTCGGGCGAGGTTTGCAGGTAGAAGCCCTGTGGCTGTCCCGCAAGTTCCACGCTGGCGGGAATTGAGTCGATATGGACCTCGGTAACCGTGGTCGGGGCGAGCAGCGGGGTTTCCACTTCGAGCACATCCCGCCCGGCGAAAAATCGGCGAATTCCTGCGAGGGTTTCGGCCCGCAGTCTCAGCATTTCCGGCCTTGCGCCGGGGCGCCATTCTGCCACGGTGGTGAAGCCTAGGAGCCTGCGCCGCAGGAATTCACGGCTGCAAATCCGCTCCCGTCCACGCGCCTGGCCGCTCGATTTCGTTGCATATTCACCAATATTCGCCTCAATCGACCGGCCAGGGGCGCGGCGATAGCGAATTTTCGCTTTCGCGAATTCCTGCGGCGCAGACTCCCAGGAGCCTGCGCCGCAAGCTCCTAGCGGCTGACCCGGTTCTGGTACTCCCCGGTTCGGGTATCCACCCGCAGCACATCGCCTTCATTGACAAACAGGGGCACCTTGACCACGGCGCCGGAACTCAGGGTGGCGGGCTTGGAGCCGCCCTGGGCGGTGTCGCCCTTGAGGCCGGGGTCGGTCTCGGTGACTGCGAGTTCGATGAAATTGGGTGGGATCACCGAGATGGGATTGTCATTCCACAGCACGACCTGATACGCCTCCTGGGGTTTCAGCCAGTTTTTCGCCTCGCTGATGGCGCTGGAGTCGGCGGCGAGTTGTTCGTAGCTGCCGTCGGTTTTCATAAAGTGCCAGAATTCGCCGTCTTCGTAGAGATATTCCATGTCGATTTCGAGCACGTCGGCGCCGGGCAGCGACTCGCCGGACTTGAAAGTGCGCTCCCAAACGCGGCCATTGAGCAGATTGCGGAACTTGACCCGGTTGAAAGCCTGGCCCTTGCCGGGCTTGACGAACTGGTTTTCGAGGATCGAACAGGGTTCGCCGTCCAGCAGCAGTTTCAGGCCACTCTTGAACTCGTTGGTTGAATAGGATGTCATAGCGTTTTCTCGGTTTCTCTTTGTTGCCCGGTGTGCTGCCAAACCATGCTTCCAGCCAGTGAGCCAGCCGCGGATTGGCGGCAATCCCTCTCCGACCTGATTACCGACCCCCGGGAACTTGCCGAATTCCTGGAGCTCGATCAGCGGCAGGACCCGACCGGTGAACAGGCGCTCAGGCAGTTTCCGCTGAAGGTGCCGCGGGGCTTCGCCATGCGCATGGAAAAAGGCAACTGGCGGGACCCGCTGCTGCGGCAGGTGTGGCCCGCCGCCGCCGAAGAGCGCGCCGCGCCGGGCTTTGTGGCCGACCCGCTGCGGGAGCGTCATTATAATCCGCGGCCCGGGCTGCTGCACAAGTATCGGGGCCGGGCCCTGCTGATCGCCGCGCCGCATTGCGCGATTCACTGCCGTTATTGTTTCCGCCGCGAATTCGATTACGAAGGCAACACGCCCGGACGGCGGCAGTGGCGCGCGGCGCTGGACTATATCCGGGACGACGCCAGCATTGCGGAAGTAATTCTCAGCGGCGGCGACCCGTTGGCCCTGGCGGACAGGCAACTCGGCTGGCTGATCGAGGCCATTGCCGACATTCCCCATGTCAGCGCCCTGCGCATCCACACCCGTTTGCCCGTGGTGATTCCCGAGCGGGTCACGGCGGAATTGCTGGCCATGCTCGCCCGAAGCAGGCCCCGGGTCGTGGTGGTCATTCATTGCAATCATGGCCGGGAAATCGACTCCCGGGTCGCCGCCGCGCTGGGGTCCCTGCACGGGAACGGAAGCACCCTGCTCAACCAGACGGTGTTGCTCAAGGGAGTCAATGACGAGGCAGACACACTTTTTTCGCTCTCAATGCGGCTTTTTTCAGAAAATGTACTACCTTATTACCTGCACCTGCCGGATCGGGTCGCGGGAACTTCGCATTTTCAGGTAGACCTCGACTCCGCCCTGGCGATCATGGAGGAATTGCAGGCCTCCCTCCCCGGCTATCTGGTGCCCCGCCTGGTGCGGGAAGAACCGGGCCAGCCTGCGAAAACGCGAATGCCATGAACTGAAGAGGAGAATCTGTCCATGGACGGGTCCCCGCAATCTGAAGCGGCGCAATTGCCGAAAGAATATCTCGACGCGCTCACCGGCCTGCCGAACCGGGCCTTTCTCGAAAATGCCCTCAGGCAGGCGATAGCCGATGGTAGGCCAGCCACGCTGGCGCTGCTGCAACTGGAAAATTTCTACGAAATCCGCTCCTGGGTGGGCAAGTCCGATGCGAGCTTTGTGCTCTGCGACGTGGCAAGGCTGCTGGCGAGGAATCTGCCGGAAGGCATTTCCCTGTGCCGCTGTGAAAACTACGAATTTGCCCTGCTCCTGCGTAATGAGAACAGCGTCAATGCGCGGCCGATAACCGAGCGGATCAAGAAGGCCCTGCAGTCCGCGGTCTCCGAATCGATTCCGTCCCAGCTTGAACTCAAGTGCGCGGCGGGACTGGCGACCGTGGAGCCGGGCGTGAGCGGGCCGGAAGCGATGTTCGCCCGGGCCAGACACCAGTTGAGCGTCGCCCTGTTCCGCCGCCACGGCGAAAGCCGTCTTTCCGCCATGCACGAAGTCGATGGATTCGACCCCGTGGAGCTCGGCCCCGCCCTGGAGCGCCAGCCGCTTGCGCTGAATTTTCAGCCGATCGTCAGCCTGCTGCCGGACGGAGTCGAACGCTATGAAGTGCGTTGTCGGTTGCCGCTGGAAAATCGCCGCCTTGCGCCCCTGCGGCTGTTCGAAATCGCGGCGCAGAACGCGCTCGGCGGAATGATCGACCGCCAATTGTGCCGCCGGGCGCTCGGCGTCCTGCGGGAAAGCGGCAAACCCTCGCTGTGTCTCTTTGTCAATCTGACCCTGAACTCGCTGGTGGACCCGGATTTCTACCGCTGGCTCGAGACCGAGTTCGCCCCGGCGCCGCATCTTGCCCGGCAACTCGTCTTGCAGGTCAGCGAGATCGACGTGCTGGTGGCCCAGCACCATGTGCAGTACTTCTGCGAACATCTGGCCCGGCTCGAAATTCGCCTTGCCATCGGCAATTTCGGTTTCATCGACAATCCTTTCCGCTATCTGCCGCTGCTGAACGCCGATTTCGTGAAGATCAACCTGCCCAAGGGAGACCGGGCCGGCGCCGGCCGCAAGCAGACACAGGCTCTCATACAGGGATTGCAGGATACCGGGCTCGAAGTGATTGCCTCCCTGGTGGAAGATGTGGACGACCTGCCCTGGTTGTGGCGCGCCGGGGCAAGGCTCGCCCAGGGCTATTGCCTGGCCGGGCCCAAGGCCGAGCCGGCATATGAATTTCCCCGGGAGATTGCCGTACGCGCCGCCTGAGGCTCCCGATTGCCAACACCGGCAGCGGCAATTATGCTCGCGCTATGAAGTTCACCCGCATTGGTTCGCGCATTTCCCTGATTGCCTGTATCGCCCTGTTGCTGGCCATGAGCCTGTTCTGGCTGATCAGCAGCTACCACACGCGGCAGGTGCTCCAGGCCCAGGCGGACCAGCTTGGCCCCACCATCGCGCGGCAGGCGGCGGAACTGCTCGCCGAGCACGTCGAGGCCGATGATCTCATCAGCATCAACGTCATTCTGGAAGAGTTGGCGGCGGACCCGGCGGTCATCGAAGCCAGCCTGCTCGATGAACAGGGGCAAAGCGTCGTGGTGGCAGGCGCGCCCAATGCCGCCCCCCCCATTGCACTGCTGACGCGACCGATATTGCGGGAGGAGTACTACAGCCGCACGATCCAGTTTTTCGGCACCGATCAGGGAACCGTCAGCGTTGCCCTTGATCTCGGTTATCTGCAGGCGACCCTGAACGACAATCTGCTGCTGGTGGGCGGCGCCACCGGGGTCATGCTGCTGGTCACCTGGATTTTTCTTGCCGTCTATTGCCAGGTCGCGCTGGGTTTTCCGCTCAATTTGCTGGGCTGGTCCCTAGGCAAGATCAGGCGCGGAGAAATCGCCGAATGCCCCGAGCCAACCGGGCACGACGAAGTCGCGAATCTTACCCGGCAATACAATGCCACGGCGAAGTTTCTGTCGCGCAACACCTTTCTGGGTCCGCTCAATGAGGAATCCCGGGAGCCGGACTCGCCGGAGGGGCAGGCGGCGGAACTCAGCGTGCTCGTGATTCGCATGAGCAATTATTTCTCGCTGGCCACCGCCATGGGCCGGGAACAGGTGCTGCAATTGCTCGACCGTTATTACGTCCTCGCCGGCCAGGTGGGCCGGATCTACAATGGCCGCGTCTGTTACTGCCATGAAGAGGAGATTCTCATTGCCTTCGACCGCAGCGCGGCCAGCGAGGAACAGGCCTATTACGCCATCTGCGCGGGGTTGCTGTTTCTTCGCCTGATCCCCCACCTCAATCTGCTTCCCGGCGTCGCTGGCGCCAGTTTCGGCCTTGTCGCCCACAGCGGCATGGTGGAGGCAAGACTGTACTCCCCCATCAGCGGCGCCAACGACAGCCTGATCGGCGAGGCTCCCGACCAGGCGCGGCGCATCTGCAACGACTGCCCGGACAACGCCCTGCTGCTCAGCCCCGACTGCTACCAGCTCGCCGGCGCCGACTCCCGGATCAATGCCGAAGCCTTCAACGACCCGGACGCCGAAAACCCGGCCCTCATCGCTCTCGCCCCCCCCGAGGAGCTCAATGAACTCCTCAACCTCCAGGCCAGCCGCCTTGCCGCCCGGTAATCGGCCTCCATGGTCATGCTGCTCTACCGCCCCTTTGTCATCCTGCGCGTAGTTCGCAGGATCTCCCCGGAATGGCCGCTCCCTCAGATTCCGCGACTGCGCGCAGAATGACGGGCGAGCCGGGAAGCACAGGGTGACTGGTTTCAGCATTCAAATGTGAACCGTGGGCCGAATCCCCGGGTACTTGTGAGACTGGGGTAGAATGGTCCGCCATTTTCCCGGGATTGCTTGAGGAGTTTCATCGATGATGCGGATTTGCGGATGGATTGGCCGGGCAGGGCTGTTGCTGGCTCTTGCTTCATTCACCCAGGCGGCCCGGGCCGCCGAGGCGGTGGCCGGCCTTGATCTCACAGGCAGCGGCCCCGGCATCGCCGCGCTGGTGATCTTCGTGCTCGCCTATGCCCTGGTCATCAGTGAAGAGAACATTCATCTGCGCAAATCGAAACCCGTGGTGGTTGCCGCCGGCGTGATCTGGATTCTGGTGGCGCTGGCCTATTCGGCCGCCGGGGAGTCGGCGCTGGCGGAAGAGCTGGTCTCCCACAACCTGCTGGAATTCGTCGAGTTGTTCCTGTTTCTGCTTGCGGCGATGACCTACATCAACACCATGGAAGAGCGGGGCATCTTCAACCTGTTGCGGGCGAAGCTCGTCAGCGCCGGATTTTCCCTGCGCAAGCTGTTCTGGATTACCGGGCTGATTTCCTTCTGCATGTCGCCACTGGCGGACAATCTCACCACCGCCCTGCTCATGGCCGCCGTGGTGGTTTCCATTGGCGGCGACAATACCCGCTTCGTCGTGCTCGGCTGCATCAATGTGGTGGTGGCGGCCAATGCCGGGGGCGTTTTCAGCCCCTTCGGGGACATCACCACGCTGATGATCTGGCAGGCGGGATATGTCCAGTTCCAGGAATTTTTCGTGCTGGTGATTCCATCCATCGTGAACTGGGTGGTCACCGCCGGAATCATGAGTTTTGCGGTTTCCCATGAAAAACCGGCGGCAATCGAGGAAAGGGCCGAAGTGAAATTCGGCGGCTGGGTGGTGGTGGGGCTGTTCGGCATGACCATCGCCATGGCGGTGAGCTTCCACAACTTCCTGCATCTGCCGCCGGTGCTCGGCATGATGACCGGCCTTGGCATACTCAAGCTGTATGGCTACTACCTGCAAATGCGCGACGCCGGCTACATGGGCTCGGCCACATCCCTGGTCAGCGGCGACGCCGCCATGTTCGGCGATTCCATGCTCGAAGACGAGATCGAGGATCGCGAGCAGCCCTACAACATTTTCCACAATCTCCAGCGGGCCGAGTGGGACACGCTGATCTTCTTCTACGGGATCATCCTCTGCGTCGGCGGGCTTGGCGCCTTTGGCTATCTCGCGGTGGTCTCCGAATTCACCTATGAAGGCCTGGGGCCCACGGTGGCCAATGTGCTGGTGGGATTCGCCTCGGCGCTGATCGACAATATTCCGGTCATGTTCGCCGTGCTCGAAATGTCGCCGGAAATGGACCTGTTCCAGTGGCTGCTGATTACCCTGACCGCCGGCGCCGGCGGCTCCATGCTGTCGATTGGTTCGGCGGCGGGCGTTGCCGTCATGGGGCAGGCGCGAGGGGTGTACACCTTCTTTTCCCACCTGAAATGGAGCTGGGCGATCATGCTCGGCTATTTCGCCAGCATCGGCGCCCACTTCCTGCTCAATGGCTGATTACCGGAATTCTGCGGCGGCGGGCGGCGCAGGGAATCAGTCGGCGCCCGCCACCCTGAGCAGCACGCGATAAATCATTCCCGTTCCCTCGGCGAGGGATTGCACCGAGACCCGCTCATCATTGCCGTGCATGCGGGACAGGTCGTCCTGGTCAATGGGATAAGGATAAATGCCATACACCGGAACACCCCGGTTGCGCCAGGCGCTGGCGTCGGTGCCGGCCTGGAACAGATAGGATGTGACCTGGGCTTCGGGATATTGCTCCCGGGCGGAGTCGGCCAATGCCCGGTACAGTTCGGTGTCTTCGGGAGACGGTTGCTGCATGGATCGTTGCTGGAGTCGTGCCAATGCTTCCTGCTGGCTTTCCCCGGCGCCGGTGGAAATCTCCACCGAGATGGCCGGGTCGGCGGTTACCCGGCGGATTTCCTCGATAAAGGCCGCAACGTCCGTGCCCGGTATCAGGCGGAAATTGACCAGTACGCTGGCGGCGCCTGGAATGACATTGGTGCGGAAGCCACCCTGGATTATCACCGGCGCCACGGTATTGCGCATGAAGGCCCGCAGCAATGGATCAACGCCGATGGCCCGGTCGGCCTGGGCCACCCGGGCCGCGTCGGTTCCCGCAAGCAGGTCTTCAAACCAGGTGCGTTCGGGTTCCCCGGCGGTCTCGGCCAGGGTCTGGAAGAACTGCCGCGTAATCGGGATCAGCTGTATGCCGGTGTCGTGGCGCGAGAGCTTGTCCAGTGCCCGGGCGAGAGCGAAGATGGCATTGTCCGGGCGCGGCATGGACGAATGTATGCTATGCCCGGAGGCGGTGATGCGCAGGGTGAGGAAGAACTTGTCGGCGGTGGAAATGCTCACATAGCGCACATCGTCCGAGTTGCGCCGCTTGATGATCCAGCCGCCTTCGTTCAGCGCGAACTCGGCGTCGATCAGGGGCCAATGGTCCCGGGCCAGCCAACCCGTGCCGTAACTGCCCCCCTCTTCATCGGCTTCCGCCAGAAAGATCACGTCCCGTGCCAGGGGAACCCCATCCCGGGCAAGCCGCATGACGGCTTCGGCGAATACCGCAAGCCCTCCCTTGAAGTCGATGGCTCCCCGGCCATAGACATAGCCATTGACGATATCGCCGGCAAAGGGATCCTGGGTCCACAAGTCGCGCTCCACTCCCACCACATCGGCATGGGCGGCAAGCAGCAGGGGCCTTTTGGAGCCGTCGCCGCGCAGTCTGGCGATGAAATGCGCCTTGCCGGGAGTGGGTGTCTCGATAATGGACACTTCAAATCCCAGCGCCTCGAACTTGGGCCGCAACAGCTCGGCCAACTCGCCTTCATTGCCCGGCGGGTTGGAAGTGTCGACCCGAATGAGTTCCCGCAGCAGTTCCGCCGCGGGGTTGCTCTGGGCCTGGGCCTGCAGGGTGAACAAGCTCAGGGCGGCGATTGCAAGGTATCCGGTGATTTTCATGATTGGGCTCCGCGCAAAATGTGAACAGGCATCATTCGGCGGACACGCGGATGCCGAAGGGGTCGATTTCGATCAGGACCCGGGGCATTTCGGTGATGTCCACCGGCGCGGTTTCCGAGGCTTCGTGTTCCGCGAAAATCAGCACCCGGATCGCTTCCCCGGCGCGTTCCGGCAGAGTCGGGCGGGCTGAATCGAAGCCCTGGGGGATGAAGGTGCTCACCAGATCAAAGGCTTCGCCAAGCTCCCGGATCAGTGACCGGCGATTGGCGTACCAGGCCGATTTGGTCCCGGGAATTTGCGCAGCGGTAGCCTCGTCATAGAGAAACAGCACATCAATGCCGGTAATCTCGATGGCGTTGGGGTCAAGCCGCGAACGAATCAGGATGGATTCAACGGCTGCGGCAGCCTGGGTCGGGACGACAACCAGCAGCAGAACCGTCAGCGCCTTTTTCAGCATCGCCAGCTTCACCCGGAGGTTCGCAAGAGCCCGTCACAAGCCTGCGCCGCAGGCTCCGGGATTGTGACGCGAGGCATGGGGGCCGGAATCCGGTTCCGGCCCCCAATGGTGATTGCTAGTTTTCGTCGGTATCGACTTCGCCCTGGGTGCCTCTGGGAGAACCATCGCCATTGAAGCCCATGACTTCATAGCGGCGCCAGCCCGCCAGAATGCCATGCAGGCCATGGTTGCCCTCGTGGCAGGCGTACTCGAATACCGGGTCCGGCGATCTGCGCAAGGGCAGCCTGGCGGACCAGGACTCATCCCAGGACAAGGGGTCGGTGACGGTGAAGTCGTATTCGATCGTATTCTCGTCCACATGGCGGAAGCGCTCTTCGATCACCGCCTGGTCGGACATCCCGCGCAGGTTGTAGTCGTGATAGAAGTGCCGGGTGTGCACCACCAGATCGTCGCCATCCCAGTAGCCGATGGAATCGCCCTCCCACTTGAGTTGTCGGGTATGGTGCTCGCTGTCGAGCCGGATGACCCGGGCGGAATGCACCATTTCATTCAGAATCATGACGCTGTTCCGGGTCTGCACGATCTGCATGTTGTTGTTGTAGGAGCCGGGAATCATCGGCGGTCCGCCGACGAAACCGGTAATGCAGCGGTCCACGGTGGTGCGGCCCTCTGGGCCGGCGCTGTTGAAGATCATCTCCTGATATTCGGCGCGGCGCTGCCGGCCGGCTTCATTCAGCGGCGGCATGCGGCCGTTGGGCGGATCGTAAATCAATGAAGTGCGGCGGTCATAAATCGTTTCGCTGCCCCGCTCATACCAGAACTCGTTGTAGGAAATCACCCCGGGCGGATATCCCGCGCCGCCCACGCTGTCGATAATCAGGTCGCGATTCTGGCGACGATTCTCGTAGGCTTCCCACTCCGCGGCCTGCTCTTCAGTGAGCACTTCGAGATGTTCGAGCTCGGCGGGCCGATTGAGCGGCGTCAGGGTACGGAAGGTATAGGTGCCCTGCAAGTCCGGGTGGCCGTATTCAGTGCGTGGAATCTCGCCGGACTGGGCGAGAGCCAGGCAGGAAAGCAGACCGCCGGCCAGGGCCGCGAGCGTCTTGCCAGTGATATTGCAGGTCATGGGAACCTCCAAAAGTGTTTGGTTTTTCGAAATTTGGCGCCAGCCACCGAAAGTACGCAGGTTCAGAGTCGAATTCAAGAACAAAATTGCTTTTCAATCAAAAGTATGGACAAGCATCGGCGCGGCTTTTATGCTTCACCCATTCAAAACAAGCGATTCACCAAGGAGGCCGACCATGATTCGTTCGACTTGCATGAAGCGGATTTCCGTGGCTTTTGCTGCTGCCCTGCTGACGCTGTCCGGCATTGCCAGCGCCCAGAAAGTCATGACGCCGACCAACAACCACCCCAATCCCTACACCGCCATTAACGACTATTTCCCCTTGCCAGACGACCGTGAATGGGGATCAACCAGCGCCGTGGATATCGACATCGACGGTGAATCGATCTGGGTCGCCGAGCGTTGCGGCTCCAATAGTTGCGCCCTGTCCGATGTGGACCCGGTCATCAAGTATGACCCGGACGGCAATATCCTGACTTCTTTTGGCGGCGGCATGATCATCTGGCCACACGGCATTCACATTGATGTCGACGGTAATGTCTGGATCACCGACGCCCGGGCCGCAACCGCCGCGGAACTTGCCGAAAACCCGGACGCCGCCGGCAAGGGCCATACCGTGTACAAGTTCAGCCCCGAAGGCGAAGTGCTGATGGTGCTTGGCGAGCCGGGAGTGGCCGGCGACGGCACCGGTCCATTGCTGAATTCGCCCAATGACGTGATTACCGATCAGGACGGCAATGTCTATGTGGGCGATGGACACGGCGGCCAGGGCGCCAATGCCGACTTGTCCACGGTGGCGCGCATCGCCAAGTTCGATGCGGAAGGCAATTTCATCGAAAGCTGGGGCCATATCGGCACGGCGCCCGGTGAATTCCGCACTCCCCACAGCCTCGCGTTCGATTCCCGGGGCAGGCTGTTCGTAGCCGACCGGGGCAATGTGCGGATCCAGATTTTTGAGCGGGACGGCACGTTTGTCGATGAGTGGTATCAGTTTGGCAGGCTCAGCGGCATATACATCGACGCCAACGATATTCTATACGCGGCCGATTCCGAGTCCAGCGCCACTTCCAACCCCGGCTGGCGCCGCGGCATCCGTATCGGCAGCGCGGTAACCGGCCATGTGTTCAGCTTCATTCCCGACCCGGACCAGAATCCCGGCGGCACCAGCGCGGCCGAAGGCGTGGCTGCGGATAGCCACGGCAATGTGTACGGGGCGGAAGTGGGGCCGCGGCAACTCGTGAAATACGTCAGGGAAGACTGAGCCAACCGGCGGCAGGACATGACGCCGCAAATCGATTGTTTGAAAGGGAGATGGCCGATGTTCCGAATGAGCCTGTTATCGCTGTTGTTTTGTTGCGGCGCGGCCCTGGCCCAGGTCGGAGAGCCGGACTGGCCCGGGGTGGAAGAGGAAACGCTGCGACATTTCCGCGCGATCATGCAATTCGATACCAGTGATCCACCCGGCAGGGAACTGCCGGCGGCGGAATACCTGTACGAGGTGCTGGCGGCGGAAGATATTCCCGTGGAACTGCTCTGGAACGATCCCGGGCGCCCCAATGTCCTCGCCCGCATCGAAGGCGACGGCAGTGCGGAGCCGCTGCTGATCATGGCCCATACCGATGTGGTCAACGTGGATCCGGAAAAGTGGACCTTCCCCCCATTCAGCGCCACCGTGGACGGCGGCTATGTCTATGGCCGGGGCGCGGTGGACGACAAGGACAATGTCGCCGCAGGCCTGATGATCATGCTGCTGCTCAAGCGGCTTGATGTGCCGCTGGCCAGGGACGTGATCTACCTGGCCGAGTCGGGGGAAGAAGGCGCCACCGAATACGGCATCGAGTTCATGGTCAATGAGCATTTCGACAAGATCAATGCCGAATTCTGTCTGGCCGAGGGCGGCTCGGTGGCCCGGGTGAATCGCGAGGTGCAGTATTCCGGCGTGCAGACCATGGAGAAGATTCCCTACCGGGTCGAACTGGTCGCCACCGGCCCGGCGGGCCATGGCTCGGTGCCGCTGCAGAACAATTCGGTGACTCGGCTGGCCCGGGCGGTGGCTGCCATTGCCGACTGGCGCACGCCGATTCGCCTCAATGAAACCACCGCCGCCTATTTCGAGCGGCTGGCCTCAATCTCACCGAGCGACGCCGCCGAGCGTTATCTGAATGTGCTTGACCCCGGCCTCGCCAGCGAGTCGGATGCCTATTTCCTTGCCAACGAACCGCGCCACGCCTCCATGCTGCGGTCTTCGCTGTCGCCCAATATCTTTGACGCGGGCTATCGCATCAATGTCATTCCTTCGGAATCCCGCGCCAGCGTGGATTTCCGCGCCTTGCCCGATGAAGACATTATCAGCTTTCTCGATGAAATCCGGCGCGTGGTGGACGACCCGGCGGTGGAAGTCAGCCTTGGCGCCCGCAATACCCGGCCCAGGGGTGAAAGCAGCCTCGATACCGACGCCTTCCGCGCCATCGAGAGCCAGACCCGGGAACATTACGGCGTCATTACCCTGCCCACCATGAGCACCGGCGCCACCGACATGGCCTATCTGCGGGCGGCGGGAATCCAGTGCTATGGCATCGGTCCCGCCATCGACCGGGAAGACGCGGCCCTCGGATTCGGCGCCCACAGCGACCAGGAACGGATCCTGATCAGCGAACTGCACCGCTTCGTGCGTTTCCACTACGACGTGGTGATTGAACTGGCGGCGCAGTAAAATCAGTGCAAAATTTGGCATATTGCTGAACTTGCAGTACCGGCTGCAAAGGGATATCAGCTCTTTGCGGCAGGACATGAACCGGGACATTTCCGCGCTGAAAAAGGACATGAACAAGGAAACCGGCAAACTGCGGGAACGCATGGCCAAAATTGAAGGCCTGTTTGAGGGTTTCGTCAAACGGGAGTCGCCACAGCCCGGGATATCTCTTCCAGCAACTCCCTGATTTCATCATTGAGCATAATGCCATGGCGCCGCAATAGCGCCTCGGCATTGCGCCGGGCTGCCGCGGTCGGTTCCGCTTGCCGGCCCGGCGAAGAATCTTCAGTTGCCCGCTGCATCCATTTCTGCTGCAACAATTCCGCGTCGAGTTCATCTTCCCTGATTCGCTCGCGCAGCCGAAGCCGGTCCTCGTTCGGCTCGAACACCGGCCCCTTCAACCAGCGCCGAGCCTCACGCAGTGGCCGAACCAGCCGATTCTGGCACTGTTCCGATATCTCCTCGATGCGCAGCCAAAGCGCATCGTCCATCACTCCGCCGCGGGCGCCGTACCAGTAACAGAACAACACCACATTCACATCGAGGCCATATTCGTCCTGCAGGCGCAGGCAGCACGCCTCCACTTGCGGCCTTGCATACAGGGCCATCGACCAGGCGGTGAAGTTCATTGGCTGCGCCGTTTCGGATTTGTGCTATAAGACAGGCCACGGCGCGGCGAGTCAACCGGCGAATCCTCCCTCATGCATCTCCACATCATCGGCATCTGCGGCGCGTTCATGGGCAGTCTCGCCCTGCTTGCCAGGCAATTCGGCCACCGGGTGAGCGGCTGCGACGCCAATACCTATCCCCCCATGAGCACCCAGCTGGAAGACTGCGGCATCGAAGTGCTGGAAGGCTATCTGCCCGAACATCTGGACCAAACGCCTGAACTCGTCCTGGTGGGCAATACCATTTCCAGGGGGAATCCGGTGCTCGAGCGGGCGCTTGACGAAGGAGTGCCTTACATTTCCGGGCCGCAGTGGCTCGCCCAATTCGTGCTCAGGGACAAGTGGGTACTCGGCGTCGCCGGCACCCACGGCAAGACGAGCACCAGCGCCATGCTTGCCTGGATTCTGGAATATGCGGGGCGCAAGCCGGGTTTCCTGATCGGCGGGGTCAGCAACAATTTTCCGGTATCGGCCCGGCTTGGCGAATCGGAATTCTTTGTGGTGGAAGCCGACGAATACGACAGCGCCTTCTGCGACAAGCGTTCCAAGTTCATTCACTACGCGCCGCGCACCGCGATTCTCAATAATCTCGAATTCGATCACGCGGACATTTTCGACGATCTCGCGGCGATCCAGCGCCAGTTCCATCATCTGCTGCGCATTCTGCCGGGCAACGGGCGCATCATCCTCCCTCTGGGGGAGTCAGCGCTTGATGCGGTGATCGAGCAGGGCTGCTGGACTCCGGTGCAACGCATCGGCATGGCGCTTGAATCGAAAGAATGCAGCCGCCTTGCCAGTGAGAACGGGGTGTTCTGGAATATCCGGCCAGGCGCCGAAGACGGCAGCGAGTTCAAACTTGAACAATACCGGGCGAGGACTGGAGAGCCCGCGGTGGCGGCTGTCGCCTGGGATCAGGCCGGGCGGCATAATCTGTGGAACGCCGCGGCCGCCATGATCGCGGCGGAACATGCGGGGGTGGAGCTTTCGGCGGCGGCGCAAGCCCTGGGTCAATTCCGCGGCGTCAAGCGAAGAATGGAGTTGCGTGGAACCGTGGGCGGCATCGCCGTCTACGACGATTTCGCCCATCACCCCACGGCAATCGCCACCACCTTGCAGGGGTTGTCAGCCAAACACAATGGAAGTGGAAGAATCATCGCGGTCATCGAACCCCGCTCCAACACCATGAAGGCCGGCGTGCATCAGCACGTGCTGAATGAATCCGTGGCGGCGGCGGATCAGGTGGTCTGGTTCCAGCCGCAGGACTGCGACCTCGACTGCGCCGCCCTGGCCGCCGCCGCAAAAACCCCATCCCGCGCATTCCGCAGCGTGGACGCCATCATCGACTTCCTCGCCGCAACCGCCAGAGCAGGCGATCACATCGTCATCATGAGCAACGGCGGCTTCGGCGGCATTCACGAGAAGCTATTGCAGAAACTGTGCGGCTGAAGCAAACCATCCTGGCGTTGTCCTGCCACATTCCTGTCATTCTGCGCGCAATCGCAGAATCTCCTTGAGTGGCCTCTGGATGAGATTCTGCGACTGCGCTTCGCTCCGCGCAGAATGACGGGTAAGGTCTCGCGCGGGATGACGGGTAAAGTGTCGCGTAGAGTCATGGGTAAGCCAGGTGCGGGGCAACCAGACCTGTGCAACCAGTCTTGTTGCCGGAATGTGGCAAGTGTCGGATACTGTGGGGGATTTGCTCGGGAGTCGTCGATATGAACAGGGTGACTTCGCTTGATATCGCGGACTTGGCCGGGGTTTCCCAGTCGACGGTTTCGCGGGCGCTGCGCGAGAGCCCGCTGGTCAATCCCCAGACGCGGCGCAAGATCCAGCTCATCGCCCGGCAGCAGAACTACAAGGTGGACAGCAGCGCCAGCAATCTGCGCTCGCAGCACAGCCGGACCATTGCCATGCTGGTGCATCAGGAGTCCGAAATGGACTCCGACATCAATCCCTTCTTCGTTTCCATGCTGGCAAGCATTACCCGGGCAGCGGCTGCGCGGAACTACGACGTGCTGCTTTCCTTCCAGCAACTGAGCGAGAACTGGATTGTTGATTACCAGAACAGCAACAAGGCGGAGGGAATCATCCTGCTGGGATATGGCGGCTACACCGACTACATCCGCAAGGTCGAGTTGCTCGATGGCGACCACGTCCTGACCTGGGGCCCCGTAATCGAAGGCCAGCCCGGACATTTCATCGGCTGTGACAATCGGCAAGGCGGATACATCGCCACGCGACACCTGCTCAGGCTCGGCCACCGCGAGATCGCCTTCCTGGGAGATATTTCCGACGATTGCCCCGAGATGCAGGACCGCTATCTCGGCTATTGCAGGGCCTTGCACAAGGCCGGAATTCGCGAGAAACCGGCCTTGCAGGCAACGGCTGCGCCCGCCGAGCGCAGCGGCTATCTGGCGGCCCGGGAATTGCTGCGCCGCGACGTGGCCTTCAGCGCGGCGTTCTGCAGCAGCGACCTGGGTGCCCTCGGCGCGGTCAATGCCCTGCGGGAAGGCGGATTGTCAGTTCCCGGGGATGTTTCGGTGGTCGGCTTTGACGATATTCCCGCGGCTTCCTACGCCACGCCCGCATTGACCACGGTTCGCCAGGATACCGCCGGGGCGGGAAAGATCATGGTGGATGCGCTGCTGCAACTCGTGGCGGGAGAGGCGACCCGCTCGCAACTCATCGAGCCGGAACTGATCATTCGAGCCTCCTGCCGGCCGCGCTAGAATTCCCGGCTGTTCTCCATGCCGACCCCGGCGATGAGGCTCGAATGGGGCGGCAATACCAGGCCGTCATTGTCGATGGCGCCCTGTCTGGCGGGGTAGCCATTGAGTTGCCGCAGCCTCTGACCCGCGAATGGCTCGAGTTCCCGCCTGTCGATCTGCTGCTCTTCCTTGTCCAGGTTGAAGCAGAGCACCAGGGTTTGTTCATCGCTTGCGCGCGCGCAGGCCAGCACCTTGTCATTGCTGACGGGTAGAAAACGAAAGTCGCCATGCAGCAGCGCGGGCTGCCGCTTGCGGAACCGCAGAAAGTCCCGGATGCAGGCATACACGGAGTCGGGGTTTCGGGTTTGCCGGTCCGCCGCCAGGGCCAGGTGCCGGGTATCGATGGGCAACCAGGGACTGGCGCTGGAAAATCCCGCGTTGGGGGCGTCTCCACTCCAGGGCATCGGCGTGCGGCAACCATCCCTGCCCTTGTAAACGGGCCAGAAATTCAGGCCGTAGGGATCACGCAGCCGCTCATAAGGCACTTCGGCTTCCGGCAGGCCGAGCTCGTCGCCCTGGTAAATGCAGATGGCGCCCCGCAGGCAGCTCAGCAGGATGGAAAAGAGCTTCACCGAATCGGTATCCGGGTCGTCGCCGGCCCAGCGGCTGGCCACCCGCTCCACATCATGATTGCCTATCGCCAGGCAGCACCATCCGGCGCCGACTTTCGCCTGCAGGGATTCCATGGTTTTCCGGATGTAACCCGCCGAGCCGTCGGGACCCATCAGGTCGAAGCTGTAGGCCATGTGCAGGCGGCGGTCTCCCCGGGTGTATTCGCCGATGGTTTCCGCCGAGCGTTCGGAGCCGATTTCGCCCAGGGCCACCGCGTCGTAGCGGTCAAGCAGGCGCCGGATTTCCTCCATGAAGCCCAGGTTGTCCGGTTGGGTATGGTCATGGATATGGGTTTGCATGGCATAGGGTGAAGCCATCTGGCCCCCCGCCAGAAACTGGTTGCGGGATACGGGTTTCGCCGGGTTGTCGCGCAATTGCGGGTCGTGCATGCAGAAATTCACCGCGTCGAGCCGGAAGCCGTCGACTCCGCGCTTGAGCCAGAACTCGAGATTGTCGAGCCCGGCCTGGCGCACGGCGGGGTTGTGGCAATTCAGATCCGGCTGGCTCGAGAGGAAGTTGTGCAGATAGTATTGCCCGCGGCGCGGCTCCCACTGCCAGGCTATGCCGCCGAACACCGAGAGCCAGTTGTTGGGCGGGCCGCCGTCTGGTTTGGCGTCGGCCCAGACGTACCAGTCGGCCTTGCTGTTGTCGCGCCCGTCGCGGCTTTCCAGGAACCAGGGGTGGCGGTCGGAAGTGTGGCTCAGGACCTGGTCGATGATAACCCGGATGCCGCGCCGGTGCGCTTGCGCGAGCAGGGCGTCGAAATCCTCGAGTTTGCCGAACAGCGGATCGACGGCGCGATAATCGCTCACGTCGTAGCCAAAATCTTTCATCGGCGACTTGTAGAACGGTGAAATCCACACCGCATCGACGCCAAGCGCCGCAATGTAGTCCAGGCGCCGGGTGATGCCCCGCAGGTCGCCGGTGCCGCTGCCGTTGCTGTCCTGGAAGCTGCGCGGATAGATCTGGTAAATCACGGCGTTGCGCCACCAGTCGCTGTCCGCATTGCCATTGGCGGCAATTGCCGATTGCGGCGCACCCACCCGCGGCAAAGAACCGTTTCCGGCGTATTTTGATTCCATGTGGTACGGGCTCTCAGTGCATCCGGCCCGAGTATACTGCCAAAGGCGGCACCCATTATGAACTGCAATCGTATTCATTGCGCCGGTTTTTGAATCAGGCCGCAGCTTGTGCTATCTCCATCCGCCATGAGAAAAATCCTGCTGCCCTGCCTGTTGGCCGCCCTGACCGCGCGCTCAGGGGAGGAGTTGGCGGGCGGGTCCGGCGCGGCAAGCGCAATGGCTGTCTCCGCTGCCCCGGAACCCTTGCCGGCGGCCGGCCCCGAAGCCTGTGCAGCGAGCCCCGGGCAACTGCTCCATGTCGCCTCTCCCGACTGGCGCGAGCAGGTCATCTACATGCTGATGATCGACCGTTTCAACGACGGCGACCCCTACCAGGAGCACTTCTACTCGCTCGGCATGGTCAACGACATCAACACCGGGAACCCCGAGGTAATCGCGAAATTCAAGGAGATCTACAAGTACTGGATCGACGAGGCGGGAGTGGATGCGTTCCGGATGGACACCGCCATGCGGGGGTCCAACGCCATGCTCGGCTATCCCCTCTACCACGAAATCAACCGGGTGCTCGCCCGGGGCGCGGAATCCGCCTCGCTCGCCTACCGCCTCGGACGCCACATGGACCTGTACCCGGACCCATACACGATTCCCAACTTCATCGACAATCACGACACGGCGCGATTCCTGGCTGCGGGGCATCCGGCGGCTTTCCGCCAGGCGCTGGCCCTGCTGTTCACGATTCCGGGAATTCCCATCGTTTACCAGGGTACCGACGAATACAGCGGGCCCGGCTTACTCGCCTACCGGCGGGAACAACAGGGCGAAAGCGTGATTGTGCTGCTGAACACCGCCGCCGGAGGATTTTGACATCGTGATCGAATCGGTCGGAATCGAAGGTCAGGTTTTCAGCGAGGATTTTGAACTCAGCGGTTGGGTCAGCCAGGGCAATACGGCTTTGCAGTGGATTCCCAACGGCAACCTGGACCGCGCCACCGAATTCATCGCGGACGAAGAGGGCAATTGGCGAATCAATGTGCCGGTTCGCGACCTCGGCGAGGCGTCGCGGTTTCTGCAGGTGTATTCGATGGATTTCGACCAGTTGTCCGAGCGCGTCAATTTCTCGACCCGGGTGACCGAAGCGGCATTGACGGCGCGGGTCGAGGACGATCCGGACGATGCCCATGGCCCCGCATTTACCTTACCACCTGGGAATCATCCGCGGAGGGCGATTACATCGACATCCGACCCGAGCCCAGCGACTGGTTTTTCAGTGGCGGTGAGCCCGGCGACCCGAAAATCATGGACGATGTCCTGCTGGAACTCAAGCGGGAATGAACAGCCTCAATCCCGTCATTCTGCGCGCAGGATGACGGAAAGAAGTGTCTTCTTGCACGAAGCCGAGGAGCCTCATTCGGAGAACTGAAATGAACCGCATACGCCCCATCCGCTGGCTTGTCCTCGCCTTGCTGTTCTTCGCCGGCGGCACCCCACTGGCCCAGCGGCCGCCGAATATCGTCCTGCTCGTGGGCGACGACCACGGCTACCCGTATTTTGGCTTCATGGGCGACGAAAATGTCGTGACACCCTCCATGGACGCCCTGGCCGCGGGCGGAACCACATTCTCCCATGCCCATGTCACGGCCACCTATTGCCGCCCCTCGCTGCGCACCCTGATCACCGGCCTGCATCCGGTGCAATACGTTCTGCGCGAGAACGAAATCGTCGAGCGGCGGCGCAGTGAAGACGCCGGCTACGAGGCGCTCGGCGACCGCGAGAGAGGGCTTTGGGAGCAGGTGGAAAAGGCCGCGGCCATGCGCGAATTCGAAACTCTGCCAAAGCTGCTCGGCGAAGCCGGCTATGTGAGCTGGCAGGGCGGCAAATGGTGGGAGAACAACTATCGCAACGGTCATTTCACCGAAGGCATGAGCGAAGGCTGGGACCTGTCGGCCTACGGCGGCGACGGCTTTTTCGAGGAGTTGATGGGCGCCGACGGCAACGATCTGGTGCGCGAGACCATGGAGCCGGTGTTCGATTTCATCGACCGCAACCGGGAGCAGCCGTTCTTCATCTGGTTCGCGCCTTCGCTGCCGCACGTGCCGTTCGACGCGCCCTACACCTACCGCAAGTACTACCGGGACATGGACATCTCGGAATCGGCCAAGCTCTACTATTCCAACGTGACCTGGTGGGACGACGGCGTGGGCCGGCTCATGGACCACATCGAAAGCCACAGCCTGATGGACGATACGCTGTTCGTGTACATCAGCGACAACGGCTGGGAGCAGGAAGCCGACGTCGAATACAAGGTGGAGGAAAACGCGACCATCGCCGACGACCTGCTGCTCGGCAACGGCGGCGACCTGGGCAAGAACGGGCTCTACGACATGTCCTTTCGCTCGCCGCTGGTGTTTCATTGGCGGACTCGCAGATGGCCAAGGGCGGCGGATCGAACAGGACATGTCCTTTCGCTCGCCGCTGGTGTTTCATTGGCGGGGCCGCATTCGCCACTCGTTCAACACTTCGAGCCTGGTCTCGTCCCTGGACATCTTCCCCACCATTCTGGACCTTGCCGGCGTGGAGATTCCCGGGGAGTTGCCCGGCAATTCCCTGCTTCCCCTGATCGAGGGTCGCGCAATGCCCGAGCGGACCCATCTCGTGGGCTATACCGACAATCGGCGCTCCATGACCACGCCCATGGGAGAGCGCGCCGAGGGCTATTCGGTGCGCACCCATCGCTGGCAGTTCATCTGGTATGCGGACACCGACGAAAAGGTGCTATACGACATCACCGTGGATCGGCTCGCGGAAAACAATCTCGCGGACGATCACCCCGACCTCGTGGCGGAATTCCAGCGCGTCATCGAAGACTGGAAGGAGGAAGTCGGGATGCGGTCGGCGATTGCGATCCATGAGTGAGGCGCGCTGCCTACCTGCCGTCGATGATTCTGCCGATGCCGCCGAGTACCGAGCCTTCGCCCTTGCTTGAGCCACCGTGGCCTGGCGCGCTGCCGATAATGCGGTCGGCAAGCCGGGAAAAGGGCAGACTTTGCAGCCAGACCGTGCCCGTGCCGCGCAGGGTCGCCAGAAACAGGCCTTCGCCGCCAAACAGCATTGACTTGAGGTTGCCTGCCTGCGCGATGTCGTAGTCGATACCGTTCGAGAACGCCACCAGACAGCCGGTATCCACCCGCAGGGTCTCGTTCCTCAGGCGCTTGCGGATAAGCGTGCCTCCCGCGTGGACGAAAGCCATTCCGTCGCCTTCGATTTTCTGCAGCAGGAAGCCCTCGCCGCCGAAGAACCCCGCGCCGAGCTTGCGCTGGAGAACGACGCTGATCCTTGTGCCGAGCGCCGCCGCGAGGAAAGCGTCCTTCTGGCAAATCAGTTCGCCGCCCTCTTCGGCCATGTCGAGCGGCACGATCGTCCCGGGATACGGCGCCGAAAACGCCACCCGCCGCTTGCCGGCGCTGGTGTTGGTGAAGTGGGTGGTGAAAATCGATTCACCGGTGAGTACTCTCTTGCCCGCGCTGAAAAGCTTGCTCATGACTCCCTGGTCCGGGTCGGAACCGTCGCCCATCTTGGTCTGGAAGTCGATGTTCTCCTCCATGTAGGTCATGGCGCCGGCTTCGGCGACGACGGTTTCGTTGTAGTCCAGTTCGACCTCGACGATCTGAATGTCGCCGCCGATGATTTCGAAATCCACTTCGTGACAATTGCGTGGCATGGGAAGCCTCCTGTTCCGGTCTTGCTGTTGCGTTAAGGAAGCTCTGATTAAGTCAGAGCTTCGTGAGCAAAACAAAACCATGCTTTTGTTTTGCGACAATGAAAAATTCCATGGATGGAATTTTTCAGAGAATACTTAATGGTACCGTAATCGGGAAAGTCTGGTGGCTTCGACCCGACAGCGACTCACGTTGTGCGCACCTGTTAGCGCTGCAGGATTCGGTTCATTTCCTCGTTGGCGGCTTGCAGGGCGGAGCGGGCGTCCATTTGCCCGGAGGAAGTCAGTTCCAGGGCGGTATCGAGTTGTTCGAAGACCATCAAGGTGGCGCGGGTCGTGGGTACTTCGGCGCCGAATTCCGCCTGCCGCAGGTAGACGTTCAATGTGGTGTCGGCGGCGATATCCGGGTCGGTCGCGAGTGCGCGAAGCGACGGGATCAGATAGGGAAGCTCTGATCAAGTCAGAGCTTCCCTGCGGCACAGGGATGTGTCGCCGAATTCGATGGCGTAAGCCATTGAATTCGTGAGCAAAACAAAACCACGCTTTTGTTTTGCGATAATGAAAAATTCCAAGGAGGGAATTTTTCAGAGAATACATAGGTTTCGAGGGCGAACTCCTTTTGTACTTCGTAGGAGGAGAGCCATTGGGCGAGCTTGACGGCTTCC
>JAJECW010000024.1 GCA_022821865.1 Pseudomonadales bacterium
AGCGTTGCGCCAGGGATGGCATGAATATCCCTGGAGAATCACCAAGGAGATCCTGCGACTGCGCGCAGGATCACAGAAGCCACGCCCCTGGCTGATCGATTGAGGCGAATATTGGTGGATATGCAACGAAATCGAGCGGCCGGGGGCGCGGATGAGAGCGGATTTGCAGCCGTGAATTCCCACGGCGCAGGCTCCTAGGCCATGGCAAGTTTTTCCCCGATTCGGGCGCGGATTCGTTCCTGCAAGGCTTCGGCTTCGCCTGCGTCTTGCAAAGGCCCGCCGTGGCGGTCGGCAATGAAGAACAGGTCTTCCACCCGCTCGCCGAGGGTGGTGATTCTGGCGTCCTTCAACTGGATGCCGAATTCGGCGAACACCTGGCCCACGCAGGCGAGAATGCCCGGCTGGTCGGGGCAGTTGATTTCCAGGGTGGAGTAATCCCGCCCGGGCGAATGGAACAGGGTGGCAAGCACCTCCTGGCCGAAACCGATCTTGCGGCGGCTGCGGCGGAATTGCGGCGCCGGGATTCCGCTGCCGGGATTTTCCAGATGCCGGCGCAGGACCGAACGGATTTCCTCCCTGCGCTGCGGGTCGCTTCCCACGGGTTTGCCATCGGCTTCCAGCACCGCCCAGGTATTCGCGCACTGGCCGCTGGCGGAAGTGAAGATGCGCGCGCTTTGCACATTGAGCCCCAGGCGCGCAAATGCCACGGCGCTGTTGGCGAACAGATATTCGGCGTCCCGGGTGTGGCTGAACACCAGGGTGGCGCCTTCCGGAGCGTCCTCGGACAGCTCCCGCAGGGAGACGACAGGGCCGCCGTCTTCGCTCCCGGCGATGGTTTCGGTATGCCAGCAGATATTGTCCACCGACTCCCGCAGAAAATACTCATCGTTCATCTGCTTCCAGATGGCGCTGACCGCCTTGCCGTCGAGCCCGCCCGCCCGCAACCGTTTGCGGGCGCTGCCGCGCTTGTCGGCGATGCGCTCCCGGCGATCCCTGGGATTTTCCAGACCCCGGCGCAGGGCCTGGCGCGCATTCAGGTACAGATTCAGCAGCAGGGTGGCGCGCCAGGAATTCCACAATTCGGGATTGGTGGCGCGGATATCGCAGACCGTCAGGGAATACAGGTAGTCCAGATGCAGCTTGTCCCCCACGGTCAGGGCGAACTCGTGGATCACCTCCGGGTCGTCGATGTCCTTGCGCTGGGCGGTCATGGACATCAGCAGGTGATTCTCCACCAACCAGCACACCAGCTTGCTGTCCCAGGCGCTCAGCCGGTGCCGGCGGCAGAAGTTTTCCGCATCGACCTTGCCCAGTTCGGAATGGTCGCCGCCGCGGCCCTTGGCGATATCATGATAGAGGCCGGCGATGTACAGCAGCGCCGCCTTGGGCAGGCTGCGGTAAACCGTGGCCACCACCGGGAATTCCGCCATGGCTTCGGGCCGCGCCAGACGGCGCATGTTCTGCACCACTTGCAGGCTGTGGGCGTCAACGGTGTAGATATGGAACAGGTCGTGCTGCATCTGGCCCATGATCATGCCGAACTCGGGCAGGTAGCGCCCCAGGATTCCGTAGCGCGCCATGCGCCGCAACTGGCTCACCATCTGATGGGGTGAGTTGAGCAGTTCCAGGAACAATCCGGTGTTGCGGCTGCTGTGGCGGAATTCGTGGTCGATCAGCTTGCGATGCTCCCGCAGCAGGCGGATGGTGGAGGCGCGGATGCCCTGTATCCGGGAGTCGTTGGCCAACAGCACGAAGGCTTCGAGCAGGGCGGATGGCGTTTTGCGGAAAATCTCGCCGGAGCGCGCTTCCAGATAGCCGTTGCGGATGCGGAAGCGGCGATTGAGATCGATAACGGCGTCGCGCCGGCCAACCCGCAGAATGGCTTCGTCGAGATGCTGCAGCAGGACGTCATTGAGCCCCCGCAGATTGCCCACGGCGCGGTAATACTGCTTCATCAGCTTTTCCACACCAAGGTTTTCCTTGTCGTCCCGGTAATCGAACAGGGCGGCGAGGGCGCGTTGCAGGTCGAAACGCAGGCGGTCTTCCCGGCGACCTTCCAGCATGTGCATGCCGTAACGCAGCCGCCACAGGAAGCGCTGGCCGCGGCTGAGCATGATGTGCTCGGCCCGGGTGAGAAAGCCGCGCCGCATCAGGTCCTGGAAGGAAGCGGCGCCATAGTGTCTTCTGGCGACCCAGGCGATGGTCTGGATGTCGCGCAGGCCGCCGGGGGAGGTCTTGATATTGGGTTCCAGCGCGTAGTCGATATCGTGATATTTCTCGTGGCGGGCGATCTGCTCATCCCGTTTGGCGCGAAGAAACCTGCGCGACGGCCAGATCGAGCCCGGACCCGTGGCTTCAAGCATCCTGTCGAGCAATTCGGGCGGCCCCGCCAGACTGCGGGCTTCCATGAGGGTGGTGGCAATGGTGATGTCGCCCCGGGCTTCGGCCTTGCACTGGCGCACCGAGCGCACGCTCTGGCCGATATCGAGGCCGATGTCCCAGAGTTTTGCGGTAAAGCGGTTGAGGCTTTCGCGGAATGCGGTCTGGCGCGAATGGCGGGTGAGAATCAGCAGGTCGATATCGGAGTGAGGCAGCAACTCGCCGCGGCCGTATCCACCCACCGCCAGCAGGCTGATATCCTCGGGATGGGGCCAGTCCTGGCGGTTCCAGAGCAGGGTCAGCGCCTGGTCAACGAGCCAGGCCCTTGCCGCGACGATTTCCTCGATGGGGGAATTGGCGCGATAGCAGGCGTCGAGTTTTTTCCCGGCGGCGGCGAGTTGCCGGCGAATCAGGGCGGTTTCATCGCCGCCGTCCCCGGGCGCGGCAAGCACGGCGTCCCGGTTGAACAACTCCCGCCAGGAAATCGTCCGCTCCCGAACTGGCGACGGCAGCGCCTCCGCCGCCGCGATCATCGCTCTTCTTCGCGCAGGGTGAGTACTTCACAGCCATCTTCGTGGATGGCGATGGTGTGTTCCCACTGGGCCGAGAGGCGGCGGTCCCGAGTGGTGACGGTCCAGCCGTCCTGACTGGACAGGCGGGTATGCCGGGTGCCCGCATTGAGCATGGGTTCGATGGTGAAGGTCATGCCGGCCCGCAGTTCCACGCCGGTTCCCGGCGTGCCATAGTGCAATACCTGGGGGTCTTCGTGGAAGGCCCGGCCGATACCGTGGCCGCAGTATTCGCGCACAATGCTGTAGTGATGGGCTTCGCCATGCCGCTGGATGATGTGGCCGATATCGCCGAGGCGGACGCCGGGGCGCGCGGCCTCGATGCCCTTGAACAGGCATTCCCGGGTGACCCGCACGAGCCGTCTGGCGTGCTCGGGCACATTACCCACGAAGAACATCTTGCTGGTGTCGCCGTGGAAGCCGTCCTTGATAACGGTAATGTCGATATTGAGGATATCGCCATTCCTGAGAATCTTGCGCTCGCTGGGAATGCCATGGCAGACCACATGGTTGACCGAAATGCAAGTTGCCCTGGGAAAGCCCCGATAGTTCAGCGGCGCCGGGGTCGCTCCCTGCTTTTCCACGATGTGGCGGTGGCAGATGCGGTCAAGCTCGCCGGTGGAAATCCCCGCCCCCACGTGCTCGCCGATCATCTCGAGCACTTCCGCCGCCAGCCGGCCGGCGACCCGCATCTTCCCGATTTCCGCGGACGTTTTCAGTTGTATGGACATGACCCCGGGCGTGCTCAGACAGCGACAGGCCGCCAATTGTAATGCATGGGCGAGGACAAGCGTATACGAAGCGCAGCTTCGTGCGCAGGCCGAGCGGCTCGACAGGAAGTCGAGACCGGGGTTTGGCGAAGCCATAACTTCCGCGCCAGGGATGGCGGGCACGATCTGGCAAGGGCTGTCACCCGGTCGGCGAAGCCGACGAAGCGCAGCTTCGTGCGCAGGCCGAGCGGCTCGACAGGAAGTCGAGACCGGGGTTTGTCGCCTATGAACATTGAACAGCGGCAATTCTCATTATGGCACCGGGCGCGCCCCCGGGGGTCATCCTGCGCGCAGTCGCAGGATCTCATTGCGTGGCCACTGAAAGAGATTCTGCGACTGCGCTTCGCTCCGCGCGGAATGACATGAGGGAAGCTCTGATTAAGTCAGAGCTTCCCTGCGGCACAGGGATGTGTCGCCGAATTCGATGGCGTAAGCCATTGAATTCGGGAGCAAAACAAAACCACGCTTTTGTTTTGCGATAATGAAAAATTCCAAGGAGGGAATTT
>JAJECW010000007.1 GCA_022821865.1 Pseudomonadales bacterium
AAGTCAGAGCTTCCCTGCGGCACATGGAAGTGCCGCCGAATTCGATGGCGTAAGCCATTGAATTCGGGAGCAAAACAAAACCACGCTTTTGTTTTGCGATAATGAAAAACTCCACGGATGGAGTTTTTCAGAGAATACCAAGAGCAAGAAACTGGCTGGACAGGAAGCATGGCCAAGGCAAAGGAGGCTTATTCGGTGAGTAAAGCGGAACTGAGTATTCGGGTGGCGAACGATTTGAAGCAACTCGCCATTATCGCCGAGCGCGTTGACGAATTCTGCGGCCAGCGCGAAATTCCCATGGCGGTGGCCTATCAGATCAACCTTTCGCTGGATGAATTGCTCACCAATACCATCAGTTACGGTTATGACGATGATGCGGCCCACGAGATTCGCATCGACCTGCAACTGGATGGTGACCGGCTCCTGGTCCGCATCGAGGACGACGCGAGGCAATTCGATCTCACCGACAGCGACCCGGCGCGGGCGGATACGAGTTCAAATCTGGAAAAGCGCACTCCCGGCGGGCTCGGGATATTTCTCGTCCATCAGATGATGGACTCGGTGAGTTATCGCCGGGAGAACAATCGGAATGTGGTTTTGCTCGGCAAGAATTTCGCAACAGGGCAAGCGGAGAACTAATGAAAAACTCCACGGATGAAGTTTTTCAAAGAATACCTGGGAGCCTGCCCCTGGGCTTATGACCCTGCGGCGGCGATAGCCTGACTGCGATCAGGCTGGATATTGATGATCTTGTCGAAGCCGCTGACTTCAAAAACTTCCCGAATGGACCTGGAAAGCGAGCAGAGCATGAACTTGGCGTTACGGTTCTGCAACAGCTTGGCGGTCATCAGGATCGCCCGCAATCCGGCGGAACTGATATAGGTCAGGTGCTCCATATCGAGGACGACCGCACGATCCCCTTCTTCAATAGCGCCCTTGACGGATTCCTCGAACTGCATGACGTTCGAGCCGTCAATCCGTCCCATTACCATGGCGGACAAAATTCCGTCCTGCCGTTCAACATTGACCTCAATCATTGCACTTGCTCCGTTCCAGCTTTTTTGGCCAGACTGATTAACTGGTTACAGGTCAGGATCCTGCAATACCACAAATTCCGGATATGCTTCAATGCCGAGTTCCGCCACATCCTGACCGTGGCGTTCCACATCCAGCGCAACCCGCACTCCCATCAACTGCCTGATGGCCAGCCAGGCAAGCATCGAGGCGGAAAAGACAAAGGCGCCGATCGCCAGTATTCCCGCCAACTGGACCAGCAGATTGCCGCCGGCCACGATACAAACCGCAAGAGTACCCCAAATCCCGGCGAACAGGTGAGCGGGCACCGCTCCCACAACATCATCCACCCGGAAGTGCTCGAGCACTTTCACCCCGAGCAAACCGATCACTCCGCCGACCGCGCCGATGATTATAGCCCAATAATGCGCAACAATATCGGGGCCCGCGGTAATCGATACCAGGCCGGCGATCACGCCGTTGAGACTGCCCATCAGATCGATGCGGCCGAGCACCGGCCGGCTCAGGGCAATGGCCGCGATAAATCCGCCGCAGGCCGCCAGATTGGTATTCACCAGAATATTGCTGATGGCCACGGCGTCGGCCACTCCGCTCAGCGCCAGTTGCGAGCCGCCGTTGAAGGCGAACCAGCCCATCCAGAGAATGAATATGCCCAGGGTCACCACGGGAACATTGGAAGGCGGGGTCAGCTTGATGCTGCCGTCTTCGCGGAACTTGCCGTGGCGGGCGCCGATGACAATGGCGCCGGCCAGCGCCGCCCAGCCGCCGGTGGAATGCACGATGGACGATCCGGCAAAGTCCTGAAAGCCCAGTTCGGCAAGCCAGCCACCGCCCCAGGTCCAGGCGCCCACCACGGGATAAATCAATCCCGTCAGCACGGCCACAAAGAGGAAAAACGACCAGAGCCGGACCCGTTCGGCGAGCGTGCCCGAAACGATGGAACAGGTGGTCGCCACGAAAACCATCTGGAAGAACCAGTCGGACATCACCGAGTAGCCGTTTTCCGTCACGGCCGCCGCGGCGCCCTCGTCGCCGCCGAGCAGGGCCTGCTCGGCTCCCGAGGTGCCGTAGAAGAGCCCCAGGCTGCCGATAAAGCCGCTTACGTCCACATACATCGGTTGTAGCCGATGAGATAGAACATGAGGCCGGCAATGGCGTACAAGCCCACATTCTTGAGGCAGATCACCGAGGCGTTCTTGGTGCGCACCGAGCCGGATTCGAGCATGGTGAATCCAGCGCACATCCACATGATGAGAACGCCCCAGATGAGGAAGGAAAAGCTGTTCAGGACAAATTGAATTTCCGGGCTCATAAAAATTCCGCAGGTTGTCGCGCTAACTGTTCGCCTTTCCCGCTGCTGCTATCGGGCACTATGGAGTGGTTTCCACGCCTATGGTTTCCACCGGTCCGAAGCCGCGGATTTCCACCACCACGGGTTCGCCCCGGGAACCGTCGTAATGCACCGCGCCGGCCGGGTGGAACATGAATCCGCCGGCTGGAATCGGCGTGGTCCGCTCCATGTCGTGGCTGGCGTCAACGCCCGCGTGCCAGGTTCCCTCGATTACCGTGATGAAGCGGTCCTGGTCGTGGTAATGGGGGTTGCTGGTGCCTCCCGCCGGAAAGCGGATCCGCATGATATACAGACCTTCTTCCCGGGGATTGCCGTAGAGGACATGCGACTGGGTCCGGTTGAGGCTTTCGTCCCATTCGATATCATCCAGTTGCACGATGACGAAATCATCCCATTCGGCAGCGAAACCGGCTGGCACAAGCAAGGCCAGCGCGGCGATGAGGTAGCGAATCTTGGTCATGGGCTGGTCCTGTTTCCGTGTTTGTCGGGTGTTGGTACCGGTACGCACGCACAGGGCCAACCGATGCAATATATAAGCCCAAGGCGGCCAAGGCAAGAGGCCATCACCGAGAACTCTCATTGTGAAGAGTCTTGCCCGGGAATCAGTACCGCTTTGTGGAACTCGCCTGACTCTGCTAGATTGCGCCCATGAATCAAGGAACGGCCAACAAATCCGATTTGCGTTCTCTGGGGGACCTCGCACCGGAGCAGGTGCAGTCCACGGTGGATCAATACAGCGAAATCTACGACGGCGGGCTGGAAAGCAGAAAGGAGCACTACCGCTCGCTGGTCAATCACTATTACGACCTGGTCACCGACTTCTACGAGTTCGGCTGGGGACAGTCTTTCCACTTCGCGCCCCGCAAGCGGGGGGAAAGCTTCAAGGCCTCGCTGCTGCGGCATCAGCACTATCTCGCCGATCGGCTCCGCCTGAAAGCGGGCATGAACGTCATCGACCTCGGCTGCGGCGTTGGAGGGCCCACGGGCAATCTGGCACGCTATTCCGGTGCGAGCTTCGTCGGCCTCAATAACAATGCCTACCAGCTTGGGCGCGCCAGAAAGCACACCCGGGATGTGAAATCCCTGTGCCGCTTTATCAAGGGCGACTTCATGCGGATTCCCGGGGAGGATGAAAGTTTCGACGCGGCAACCGCCATCGAATCCATGCCCCACGCCCCGGACAAGACCGCAGCCTTCCGCGAGGTCTTTCGCGTGCTGCGGCCGGGCGGCTGTTTCGCGGCCTACGACTGGTGCGTGACCGAGGATTTTGATCCGCACGACAAGATCCACCAGCAAATCAGGCACGACATCATGGTGGGCGATGCGCTGCCGGATATTCCGCGCGCCACGGAAGTGAGCGATGCCTTGCGGGAGGCCGGGTTCGAAGTCGTTGACGCCCATGACCGCGCCGGGGAATCCGACCCGGAAGCACCCTGGTACCGAGCCCTGCAAGGCCGCGACCTCAGCCTCGCCAGCATTCCCCGAACCCCGGCCGGCCGGGTCGTGACCAATCTGGCGCTGCGCGTGGGAGAGTGGCTGCGGCTGGCGCCAAAAGGCTCCCGGGCGGTGAGCACCCTGCTGAATACGGCGGCGGACGCATTGGTCGAGGGCGGCAAGTCGGGCACTTTCACGCCGATGTTCTTTTTCCTTGCGCGTAAACCTGAATAGCGCCCGCGCGCCAACCCGACATAGCGACCGCCAGCCAATCCCGCACATCGGCGGTTCGTCAATTGCACACCAGGAGCCTGCGCCGCAGGTATTCTCAAGAATTCAATGGTTTACGCCATCGAATTCGGCTTGCCCGCCGCAAGCGCCTGTCTCGCCCTCGCCGCCGCCCGGCGCACCTCGGCAGGGGCGGTGCCGCCATAATGGTTCCTGGCCGCCACCGAGCCTGCCACGGTGAGCACCTCATACACGTCCGCCTCGATCAAGGAAGAAAAGCCGGTGAGTTCATCAAGTTCCAGTTCGTGGAGTTCCTTGCCCCGGGCAATCGCATGGGCCACCGCCTTGCCGGTGACCTCGTGTGCATCGCGGAAGGCCACGCCCTTGCCCACCAGGTAGTCCGCCAAATCTGTAGCCGTGGCGCAGTCCCGCGCGGCCGCCTCCCGCATGACTTCCCGCTTGCATTCGATGGCGGGGACGAGTTCGGCGAAGGCGAACAGGCAATCCTTGAGGGTATCGATGAGATCGAAAACCGGCTCCTTGTCTTCCTGATTGTCCTTGTTGTAGGCCAGGGGCTGGGACTTCATCAGGGTCAGCAATGACAGCAGATGGCCATAGACCCGCCCGCTCTTGCCGCGAACGAGTTCCGGCACATCGGGGTTCTTCTTCTGGGGCATGATGGAAGAGCCGGTGCAGAAGCGGTCTGGCAGGCTGATGAAACCGAATTGCGCCGACATCCACAGCACCAGCTCTTCCGCCATGCGCGACAGGTGCATCATGATCAGGCTGCCCGCCGCGGCAAGCTCGATGGCGAAATCCCGGTCGCTGACGGCGTCGAGGGAATTTCCGGCCACCGCCTCGAAACCCAGCAATTCGGCGCTGCGGGCGCGGTTTATGGGGAAGCTCGTGCCCGCCAGGGCGGCGGCGCCAAGCGGCGAGCGATTGACCCGCCTGCGGCAGTCTTCGAGACGACCGTCATCCCGGGCAAGCATTTCATGCCAGGCGAGCATATGGTGGCCGAAAGTCACCGGCTGGGCCGACTGCAAATGGGTAAAGCCGGGCATAATGGTTTCGGCTTCCCGCTCGGCGAGGTCCACCAGCGCGGATTGCAGCCGCCGGGTCAGGTCGCGCAGGGCGTCGATTTCCTCCCGCACATACAACCGCAGGTCCGTCGCTACCTGGTCATTGCGCGAGCGGCCGGTGTGCAGCTTCTTGCCGATGTCGCCAATGCGTCCGGTGAGGGCCGCCTCGATGTTCATGTGGACGTCTTCGAGTTCCACCGACCAGGCGAAATCGCCCCCTTCGATCTCGGCCTGAATCGCTTCCAGCCCTTCGGTGATCTGCCGAACCTCGTCCTCGCTCAGCACGCCCACCTCGCCGAGCATGGCGGCATGGGCGATGGAACCGGCAATGTCCTGCCGGTACAGGCGCGCGTCAAATTCCACCGATGCGGTAAAACGCTCGATGAAACTGTCGGTAGCCTCTGAGAATCGGCCGCTCCAGAGCTTGTCGGGCTTGCCGGAGCCGGCATCGCCTTGCTTTTCGCTCATTGCATCCACCCGCTGCGGCGACCCGCCGCCAAGGGCCGGCGATTATACCAGCAACGTCCGGGTTTCCCCGGCGCCGAAAGTCCACCGGACGGACAATTGCCGGTTGATTGCATAGAATGGCGTTGTCTTTCCCGCGCCTTTCCCTTGCATGCCCCGAACGAGACTCAGAATTGCGAGCCGCAACAGTCCGCTGGCGATGTGGCAGGCGGAATTCGTCAAGTCGCGTCTGGAGCAGGCCCACCCCAGGCTTGCGGTGGAGATTATCGGCTTTACCACCACCGGCGACCGCCTGCTCCATAGACCGCTTGCGCGGCTCGGGGGCAAGGGGCTGTTCGTCAAGGAGCTGGAGCGGGCCATGCTCGAAGGGGAGGCGGATATTGCCGTGCATTCCATGAAGGATGTACCCGCCGAGTTGCCCGCCGGACTCGGGCTTGCGGTGATTTGCGAGCGCGCCGACCCCAGCGACGCCTTTGTATCGAATCGCTACCAGAGTGTTGCCGAATTGCCAACCGGGGCCAGGGTGGGCACTTCGAGCCTGCGCCGGCAGTGCCAGCTCAGGCTGCTGCGACCGGACCTGGAGCTTGCCGACCTGCGCGGCAACGTGGGCACCCGCCTCGACAAGCTCGATAATGATGAATACGATGCCATTGTTCTGGCAAGCGCCGGCCTGATGCGGCTGGAACTCGGGGCGCGAATCCGCTCGCGGTTGTCCATTGACGACTTCCTGCCGGCGGCGGGCCAGGGCGCTGTGGGCGTGGAATGCCGCAGCGATGATGAGCAGACCCTGCGCCTGCTTGCCTGTTTGCATCATGAGGGCACGGCGGCGCGGGTAGCGGCCGAACGCACGGTGACCACAGCATTGCAGGGCGGCTGCGAACTGCCTATTGCCGCCCATGCGGAATTGCACGGCGGCGAATTGTATTTGCGGGCGCTGGTGGCTGACGCCGATAGCAGTGAATTCCTCCGCGCCGAGAGCAGCGGACCCGCGACGGAAGCCGAGACCACCGGTCGCGAAGTAGCGGCAAGCCTGCTTGCCCGCGGCGCGGACCGGATCATTGCCGGCCTGCGCGGTGACGGTCAATCGTGAGTATTGGCGCCCGATTATGAGAATTGGCAGTCACCGGTGAAAAACCGTCGCATCCTCATCACCCGGCCAGCCGACCGGCAAAAAGGTCTCCGCGAGAAGATAGCGGCCCTGGGAGGCGAAGCGCTCAGCCTGCCGCTGCTCGCCATTGAACCCATGAAGCGGAATGTCCGCTTGCAGCAAGATCTGGCCCGCCTGGCCGATTTTGATTTGCTGGTATTCGTCAGCGCCAATGCCACCCGATTCGGCGTGGAAGTCATCAAGACGGCCGGGGTATCACCGTCCCCCGCTGTGACCCTGTTCGCGGTTGGCGCAGCCACGGCCCGGGAAGTTTCCCTGCTGCTGGACCGTCCGGTATACAGCCCGGTCGGGGGCAGCGGCAGCGAGGCATTGCTTGAACTGCCCCAGCTTGCAGCCATCGAGGGCCGGAAAGTCGCGATCTTCCGGGCCGAAGGGGGCAGGGAACTGCTTGCCGAAGAATTGCGGCGCCGCGGCGCCGAGGTGACTTATCTCGAAGTCTATCGGCGAATCCCCGCTGCGGATGCTGACGCCGGGCTGCGGCAGATTCTCGCCGGAGGCGCTCTCGATGGCGTCATCCTGACAAGCGCCGAGGCGCTGCAGCACTGGCATGAACTGATTTTTGCCGATGGGCCGAGTGGGTGTCCCATTGCCGCGCCATTCGCGCTACCATTGATCGTGCCTTCCCGGCGCGTGGCGGAGTTGGCGGCGCGGCTTGGCTTCAGCGCGGTAATCAATGCCGGCGACGCCGGGACAACAGCCGTGGCCGAAACCCTCGCCGCCCATTTTCGGCAGCAGGGCGCCTGAATCGCGAGAGACCCGCTGAAATGCGGCATACTGATGGGACAACACTGAAGTGACCGAGAAAACGGTTACACCGAAACCCCGTTCCGAAGCTGCCAAAGCCAGAACCGCCAAGGCAAAAAGCCGTTTGGCCCGGCAGTCCCATACCGCGCGCAACCGCTTTCTGATCCTGCTGTTTCTGTTCGTTTCCCTGCTCGCAGCTTCCGGCTATCTGCTAACGCAACTCGCGCTCATGCGGGGACAGGTGGAAATCCTGGCCAGCGAGAATGCCGAACTTGCCGATACCGAAGCGGCCCATGCGGCAACCATCGAGACCATGCAGGAGCAACTCGCCGCGCCGCCGGAACCGGCGCCCATGGATCTGGCGCCGCTGGAGGATCTGGAACAGCGCCTGCGCCAGGAAACCGACTCCCTCAGCCGGCGGCTCAGCGAAGTCAGCGCAGCCCAGCGTGGCCTCCAGGCCCGGTCCGAATACGGCTGGAAGCTGCGCGAGGCCGCGAATCTGCTCAATCTCGCCGACCGCAAACTGCGGCTTGAAGCCGATATCCATGGCGCCATCGCGCTGTTCGAAAGCGCCGACCAGGCCCTGGTGGACGCCGAACGCGATGGCGTCTTGCATATCCGTCAGGCCATAGCCGAAGAGGCCGCCCGGCTTCGCGCCCTGGAAGCGGTGGACCGGGAGGGAATCTGGTTCCGGCTGGAAAGCCTGCAAGGCGAAATCAGCCGGCTCGACCTGCTCGCATCCCTGCGCGGGTCGGTTGCCGCCAGCGCCGCCCCGGCAAATTCGCCGGAAACCGGCTGGCTGACCGCCGGGCTGGAATTCCTCGGCAGCGTATTTGTCTGGCGCCGCTGGGAGGAGCGGCCGGAGTTAGAACTGGTGGCGGGGCGGGAGGAGTTCATTCGCGAGGCCATTCGCCTGCGAATCGCCCAGGCCCAGCTTGCCCTGCTGCGGCGCGACAGCGCCATGTACCGCGTCAGTCTGCAAGCCGGTCGCGATGAATTGCGGGGCTTTGCCGCAGACGAATCGGTAGCCCGGCTCACGGCGGAGCTGAATGCCTTGCTGGCCATCGAGATTGCCCCGGAATTGCCGGTGCTCAACGAGTCGCTGGACCTGCTCGGCGAGTTCCTCACCGGCCTGTCACAATGATCCGCCTGTTTGTGTATTCCCTGGCGGCCATCGCCGCCGCCCTGCTTGTCATCCTGTTTACCGATTTCCCCGCCGACCCGGGCTATCTGCTGATTGCATTCGGCGATTCCACCTTTGAAACCAGCCTGCTCGCCCTGGGCCTGGCCCTTGCGGTGATCTATCTGCTGTACCGGCTGCTGCGCCTGCTGTTTGGCTGGGTCAATCCCTGGCAGTGGGCCCGGGCCGGAAAGCGAGTGGGCAGCCTGTTCCATGCGGACCCTCGCAGCAAGACCGAACAGGGCGCCCTGGCGTTGTTTCGGGGCAACTGGCAATTGGCATACAACCTGCTGATGCAAGGCCGTAATGAGCGCAACGCCGGCCCGGTCAATTATCTGCTGGCGGCCTGCGCGGCCCACAAGCTCAAACAGCCGGAACTGTGGGCCAATTGCCTGGAAACCGCCGAGCGGCGCTATCCCCGGGCGCGCTCCACGGCGGGCATTGTCCGGGCCCACCTGCTGCAGCGCAATCAGCGCCCGGACCAGGCGCTCAAGGCGATCAACAGCCTGCGCAAGACCGTGCTCAACGACGCCTCCCTGCTTGGCCTGCTGCAACAGGTCTATGTCGATCTGGAAGACTGGGACGAACTGGAAAAGCTGCTGCCTGCGCTGAAACGCAATGGGGCGGCCGGCCCGGAAGAGATTCTGCGCCTGCGGCGGCATATCTTCGCCCAGCGGCTCCACGGCCTCGCCGCCGGGCGCGACGCCAGTCTCGACCACAGGGAAAGCCTGGCCAGGTTGCGGCAATTCTGGAAAAAGGCGCCGGAGGAATACCGCCTCTCCCCCGCATTGACCAGCCTCTACGCCCGCCATGCGCTGCGCCATGGCGGCGGCGCGGACGCCGCGGCGGCCATCGAACACATACTCGACAAGGAATGGCAGGCCAGCCTGATCGAACTGTATGGCGTTCTCGCTCTCGGCGATGACATGCGGCGGCTCAATCTTGCCGAAGAATGGCTTGCCAGCCGCCCAAGGGACCCGGACCTGCTGCTGAGTCTCGGCCGTCTCTGCCTGCGCAACGAACTCTGGGGCAAGGCCCGGGAATACTTCCAGGCCAGCATCGGCAGCCGGCCCGGCGCCGCCGCCCACGGAGAACTCAGCCGCCTGCTCGAAAACCTCGCCGAACCCGATGCTGCCAGAAACCATCTGGCCCGGTACCGCAAACTCGCCGCCGAACCCCTGCCCGACCTTCCCCAGCCCTCGCTAGTCGGAACTTCACGCCCATCCAATCCAGCGCAATGAGTCTTTCCGGAACAAGCAGCCCAAACCAGGCATTTTCTGACATGACCAGAGTTTTCCTAATGCGTCATCGAATACATCAGATAGTTGATGCCAAGGCGGTAGGCTGAGTTGGCGTAGCGGGTGGGATAGGCTGGATGGTAGGTGTGTTCCCAGCCATCTCCCATGTCGGAATTCCAGTTGACCAGCACCATGACCCGTCCAGCATCGTCAAGAATCGCATGATTGCTGGCATGGTCGATGCCGCGCTCGCCAAACTCATCGGTGCGGTACAGCGCGGGAATCATTTGAGGTCCATCGATGTCGTAATAGACGTGGAAAATCTCATGGTCCGGCGGCAGCTCGGTAATCTCCCGGTCGGGAAAAATCTGACTGAATGCGGCCTGGAAATTGTCCCACTCAAGTTGGCCCCAGAAATCGTCGATCAGCAGGAAACCGCCCCGCAGCAGGTATTCGCGCAGGTTTTCGATTTCCGCCGGACTCAAGGTGATGCCGCCGTTCTGGCCCACTTCAAGCATGTAGAGGAAGGGATAGTTGAAGATTTCCGCATCATCGAGGCGCAGCACGATGGGATTGCTCATGACGCGGATATTGGTCAGGCGTGAAACCCCACGCAGGAAATTCTCATCGGAAGCCGGAAAATCGATGGCCCAGGCGCCATAGCCGAATCCGCGGCCATAGTAGGTATCAAACTGCACCCGCACGAAATTGAATTCCCCGGCGTTATCGTAGTCGGTCTCGGGGCTCTGGCCGGCGGCGGCGCCAGCCAGGGCGAGCAACAGCAATTTGGTCAAGAGTCTGGACATCTTTATCCTTCCTCGGGAATAGTGTGTCGACATTCCGCTCCCGTTGCAACTCGCCGAATTCGATGGCGTAAGCCATTGAATTCGCGAGCAAAACAAACCACGCTTTTGTTTTGCGACAATGAAAAATTCCATGGATGGAATTTTTCAGAGAATACCAAGGGCAATCAACGCAACTGCGCGCAGTAGTCCTGTTCTTCCACAGCGGGGGTAAACCAGAGGTAGTCGTGTTCGGCAATGCCGCCAAAGCGTTCGAGGTAGGTTACCGGCACGGTTTCATCGGGCTGTACTTCAACGAAGGACAGCGAGATGATTTGCTCCCGGCGCAGGCCGGGTTCGAGCGCCAGCAGGTAGTTGGGTACGCCGAGGTCCTGGCGGGCGTGGTAGTTGCCGGCGATCAGCAGCGCGGGGCCTGCATCTCCCGCGAGCGCTACCATGGCCCGGGCCATGGCAAGGTCCCGGCTCTGCTGTACCCGCACCATGGCGGGAAACTGACTTTCCGGCAGCAGACCGCAGTGGCTTTCGTCGATATCGGCATGGAACTTGCCCATGGCTTCGGCGTCATACACATTCTCCAGCAGCGCGGGACCATCGCCCTGATAGATTTCCATGATCGCGCCTTCGTCGATATTGGCGACCGCCAGGGGCAAGTCCGCCGCCAGGGCCGCAAGCAGCAGCGGTGAATAGAATTCCCAGTTCCAGTCGTCGTCCCATTCGAGCCAGCTTTTCAGCGCCCCGGCGTCTGCGAACTCCCGCCCGGCGATGCCCTTGAGCTTCCCTGCCCGGGAAGCATCGATCATCTCGAATGCGACCCCGGACAAGGCCCCGGTGGAAATCAGCGATTCCAGCACCGCAAGCTGCAGGCGGTGATGGTCCGCGTTGTCGTGCTTTTCGCCTAGCAGCAGGAACCGCGCCTCGCGCAGACTGTCCAGCAATTCACCGGGCGTAACGAAGCGCTGCGGGCGGCTGTCCCAGATGCGGCCCACCAGCCCGTGGTCCTGACGCAGGGGCGATTCCCAGACCGCGGGATTCTCCGGCGTCTGGGCCGAGCAGGCGTTGGTCAGCAGCGCCACCAGCAACAACACCAGTACAGCGGACCTTGCCGCAGGCCGGTGATGCGTTCCCCACACGCTCCCGCCAAAATGCCCGCAAATCCGCCAGTTCAATTCACGCCACCCATCATCAGCCATTGCGAATAGGTCTCATCGCTCCAGAAATCCTGAAACCAGGCGATTGCCGCCAGCTTGTCATCTTCGGCCAGCGCAGCGCCGAATGCGGGCATCTGCCCACCCAGGGCAATACCTCCCTCGTCAATCACCCGCAGCAATACGGGAAGCGGGTGATGCCAGGCATGGGCCGAACCATTCAGCGGCGGCGGCGGAAAGGAACCGTCCAGCAACCGCTCCCGCCAGTCGGTGGTCGCGCCCTGGGCGGCATCCCCATGACATTCCGCGCAATGGGCGGCAAACACCTCCGCCCCGGCGGAAACCTGTTCCACCGAATACCAGCGCCCGGTTTCGGAGTCGGCCCGGTAGTTGTCGATATTCCCGTCACCGCAGCCCGCGAGCAGCGCCAATGCCGGCGCCGACGCCAGAAACCAGTACGGCGCTTCGCGGGCCACACCAAACTGAAAGTTGCCCAGCAACGGAAACAAGAAAATGATCTCAATCAACAGAAATATCCCGTATCAGGCATCTTAACATCAACTCCGCCCCCCATCGGTGCCTGCAGGGCGGATTCGCGGTGAGACCGCACCTGCCTCAGGCGCACGAAGCGGCGCGAGAAGTCAGAGTCCAGCAGAAAATCCGTGTTTTCTCAAGAAATTCAAACAGTTGGAATTTACGGACAGGAATTGGGCTTCCCGTTCTTCGGCAGGTCGAATCGAATCAGCCTTGCCCTTCTCTTCCGGCAACGGAATATTGCTACACTTCACGCGGTAGATTTCCCGCTTGGGGGTGACTAGCCGATGAAGCCGCTCCGGTCAATCGCACTGGCTTTTGGGCCGCTGATTCTTCTTGTTGCCGGGGGCTGCGCCCCGGAAGCCGACTTGCCGATGCCATCAACCAGCGCAACCGAAGCCGAATACCGCCGCGCCGAAGCCATGCTGGCCGCCAACACCGCGCCGCTGCTCGCCAATCACATGGCGGCACATTACTGGCAGGACGACGACCGGCTGGTGTACCGGCGGTCCGATCTCGGCGCGCAAAGCTACATCGTCCTTGATCCCGCCAGCGGCGAGCGCGGGGAACTGCTCGACAGTGAACGTCTTGCCACAGCGCTGGAAGAATTGCTCGGACGGGAAGTGGCCCTCCGAGACCTGCTGCTTACCGGTATCAGCCTTGACGGCAACGAAGTGGAATTCAATTTCGACGGCGAGCGCTATTCCTTGACTTTGGGTGGGGAGTATTCCCCGGGGCAACTCGAATCCGCTCCGGTCAACGAGTTTCTGTCTCCCGACGGCAGCCGCGCGGCTTTCATCCGCGACCACAATCTATGGATTCGCGATACCGCCACCGGTGAGTTGACCCGGCTTACTTTTGACGGCGAGGAGAACTACGGCTACGCCACCAACAATGCCGGCTGGGTTCGCGGCGACGGCCCCGTGTTGAAGTGGTCGCCGGATTCCAGCAGGATCGCCACTTTTCGCCATGACGGTCGTAAAGTGGGCGATATCGCACTATGGGATACCCGGGTGGGCCGTCCGGAAGTCGATATCTGGAAGTACCCACTGCCGGGCGATGAGCATATCTTCACGATTGAGCGGGTAGTCATTCATCTGGAGCCCAAGCCGCGAGTCGTCTTTCTCGACCTGCCGCCGGACCCGCACCGTTCCACCACCAGCGATCATGTCGCCGGCGGCGACGGCGTTTTTCTCGATACCCAATGGAGCGCGGACAGCGGGCGCCTCGCTTTCATTTCCTCTTCCCGGGATCACAAGCAGGCGCGGTTGCGCTTGGTGGACATCGAGAGCGGGGGTGTTCGGGATGTCTATCTGGAAGTCGCCGAAACCCAATACATGGCGGGCTTCATGGATGAAAACTGGCGGGTATTGCACGAGCGCGGCGAGTTCATCTGGTTTTCCGAGCGCGACAACTGGGGCCATCTGTATCTGCACGACCTGGCAAGCGGCGAGTTGAAACACGCCATTACCACCGGCGACTGGCTCGTGCTCGCCATCGAACAGATAGACGAGGAAAGCGGACAACTCTGGCTGCTCGGCTCGAATGCCGAGCCCGGCGACCCGTATTTTCACTATCTGTACCGGGTTGGCCTCAATGATGGAAACCGGCAACTGCTCACCCCGGAATCCGGCCACCATGAGATTAGCTGGTCCTCCTCGGGGGAATACTTTCTCGATACCTGGTCGACTCCCGATACACCCCCGGTATCCGCGGTGCGCAATCGAGAGGGAGAAATACTCGCCACGCTGGAGAAAACCGATGTTTCAGCCCTCGCGGAAACAGGCTGGCGGCCGCCGGCGCCATTTACCGTGAAGGCGCGGGACCAGGTTACCGACCTGTATGGACTGATGTACCTGCCGTCCGGCCTGGATGAATCACGCCAGTATCCGGTGCTCAATTATCTCTATCCCGGCCCCCAGGCCGGCAGCGTGGGCAGCCGCGGATTTCGCCCATCCCGGGGCGACAAGCAGGCCCTGGCCGAACTTGGCTTCATCGTTGTGGAAGTCGACGCCATGGGAACACCGGGGCGCTCCAAGGCTTTCCACGACATCTACTACGGCAACATGGGCGACAACGGCCTTCCCGACCAGGTGGGAGCAATCCGCCAGTTGGCAGACCGCCACTCCTACATGGACCTGGAGCGGGTCGGCATCTGGGGCCATTCCGGCGGTGGTTTCGCTTCCACCGCCGGCATTCTGCGCTACCCGGATTTCTACCGGGTTGCCGTCTCCAGCGCAGGCAACCACGACAATCGCAATTACGAGGACGACTGGGGCGAACGCTGGCAGGGCCTGCTCGAATACAGTGGAGAAACCGACCCGGTGCGCGGCCATGCCCTGTCCAATTACGACAACCAGGCCAACCCACTGCTGGCCGGAAACCTGCAGGGCAAGCTCCTCCTCGCCCATGGTTTGATGGACACCAATGTACACCCGTCAGGCACCATGCTCATGGTGGACGCCCTGGTCGAGGCCGAAAAGGACTTCGACCTCATCATCCTGCCCAACAGCGGCCACGGTTTCCTAAACTCCCGCTACTTCATGAAACGCCGCTGGGACTACTTCATCGAACACCTGCAACAGCGCATGCCCAATAAGGATTTCCGGTTTGGTGAGGAAATTCGGTGACAGAATGATTCTCTTCACTCGACCCACACCTCAAATATCCGGGCCAAGAGTCTGCGCCACAGGAATTCACGGCTGCAAATCCGCTCTCATCCACGCCTTTGGCGCTGGCACCACCCTATTCTTTCGTGGAATCAGGGCGCCTCAAACGTTTTTGACTATCGCTACGAATAGTCGGGAGTGGAACTTGAAATATCGTCTCTGGTTGCTGCTGTTTGCCTGCTGCTTGTTTGGCGCCTGCACTGCAAGCAATCCCATCGAACAGGCCCTTCTTGCTGACGAACCCGCCTTGCGAGCGGTGATGCAAAATCTTTCGCACCACCAGGTGCAGGTACTGTTCACCGAAATCGAGCGCGATGCGGATGGTTCCGTTACGTTCCGCGAGCACAGTTTCGGACTTGACGACAACCGGTATTTCTATCCCGCCAGCACGGTCAAGCTGCCGGTGGCTCTGCTCGCTCTGGAAAAGCTGGAACTACTGGAAGGGGTCGATCGCCATAGCCGCTACACCGTTGGCGATGCAGGCGAGGAAAGCAGTTTCACCGACGACCTGATTGCCCTGTTCGTGGTCAGCGACAATCCCGCCAACAACCGCCTGTATGAATTCCTGGGCAAGGACGAAATCAATCTGCGCCTGCGGCGCAAGGGCCTGAATGCCCGCATCTCCCATCGCCTCGGAACCCGCGATTCAGACTCGTTGCGAACCGAGGCGATCACGTTCTCCCGGCCCGAAGGCGGCCCGCTGCGCGTCGGGCCGATCGACAACTCTCCGATCGAAGTGCTGCCGCTGGACAATCTCCTGCAGGGTTCGGCGTACATCGAAAACGGCAGGCGGATCGGGGATCCCTTCGATTTTTCCGATAACAACTACCTGCCGCTGAGCTCGCTGCATCAAATCACGCAGCGGCTCGTGTTTCCCGAAGCCTTCACCGGGGAGGAGCGGTTTCAGCTCAGTGACGAACATCGCGAATTCGTGCTGAATACCATGAAAACGCTGCCGCGGGAGGCGGGCTACGACGAGTCGGTGTATCCGGACGGGAGACTGAAGTATTTTCTGTTCGGCGACAGCAGGGAACGCATCCCGGAACACATCGAGATTTTCAACAAGATAGGACGCGCTTACGGGTACCTCACCGATTCGGCTTACATCGTCGATCGCCGGACGAATCGGGAGTTTCTGATTTCCGCGACCATCCGCGTCAACGCCAACGAGACATTCAACGACGATGATTACGAGTATGTGGAAATCGGAATCCCTTTCCTCGCCGAACTCGGCCGGCAACTGGTATTCGAGCGGTAGCTGACGGCAATGGATAGTATCGAGCGCGCGCTCGGCGCCTTCGCCGATTTCATGTGGGGGCCGCAACTCGTCGTCTTGCTCGTGGGCGGCGGGCTGTTTTTCATGATCCATTCGCGGCTGCGGCAGTTTCGCTATCTGAAGCATGCGGTGGACCTGCTGCTCGGTCGTTACGATTCCCGTGAGGACGCCGGCGACATCACCCATTTCCGCGCTCTCGCCACGGCGCTGGCGGGCACCATTGGCCTGGGCAATATCACCAGTGTGGCTCTGGCCATAAGCCTGGGCGGGCCGGGGGCAGTGTTCTGGATGTGGGTGACCGCAATCGTCGGCACTTCCACCAAGTTCTATACCGCGAGTCTAGCGGTGATGTACCGCGGCCGGGACGATGCCGGCAAGCTTCAGGGCGGGCCGATGTATGTCATCCGCGAAGCGCTGGGCCGCCAGTGGATGCCGCTGGCGGGGCTGTTCGCCGTGGCAGGCATGTTTGGCACCCTGCCGGTGTTCCAGATCAACCAGACCGTGCAGATTCTGCGTGACGTGGTCGCGATTCCCGCCGGCTGGGCCAACGCCGACGATCATTTTGGATTTGATCTGCTCATGGGGCTGCTGCTGTCCGCGGGGCTGTTCGCCATCATTATCGGTCGCATCCAGCGCATCGCCGCCTGGACCAGCCGCCTGGTGCCTGTCATGGTGCTGTTCTGGTTTGTGGTCACCGTCTGGTTGCTGCTGCTTCACGCGGCGGAGATTCCCGCCACCTTCGCGCTGATTTTCCGCGACGCCTTCAGCGGCGAAGCGGCGGCGGGCGGGGCCATTGGCGCGGTCATCCTGATTGGCGTCCAGCGGGGGGTGTTCTCCAATGAAGCCGGGCTTGGCACCGAGTCACTCGCCCACGGCGCCGCCAAAACCAATGAGCCGGTGCGGGAAGGTCTGGTGGCCATGCTCGGGCCGATCATCGATACGCTGATTGTATGCACCTGCACCGCGCTGGCGATTCTGGTCACCGGCGTCTGGCGGGAAGATGCGGTGGGCGTTACCCTGACTTCACTCGCCTATGAGCAGGTTTTTCCGGGCTATGGTTCCTGGCTGGTATTGCTGATGGTGGTGACTCTTGGCGCCACCACGGTGCTGACCTATTCGTACTACGGCGGCAAATGCATGGCCTTCCTTTTCGGCACCAAACGGGAGAAATACTACATCTGGACCTACGCCGCCCTGATCACTGTGGGCGCAGTGGCTTCACTGGAAGCCGTGGTCAGCCTGTTCGACGGCGCCTACGCCACCATGGCCATCCCCACCATGCTGTCCACACTGATTCTGGCGCCGAAAGTGAAAACCGCCGCCAAAGACTATTTTGCCCGTTATGACGGCGGCGAAATCAAGCAGTTCGTACAATGAAATCAGCCATCGGCACCATGGATGGCATTAACAACCTTGTGGAATCCCCAAAGAGATTCTACGACTTCGCGTCGCTACACGCGGAATGACAGTCCTTTTTTTCAAGACTAATGAAGCGCGTGATGGGGCTCTGAAGGGATCTCTTCCGCAACGCCCAGAATGGATTCTTCTTCCTGGGAAATGTAGCTTCTGGTGGTGATGGGGCTGCGCAGCATTGGCCCGAGGCGACGGACGAATTTTTCCATATGGTCGGTTTCGTAGTGCCCTTGCAGGCTTTCCGCATCGTCCCATTCCTGCAGCAGCAGGACTTCGCTGGAGTCGCCGATTCCCTGAAAATAGCGATAGTGCCGGCAGCCGTGCTCGTGCTGGCACAGGCGCATCATTTCCCGCATCAGCGCAAGGGCCGCATCGACTTTTTGCGGATGAAGATTGAAAGTGCTTTGCAGGATGATCATGGCTGGCTCCTCTGCCTGATTCCCCGGTTTACTGATTGTCCTTCCCGGATATTGTTGATCTGCCGGCAGGTTCATGTGGCAGTTATTATTTTATACAACGTCAAAACGGCCTGGCGCAATACGAAATGGGCAAAATGAAAACGTTGTCATCAGTGTGCTGTCCCGGAAGTTTGCTGAGATGCAGCGAACTTCCAGACAACCAGACTATCGATCATCCAACTCATTCCACCAGGGATAGAACCCGGGCATGTCGCTTGAGGCCCTGTCCGTAAACTCCGGCGGGCGTTTTTCACGAAAAGCCCGCACACCTTCCCTGCCGCTCGTCCGGCTTTGGCAGTAGATCGCCAGGGACTCAACTTCGTGGGCTTGCCGGGGGTGCTCCAGGGCTACATTGCGGTACATCATCTGCCGGGTCAGCGCGATGGAGACCTGACTGTGGCGGCCAATGCGAGCGGCGAGATCACGGGCCTTGCCGAGCACTTTCTTGCCGGCAAGCCGGTAGTTGGCGAATCCCCGCTTCCTGAGTTCCCTGGCATTGATCAGGTCGGCGCGGTAAATCCATTCCAGCGCCGTGCCCATATTGACGATGCGCGGCAAAAACCAGGTCGAGCAGGCTTCCGGGGTAATGCCGACGCGATTGAAGACAAACCCCGCCAGCGCATCCCTGGCGACAACGCGCACATCCATGGCGCAGGTCATGGTGGCGCCAATTCCCACGGCGTGGCCATTGATTGCGGCAATCACCGGCTTCTTGCAGCGGAAGATCGCCAGGGTCAGCAGGCCGCCCAGGTCGCGTACGCCACGTTCGATTTCCGGCTCCCGCAGACGTTTCCTCAGTTCGTTCAGATCGGGCTCGAACGACTCGTCGAGGCCGAATACATTGCCCTCGCCGGACAAATCCATTCCCGCGCAGAATGCCCTTCCCGCGCCGGTCACAATGATGGCGTTGACCGCATCATCCTCGCTCGCGCGGTCGAAAGCGTCGATGAGTTCGTGGCCCATTGCCACAGTAAAGGCATTGAGCTGGTCGGGCCGGTTCAGGGTGAGAGTGAGAATGGAATTTTCCACTTCATGGCGGATCGTTTCGTATTTCATATGGCGCCCTCGGCCTGCAAACGGGCAATGCGCTCAGTACTGAACCCCCAATCCGCAAGCACCTGTTCGCTGTGTTCTCCCACTCTGGCGGCGGCGGACTGGATTTCCCCCGGAGTGCGGCTGAAGCGCGGCGCCGGCGCGGGTTGCAGAACGCCCGCGTAGTCAACAAAAGTCTCTCGCGCCTGGTTGTGTGGGTGTTTTGGCGCTTCCGCAAGATCCAGCACCGGCGCAAAACAGACATCGGTGCCTTCCATCAATTCGCACCATTGCTCGCGAGTCTTGCCGCGGAAAATCGCCGCGACCTTTTCCCGCATTTCCGGCCAGTTCTCCCGGGCGTACTGCGATTCGAACCGCGGGTCTTCGATGCCCGCCTTTTCCAGCAGCAGGGCATAGAACTGGGGCTCAAGCGAGCCGATGGATATGTATTTGCCGTCGGCGCATTCATAGCTGCCATAAAAGGGCGCGCCGCCGTCAAGGCGGTTGCTGTGGCGCTCGGTGGTCCACATGCCCATGGCAAGGAGCCCGTAGAATGGGCTCAGCAGGCTGGCGGTGCCATCGGTCATGGCGGCGTCGATGATCTGGCCGCGGCCGGATTGCTGGCGCTCCACCAGCGCGGCGAGGATTCCGCAAAGCAGATACATGGCGCCGCCGCCGAAATCGCCGATCAGGTTCAATGGCGGCGGCGGCGGCCGGTCGGCATGGCCCATGGCGCCGAGTGCGCCGCCGATGGAAATGTAATTGATGTCGTGGCCCGCGGCTTTGGCCAGCGGCCCGTGCTGGCCCCAGCCCGTCATGCGGCCGTAGACGAGGCCGGGATTGCGTTCGAGGCAGATTTCAGGCCCAAGCCCGAGCCGCTCCATGACGCCGGGGCGGAATCCTTCAATCAGCGCATCGGCCTGGTCGATCATTTCCAGCGCAATGGCTACGCCCTGTTCTTTTTTCAGATCCACCGCCAGCGAGCGTCGCCCCCGGGACAGCACATTGGCGCGCTCACCGCTTCCCTTCAGGCTCAGGCGGTCAAGCCGGATGACTTCGGCGCCGAGGTCTGAAAGCATCATGGCGCAAAACGGCCCCGGCCCGATGCCGGCCATCTCGATTACCCGAATCCCCTTTAGTGGCCCCATGCTGTACTCCTTTCTGATTCAATTCAGAATCTCGACATCGTATTCGGCAATCCTGGAATCCCGGCTGGCGTCAACGACTTTACCAACGCCTGGGAGCCTGCGTCGCAGGAATTCGGTCAATCGGATCCCGATGATGTATCGGCAAGTCGGCATACCTCTTCAGGTGGCGAGCTTGTATCTACAATTCCGCCAGAAACTCCCGCAGCAGGGGCACTACTCCGGGTTCGTCAAGCATGGGGGCGTGGCCCACGCCTGGGACGGTGAACAGTTTCAGGCCGGAATGCCGGCGCTGCATTTCGCTTGCGCAGTCCGCTTCGAGAATGTCGGAAAGCCCGCCCCGGATCAGCAATACCGGGAACTGTTTCAATCCGGCGAACAGGGCCCAGGGGTCGAATCCGGGCGCTGTGCGACTGACCCTGGCCAGCGGCTCGGCAATGTCAGGGTCATACAGCAATTTCACTTCTCCAGCGGCGTCTTCGGCATAGTTACGCCGCGCCCAGCGCTCCCAGTCCTCGCTCTCGTAATGGGGAAAGGCGATGGCATTGAGTTCCCGGGATTGCCCGGCGGCGGCTTCCCAGGTTCCGGGTGATTCGATCTTGCCGGTGTAACTGACGATGCGGGCCCAACCTCTGTCTGCCATCACGGGGCCAATATCGTTCATTACCACGCCCCGGAACAGGAAAGGATTCATGCCAGCCATCATCATCGACATCAGTCCGCCGAGCGAAGTGCCAACCAGCACAATATTCCCGAGTTTCAGCCGTTCAATCAGTGAAAACATGTCTTTCACATAGCGCAGGGGCGTGTAGTTCCGGGGATTGTCGTCCCAGTCCGAGTGTCCGCGTCCGCGCTGGTCCACTGCGATTATGCGGTAATCGCGCTGCAGTTCGCGGGCGAGGTCGTGAAAATCCGCCGAGTTGCGGGTCAGTCCGTGCATGCACAGCAGGGTCTGCTTCGCGTCGCCGTTAGCGTAATCCCGCGCGTACAGCCTGAGTCCGTCGTCGCTGTCGTACCAGATGTCCTGAAACTGCATTCTCCACCCCAAATGAAGCACCGTAACTGGTCTCTGGCGACCAGATTCGTTGCCAACAATAGAAAATTGTCACGCCGTTCTCAAGTTGACGGCGCCAAAACATTACCCCCAATCCTGTCGCTTGCTTCCCGACAGCGCCCTGGCGAGCTCGTCGAGGCTTTCGAGGTTGTGGGCGGAGCGGAAGTCGGATACATGGGGGCGCATGGCCCTGGCGCCCTGCGTGAGTGGCTCGAAACCGTCCCAGCGCAACAACGGGTTGAGCCAGACGAGGCGGCGGCTGGAGCGGGCGAGGCGCTGGATTTCGATTTCAAGTTGCGCTGGGTCGTCGCGTTCGAGGCCATCGCTGAGGAGCAGGGTGGTTGCGCCCTGGCCGAGCACCCGGCGCGCCCAGAGTTTGTTGAACCGGTGCAGGCAGTGGCCGATGCGGGTGCCGCCGGACCAGTCCCGCACCGCCCCGGCGACGCCTTCGAGCGCCTGGTCCACATCGCTGTGGACAAGCTGGCGCGTGACATGGGTGAGCCGGGTGCCGAAGACAAAGCTCTGCACCCGGCGCCGGGCGGCGATGGCGTGCATGAAATGCAGGAACATCCGTGAATAGGCGCTCATGGAGCCCGAGATGTCGCACAGCACCACCAGCGGCGGCTGGCGGGTCCTGCGTTGGCGGAATCGCAGCGGCGCCGCGGCGCCTGACCGCGCCAGCGCCCGCAGGCTTGCCCTTCGATCAAGATGGCGACCGCGGGGGTCGGGGCGGAAACGCCGGGTGGGGATACTGTCTCTGGGCAGGCGCAAGTCGGCGATGGCGCGTTTGGCCTGTTCGAGTTCAGCGCTGGACATGTCTTCAAAGTCCCGTTCCTTGAGGATTTCAGCGGGGGAACTCGTCAGCAGGGCGTGCAGTTCGAGCTGTTCTTCGGTGGATTTCCGCATCCTTCCCTCGCCGCCCATGGCGTCTGCAAGCCGGCGGCGCACTTCGCTGGCGCTGGTCTCGTCCTCGATCAGCAGATTCGGCAGCATGGCGCCCAGCATCCGCTCCATGAAAGCCGGGTTGCGCCAGAAGATGTGGAAGGCCTGGTCGAACAGTTCGCGCTGGTCCCGGCGGCTGACGAAAATCGCGAACAGGCAGCTATGAAAATCGGCGCGGCTGGAAAAACCCACCAGATTGACAGCGCGGATGGCGTCCAGCGCCTTTCCGGGCCCCACCGGCAGGCCGGCGGCGCGCAGCAGGCGGGCGAAGTGCATGATGTTGCCGGTCATGCGACCACCGTCCGCGAAGGTGGCTTCAAGCTGCATCGTTCACCTTTCTGTCATTTTGCGCGGCCCCTCGTCCCGTCATTCTGCGCGAAGTCGCAGAATCTCATTGGGGATTCCACAAGCTTGTTCATGCCATCCATGGCGCCGATTTGCCGATTTCGATCAACCCCGGCCTCGACTTCCTGTCGAGTCGCTCGGGACTGCGCACGAAGCTGTGCTTCGTATCCGCTTGCCCTCGCCCATCAACCGACTCGCGCCGAAAGTTCCGCCCTCACTTCCTCGAGAATCCGCGCCGCTTCGCTACCACGGATGCGGGCAATGTCATCCTGGTACTTGAGCAGGGCGCCCAGGGTGTCGTCGATGGCCCTGCTGTCCAGGGCCACCTGATCGAGTTGCAGCAGGGACTGGGCCCAGTCCAGTGTTTCGGCAACCCCGGGAAGCTTGTACAGATCCCGCTCGCGCAGGCGCTGGACGAAAGCGACCACATGGCGGCTCAGGCTGGCGTCCATTCCCGGCAGCCTGGCCTCGATGATCGCGAGCTCGCGCTCGGCGTCGGGATAGTCGACCCAGTGGTAGAGGCAGCGCCGCTTGAGCGCGTCGTGGATTTCCCGGGTACGATTGGAAGTGATCACGACCAGGGGCGGCTCGGCCGCCTTGACCGTGCCGATTTCCGGGATCGAAATCTGGAAGTCCGACAACAATTCCAGCAGATAGGCCTCGAAAGGCTCGTCGGTGCGGTCAAGTTCGTCAATAAGCAGCACGGGAGCGCCGCTATCGTCACCGCGAAGCGCCGCAAGCAGGGGCCGCTCGATCAGGAAATCCGCGGCGAACACATCATTCGCCAGATGCTGCCGGTCCACCACTCCGGCGGCTTCGGCAAGGCGAATCTCGATCATTTGCCGGGCATAGTTCCACTCGTATACCGCGGAGGAAACATCGAGCCCTTCGTAGCACTGCAGCCGGATCAGGCGGCGGTCGAGGCCGGCGGCAAGCACCTTGGCGATTTCGGTCTTGCCGACGCCGGCCTCGCCTTCGAGAAACAGCGGCCGGCCCATTTGCAGGGACAGGAACAGCGTGGTGGCCAGCGCCCGGTCGGCAACGTAGTTGCCGTCCCGGAGCAGCCGCTGGACATCCTCGATGCTAGTGTGCTGTCCCATAGGTTCGCTGTATTTCAGCGCACTCCCCGCGGTGCGGGCATGCTCAGGCGCAGGCCGCCACCGCGCGCTGGGCCATTACCCGCACCAGATGTGCGCGATACTCCGCGCTGGCGTGGATATCCGCGTTCATGCGGTCCACCGGCGCCTGGAAATCAGCGAGCGCCGCCGGGCTGAAGTCTTTGGCAAGAGCTTCTTCCATCCGATAGGCGCGGTGGGCGCAGTCCGTCGCTCCGGTAACCGCGGCCCGCGCGCCGCCGGCGGTCCTGGCAATGAACACCCCCACAATGGCATAACGCGAAGCCGGATTTTCGAACTTCATGTAGGCGGCGGCTTCCGGCCTCGGGAAATCCACCGCGACGATGATTTCGTCTTCTTCCAGGGCGGTTTCAAACATCCCGGTGAAAAAATCCCCACCGGCGATTTCCCGGCGGTTGGTGCGCACGGTGGCGCCCAGGGCGATGACCGCGGCGGGATAGTCCGCCGCCGGATCGTTGTTGGCAATGGAACCGCCGATGGTGCCGCGGTTGCGCACGGCGGGGTCGCCGATATTGCCGGCGAGAGCGGCAAGGGCGGGAATCGCCTCTTGCACTTCGCCGGAGGCCGCCACTTCGGCATGGGGAGTCATGGCGCCTATCGTGACGATATTGCCATTGACGACAATGCCGCCAAGTTCGGCGATGGCGCCAAGATCAATCACATCGGAAGGGCTGGCCAACCGATGCTTCATGGTGGGCAGCAGGGTTTGCCCGCCGGCGACGAGCTTGCCATCGGCGGCGTTGGCGATCAGGTTTGCCGCCTCGGCTACCGAAGCGGGTCGATGATATGAAAATGAATACATTGCAATTTCCTCCCGCGCGGGTTCAGGCGGCGGATTGGCAGGCGCGCCAGACGGTTTCCGGCGTCGCCGGCATTTCCACATGTCTGGCGCCGATGGCGTTGGCGATGGCATTGATCACGGCGGGCGGCGCGCCAATCGCGCCGGCTTCGCCGCAACCCTTCACCCCAAGTGGATTATGCGGCGGGTCCGTCGGCGCATAGCCAATACGGAAATCCGGGGCATTGTCCGCCCTGGGCATGGCGTAATCCATGAAGGACGCGGTCACGAGCTGGCCGTCGCTGTCGTACCGGCAGCCTTCGAGCAGGGCCTGACCGATGCCGTGAACAATGCCGCCATGCACCTGGCCTTCGACGATCATCGGGTTGACGAGCCTGCCGAAATCATCCACCGCGGTGTAATCGGCGATTTCCACCTCGCCGGTATCCGGGTCCACCTCGACTTCGCAGATATGGGTGCCGGCGGGGAAGGAGAAGTTCATCGGGTCGAAGAAGGCGTTTTCGTCAAAGCCGGGTTCGACGCCCTCCGGGTAGTTGTGCGGCACATAGGCGGTGAAGGCGACTTCGGCGATATTCATCGACTTGTCGGTGCCCGCCACGGTGTAGTTGCCATCGGCGAATTCGATGTCGCCCTCGGCGGCTTCCATGGCGTGGGCGGCGATTTTCCTGCCCTTGGCGATGAGCTTGTCGCAGGCTTTGGCAATCGCCACGCCTCCCACCGCGAGGGAGCGCGAGCCGTAGGTGCCCATGCCAAACTGGGTTCGCGCGGTATCGCCGTGAATCACCTCGATGTTCTCGAAAGGAACGCCGAGCTGGTCGCAGACGAGCTGGGCAAAGGTCGTTTCGTGGCCCTGGCCGTGGGAATGGGTGCCGGTGAACACCTGCACATTGCCGGTGGGATTGAAACGCACTTGGGCCGATTCCCACAGGCCGACACCGCCGCCTAGCTGGCCCACAGCCGCCGAAGGCGCGATGCCACAGGCTTCCACGTAGGAGGAAAAGCCGATGCCCCGCAGTTTGCCCCGGGACCTGGCTTCCTCCGCCCTGGCCGCGAATCCGGCGTAATCGGCCAGTTCCATGGCCTGATCGAGTGCCGCTTCGTAGTCGCCGCTGTCGTAGCACTGCACCACCGGCGTCTGATAGGGGAAGGCGTCTTTCGGGATGAAGTTGCGCCGCCGGATTTCCGCCGGGTCGAGGCCCATGTCCGCCGCGCAGACATCCACGAGCCGCTCCAGCAGATAGGTCGCTTCCGGGCGCCCGGCGCCGCGGCTGGCGTCCACTGGCGCGGTATTGGTGAACACCGCCTTCACTTCGGAATAGATCAGCGGCGTGGCATACTGGCCGGCAAGCAGGAAAGCGTACAGGTAACTCGGCACCATGGTGGAAAAAGTCGACAGATAGGCTCCGAGATTCGCTGTGGTATGCACCCGCATGGCGAGAAACCCGCCGTTCTCGTCAAGCGCCATTTCCGCCCGGGATACGTGGTCGCGGCCGTGGGCGTCGGCCATGAAGGCTTCGCTGCGGTCCCCGGTCCACTTGACGGGCCGATTGATCTTGCGACAGGCCCAGCCCACCACGAGTTCCTCGGCGTAGACGAAAATCTTGGCGCCGAAACCGCCACCCACATCGGGGCCCACCACGCGCAACTTGTGCTCCGGCGCGAGTTGATTGAACGCCGCGAGCACGAGCCGGTGCACATGCGGATTCTGGGTCGTCATGTGCAGGGTGATCTCTTCGGTGCCCGAGTTGTATTCGCCGAGGGCGGCGCGGGGCTCCATGGGGTTGGTCACCATGCGGTTGTTGGTGAGTTCGATGCTGGAAATCTTGTGGGCCGAAGCGAAGGCTTCGTCGTTGGCGGCCTTGTCGCCAAAAGGCCAATTGAAGCAGACATTGTTCGGAGCCACATCGTGAATCTGCTGCTGGCCTTCGCCGGCCGCATCGCCGGTGCTGGAAACCGCCGGCAGCGGGCGGTATTTCACGTCCACCAGCTCCGCAGCATCCTGCGCCTGTGTCAGCGTTTCCGCAATGACAATCGCCACATGATCGCCAACATGGTTGACCTTGCCCTGGGCCAGGGCCGGGTGGGCCGGCGCCCGGTGGGGCTCGCCGTCGTCGCTGGTTACGGTTACGCCGCAGATGAGCGGGCCGATGCCGTCGGCGGCGAGATCATCGCCGGTGAGCACGGCAACCACCCCGGGGGCGGCGGCAGCGGCGGAAGTGTCAATGCCTTCGATGACGGCATGGGCGTGGGGAGAGCGCAGAAAATACGCGTGGGTCTGGCCGGCGACATTGATATCGTCGGTGTAACGCCCTTTGCCGAGCAGAAATCGCTGGTCTTCCTTGCGGCGCACGCTGGCGCCGATGCCTTGTTCGCGCATGTTCAATCCCCCATGGCCCGGGCGCCTTCCCGGATCGACTTGACGATGTTCTGGTAGCCGGTGCAGCGGCAGATATTGCCGTTCAACTCCCGGCGCACGGTGGCCGCATCGAGCTCCTTGCCGTGGCGGTTGACGATATCGAGGCCCGACATGACCATTCCCGGCGTACAGAAGCCGCATTGCAGGCCATGGTTGTCCATGAAGGCTTGCTGCATGGGATGCAGTTCCGCGCCATTGGCAAGCCCTTCGATGGTGGTGACGTCGCAGCCGTCGGCCATGGCCGCGAGCATGGTGCAGGACTTGACGGACTTGCCGTCCACCATCACCACGCAGGCGCCGCACTGGCTGGTGTCGCAACCCACATGGGTGCCGGTCAGGCGAAGCTGTTCCCGCAGAAAGTCCACGAGCAGCGTTCTGGCCTCCACCTCCCCCGAGGCGGTCTGGCCATTCACAGTCAGATCAATTTTCATATTCAGCGTTCTCCTTCCGAATCTGTCAGCTGGCTTCTGCGCCGACCAGGAGCCTGCGCCGCAGGATCCTGGGTCCGGCCTATTGAATCACATCGGAACCTGGTAGCCTATTCCATGCCCAAGTATTCTCTGAAAAATTCCATCCATGGAATTTTTCATTGTCACTTCCATGTGCCGCAGGGAAGCTCTGACTTAATCAGAGCTTCCCTAATCTACAAATCGTGAAACCATATCGGAATCAACAACCACGCCGGAAACACATAGGCGGCGATCACCAGCACCGCCGATCCACCGCGGGATTGCGCATATCTCGCACAAATCAACAGCAGCGGCGTCAACAAAAACAATCTGGCGACGATGGTGTTGCCACCCAGCCCCGCATACAGGGCCAGGGGAGTCGAAAACAGGGCCGCCAACCAGAAATAGCCCTTGTTGGACGAAAAAATCCCGGCCACTGCGTTCACCGGGGACAGCAAGGTGGAAAGCCAGAACATCAAGAGGATCAGAGTGATGCCCGTGCCTGAACCGGAAACTTGCAACTCGGACATCAGAGAAGCCAGAAAACCGCCAGCGCCGCAGCAATCAAGATGGCGCCGATGACGACCGGGCGACTGATCGCGCCGGAATCGGCTGTGTTCGCCGCGGCTTCGGTCTCAACCGGCTCTTCGGCGGGAGGCTCCCGGCTGGCGATTTCCTCGCTGAGGCGGGAGAAAAACTGGTCGGCAAGTTTGCCGGCGGCGCCGTCGATCAGCCTGCCGCCGAGCTGGGCGAGCTTGCCGCCGACGCTGGCCCTGGCGGTGTATTCGAGACGGGTCCCCTCGCCTTCCTCTACCAGAGCCACCCGGGCGCTGCCATTGGCGAAACCCGCGGTGCCGCCCTGACCTTTGCCCTTGATCAGATAGCTGTTGGGCGGGTCGAGTTCGTCGAGTTCGATGGCAAAGCTGAAACCCGCCTTCACCGGCCCGATGCGATTGGTGATGCGGGCGCTGAACCGATTGTCACCGGTGCGCTCGAAACTCTCACAGCCGGGAATGGCCGCCTTGAGGATTTCCGGATCGTTAAGCGCATCCCAGACCTGTCGGCGGCTTGCAGCGATACTCTGCTGCGCTTTCATTTCCATAATGGCGATTCCCCCTTTGCGGTGTCGGCGACGGCTTGTTTTCCCCGGTGGCCGGAGAATATCATCACCGCGCAAAGCAATGCGACACCGTCCCACGAAATTTCGTTCCCCACAAGGATTCCAGCATGAACGGCGCCAAGGCCCTGATCGAAACCCTGGCCGATTGCGGCATCGAATTCTGTATCGCCAATCCCGGCACATCCGAGATGCATCTGGTTCAGGCGCTGGACAGCGTGCCGCGCATGAAGTCGGTGCTCGCCCTGTTCGAGGGCGTCTGCACCGGCGCCGCCGACGGCGTCGGCAGGATGACCGGCAAACCCGCCGCGACCTTGCTGCATCTCGGGCCGGGACTGGCGAACGGCATTGCCAACCTGCACAACGCCCGGCGCGCGAATACGCCGATGGTCAACATCGTCGGCAATCATCCGCATTACCACATCGGTTTCGACGCACCGCTGACCTCAGACATCGAAACCCTGGCGCGCAATTACTCGTGCTGGGTCAAGTCCTGCTCCACGAGCGGCAGTCTGGCCCAGGACGGCGCCGACGCCGTCAGCGCCAGTTTGCGCAGTCACGGCGGCAGCGCGGGACAGATCGCCACGCTGATCCCGGGCGCCGACGCGGCCTGGGGCGAAAGTCCGGGGCCGGCGCCGGCGAATTCCACGCCTGCACGGGCGAAAGTCGACGAACGGGCGATCGAGAACATCGCCGGCCTGCTCGGCAACGGCCAACGCACGGCCCTGTTGCTTGAGCACCACGGAACCACTCCCGCGGCGCTGGAAGCCGCCGGCCGCATCGCCGCGAAAACCGGCTGCCGGCTGCTCAACGGCACTTTCCCCGCCCGTGTCGACGGCGGACCGGGAAGAATCGCGGTCGAGCGCCTGCCCTACTTCCCGGAACAGGTGCTGGCGGAAATCGCCGACGTCAAGCAACTCGTAATCGTCGGCGGCAACGCGCCGGCGAGTTTCTTCGCCTACAAGGGCGTGCCGGGACGCCTGATTCCCGAAAATTGCGCCGTCAGCCGCCTGACCGCGGTGGAAGAGGACGCAGTTGATGCACTGGAACGGCTGGCCGAGCGAGTCGGCGCGGAAAAGTCGCAGCCGAACCGTTTCGAACGCCGCGAGATTCCGCTGCCCGAAGGTCCTCTGAACACGCGCAACATCATCCAGGGCATCGCCGCCACCATGCCGGAAGACGTCATTGTCTGCACCGACTCAGGCGGCGGCAACGCCGCCTACCCTTATTGCCAGAACACCGCGACGAACAGTTGGCTCAGCCTCACCGGCGGCGCCATCGGCCAGGGCGGCCCCGTCGCCACCGGCGCCGCTCTCGCCTGCCCCGACCGCCCGGTGCTGGCGCTGCTCGGCGACGGCGGCGCGGCCTACACCAACCAGAGCTTCTGGACCCAGGCCCGCGAAGGTCTCAACGTCACCACGCTGATCTTCGCCAATCGCACCTACAACATCCTCAACGTCGAGTACACCCGGCTCGGCATTACCGAAACCGGCGACATCGCCGCCAGTCTCTTCGACATCGGCAACCCAGAAATCGACTGGGTCCAAATGGCCGCCAGCATGGGCGTACCCGGAAGCAAGGCCGACACCGCCGAAGAACTCGTCACGCTACTGCAACGCGGCTACCGCGAACCCGGCCCCTTCCTCATCCAGGCCAACGGCGAAATGCAGCGGTAGTGGAACTCAGCTTGCACATCGTCGGTGCATATCCAGAAGCCTGTGCCGCAGGAATTCACGGCTGCAAAGCCAAGTTGCGCGAATCCATGCTTCTCCATGAGTTGCGAGAGGCGCGGGCTCTGACTCAGAAAGCAATGGGCGAAGTTCTCAAGGTCAGGCAACCGGCGGTCACCAAGCTGGAATGCCGCACAGATATGTATGTCTCGAACCTTCGGGCATACATCGAAGCGATGGCCGGACAACTGAAAATCGTTGCCGAATTTCCGCAAGGCAGCGTGGCCATTACCAATTTTTCCGAAGCCGGGGAAGAAAACACAACAAGCTGAGTTTGCTCCCCATCAATCCGCGGGAGCAGACCTTCGCCGTCCCTTTTCACTGTTTGTGTGCCAGATTGTGTGTTAACCTTGGCACATGCGTATACATATAGCCTTGGATGAACAATTGGTCGCTGATCTGGACCGACGTGCCGGCGCGCGAAAACGGAGCGCTTATGTCGCGGAGTTGATCAGACGTGGACTTGAAGACGAGCGCCGAGCGGACGAAATCGACGCGGCGCTCGGCAGCTTGGCCGATTCCGGACATGATTGGGATGAAGACCCGGCGGCTTGGGTGAGACTGCAGCGCCAAGGCGATAAACGGCGCTCAGGATGACAATGGCCCGATTGCTGCTGGACACGACCGTGCTGATCGACGCACTTCGCGGGCGTCCCGCCGCGGCACACATTAAAAGGATCCGACGCACCGGCACGGAGTTTTGGGTGTGCGCCATTTCAGTCGAGGAAATATGGCGAGGCCTCCTCCCTGGTGAGGAATTGCCAGCGCGCAGACTGTTCAATGGCTTGAGGTTGGCGCCGCTGGGTGTGCCTGAAGGAAGACAAGCCGGATCATGGCGCAGATCGTTTGCTTCGAATGGCGTCACCTTGCATCAGGCCGACTGCCTGATAGCGGCAGCAGCTGCCGGTGTTGGTGCGGGACTTGCCACGGCAAACGTCGATGACTTTCCCATGCCCGAGATCGAAGTTCAGCATTGGCCGGTCGGGGCATGACACTTCACTATGACTTGATACTGTTCCAGAAGCCTGCACCGTAGGAATATGTGAACAGGCTGGTAACCCAATAGCGGCCAAGCTCCTACTTCCAACTGAAGTCGCGCTGGATGCGGCCGAGGCGGCGGTAGAAGGAGTCGCTGGCTTCTCGGTCCGACTCGCCGTTGGGGAACAGCAGGCTGACGATGGGGATGATGAACAGCGGCAGCAGCAAGGTCAGGAAGGACGGGTCGGACCATTCGCCGAGATATACGATCAGTTCGTGCCACCACTGGGCGAAGCCGCCGGCGGTGGCGTTCTCCACATCGTCGAACAGGGTGTTGAACAGCCACATCGTCAGCCCGCCGGCGAAACCCGCGGCCATGCCCCAGAAGACGGCCGCCTCGGTGGTTCGTTTCCAGTAGAGCACATAGCCCACGGCGATGGCCGGCGGCACCACCATGGCGAAGCCGAGCAGCAGCAACTGCAGCACCGAGGTGATATTGCCGAGCCAGGCGATTACCGCGGCGGCGGAGCCATAGATGACGGTCACGATCTTGTAGGCCATCAGTTTCTTGTCAGAGGAGAAATTTTTCGAGCCTGGCACCCAGTCATTGACGAACATGGTCGCGCTCGCCAGCAGAATGGGCGCCCCGGAGGAAATCACCGCCGCCAGCACCGCCGCCAGGGCGATGCCGCCGAGAATCGGGCCTGCGTCCATGGCGAGCTGGGCGATGTTGAGATAACTCGACAGGCCCGCCTCGGAACCATAGGTGGCCATGGCCAGAATGCCGATGAAGCCGGCCACCATCGGCATCAGCGCGGCGATGATGCCGGCCAGGAAGAAGCCCGGAATGAGGTACTCCTGGCGCGCCGCGCTGCTGGCGTAGTTGGCGTATACCGAAGCCGCCGGGGTGTGGATGGTGGCGGAGATGAACAGGGCGATAATCGTCGCCCAGCCGATGCCAGTGAAACTCCACCAGCGCACTTCATCCCTGGAAGCCTCGGCGAGCATTCCGTTGGCGCGCTCGATCACCGAATCCCAGCCGCCCATATTGCTCATCACCACCAGGCCCACAAGCAGCAGGCCGAAAATGATCACCGAGCAGTGCATGATATTGGTGATGGCTGTGCCGCGCAGCCCGCCGAAAACGGTGAAGGAAATGATGACCACCGCGCCGATCAGCACGCCGAGGCCGAAAGGAATGCCGGTAACGCCGCTGATGATCGAACCGATGATGTAAGGCTCGATGATATTGACGATCAGATATTCGGCCTGGACGCAAAGGCTGGTGAGCCATTGGCAGCGATAGGAGCCGAAACGGTAGTCGAAGGCCTGGCCGACGCTGACGAGTTTCAGGCGCCGATAGGGTATGGCGAAAAACAGCCCCACCAGAAACAATGCGGCAAAGGAATTGACGCCGTACCAGAGGTGGCCGAGCCCTTCGGAGATGACATCGCCAGCGACTCCGTAGGTTCCCGCTCCGCCAATCCGGGTGCCGGCAATGCCGGCGGCAAGCATGGCGATGCCCAGGGTGCCGCCGCCGATGTCCCAGTCGGAAGAACTGGCGTTGCTGCGGTTCAGGTACAGTCCGGCGGCGGCGAAAAAGACAAGATAAGCGATAATGACGCTGGCGGTGATGCTCATGCAGGACAACTCCGTGGGCTTGTATGCCGCCTGACCGGGCGGGCATTATTTGCTCCCTTATCGCTGCCGGGCGGCTCGCGGGCAGGTTAACCACAACATGGGGCAGACGCAAGTAAGGGGCCGACGCCGAGTAACAGGGGGCGCGCAAGAAAACTCATGAACAATCCACAACCGGGAACAGACGCCTGGCTCGGCCAGGTGAAGGAAGAGGCCATTGAGCCTGAGCGGCCCATTATCGACCCGCATCATCACCTGTGGAAGAAGCGTTTCGGGCGGGACTACCTGTTGCGGGATTTTCACGCTGACACCGGCGGCCACCGCGTCGTCCAGTCGGTCTTCATCGAGTGCCGCGCCTTTTACTTGCGCGAAGGCCCGGATCACCTGCGCCCCATCGGGGAAACCCGCTATATCGGCGAGGTTGCGAGGGAGAGCGAAAACAGGGATGGCTCGCGTCTTGCGGGCATCGTCGCTCATGCCGACCTGCGCCTGGCCGGCACGCCGAAACTCGGCGAATTGCTTGACCGGCACGAGCAGGCTTGCGGCGGAAGGCTGCGCGGCATACGCCAATCCGCCGCGGTGGACAGCCGCGCGCCGCTGTTCATCGATGTGGGGGCGCCCGCGGGGCTCTACGCCGACCCGCGCTTCCGGCAAGGCCTCGGCGAGCTTGCAAGGCGCGGCCTGAGCTTTGACGCCTGGCACTACCATCATCAAATGCGGGACTTCATTGAACTCGCCCGGGCCGTGCCGGATGTCCATTTCGTGCTCGACCATTTGGGTACGCCACTCGGAATCGGCCCCTGGCGGCACGATGACATCCATCCGCAGTGGCGGCGGGACATGGCCGACCTGGCGCACTGCGAAAACGTCTGCCTGAAACTCGGCGGCCTGGCCATGCCCGATAACGGCTTCGGCTGGCACGAGGCTCCAAGGCCGCCGGATTCCGATGAGTTCGTGCAAGCCCAGCGACGCTGGTACCTGCACGCCATCGACTGCTTTGACCCCGGGCGCTGCATGTTCGAAAGCAATTTTCCGGTGGACCGCCTGTCAATCGGCTATCCGGTGCTGTGGAACGCCTTCAAGAAGATGGTGATGGATTTCAGCGAAGCGGAAAAGCAGGCGCTGTTCCACGATACCGCCGCCAGGGTGTATCGCCTCCCGGAGCCTGCGATATAGGAATTCGCGGCTGCGTCAGGCAGCGCCAGCCGGCTGGCGAAGGCGCTTGATGACCGAACTGGCGGTAAGGATGATCCGGTCTTCCACCCGCAATCTGGCCCGCACGAAAACCAGCGAGTGCCCCCGGCGCAGCACCTCTCCCTCGCCGAGCAAGAGTTCGCCCACCCTGGCCGGGGCGATAAACTCGGTGTTCAGGGTAATCGTCGCCGAACTTTCCTGCTCGCCGCCACTGGCGCCAAGGCAGACCGTATAGTCGGCGAAAGCCACCAGAATGCCGCCGTGGATCGTATCGTGGGTGTTGGCGTGTTCGGGCCGGGTGCGGAACGCCGTGCGCGGGTTGGGGCCTTCCATGTAATGGAAGAACGGGCCGATATAATCCTCGGCGGTGTCTCCCGGCCAGTGCCTGTACTGCGCCGGGACGCCGTAATCCTCGGGTTTGAAAGCGGGTCCCATGTCTTGACCCTGCCAGCGCGTAAGGCTCTGATCGCGATTCAGTCGGCCCTGTGAAACACCACGGTGAAGCTTACCGGCACGGCATTGCTGATGCTCGGCAAGCCCGCGACCTCGCGCAGGGCTTCCACGCCGGCCACGAGGTCGTAGCTGTTGGCGATCACGATCACTGGCTTCAGGGTGCTTGCCTGAATGCCGTTGTCCGCCAGCCGGGTGACCACGACCTCGGCCTGATAGCTGTTCGACTGGCCGCGCATGGACAGGTCGAAGCCGATGGTGGCGGTGGCGCTGCGGCCGACTTCAAGCGCCTCGAATTCGCTAATGTCGAGTTGCGCGGTGAGTTCGGCCCGGGGGAACAGGTTGGTCTCGAACAACATGTTCTGCATGCGCTCGTCGCGTATGGGAATCAGCGTGTTGATGCTGGCAAGTTCGATGGTGATGGCGGCGGCGCCCTCATTGGCAATCGACCCTGAAAGTCGGTCGAAGGTATGCACTTCACCCACATGGTCGGCCTTGATGGTGACGAAGCTGAGCGTTGATAACTCGTTGTCGAGTTGCCATTGCGCCTGGGCGGTGAACGCAAGGGGCAGCAGGACGGCAATGGCAATGGTTCGCAAGAGAAAGCGTGGCATCATGGACTCCCGTTGGACCAGAGATTCAGGGCAAACAACGGTACTTGAAAGCCGCGCCCCGGGCAAGTTGCAAATCGTCCGGAATCTCCGTCGGGTTTTTGCCATTGAGAGAGCATATGCTATATTCGCAACTTCGTGATGTGCGGGAGTCAGTGATGACGCCCGAATTGATTGCAATATTTGCGCTTGGCATTTCCATCCTGGCGTTTTTGTGGAATATCCAGCGCGACATTGCCATGCTGCACAGGGACCATACCGATCTGCGGGAGCGAATGTCGCGCCTGGAAGGGCTGTTCGAAGGTTTTACCCAGAGCAAGTCCACCCGCTCTCTATCGAATTCCTAGGAGCCTGCGCCGTAGGAATTCACGGCTGCAAATCCGCTCCCGTCCACGCCCCCGACCGCTCGATTTCGTTGCATATCCACCAATATTCGCCTCAATCGACCGGCCGGGGGCGCGGCGATAGCGAATTTTCGCTTTCGCGAATTCCTACGGCGCAGGCTCCTGGGAGCCTGCGCCGTAGGAGTCTCTTTGGCCCGCTCCGGCGCGGGAAGGTACAATCGCCGCTTTGCCGGATTCCGGGGCGGAGCGGCTATGCAGGCATCCGAACCACTTGTCAAGCACCTGGTATTGATCGGTGGCGGGCACAGTCATCTGGCGGTGTTGCGCAGTCTTGGCATGAAGCCCGTGCCGGGCCTGATGGTGACCCTGGTCAGCCGGGAGATTCTCGTTCCCTATTCCGGCGCCTTGCCCGCGTATATCGCCGGTCGCTATCAGGCCGGCGACATGTACATCGACCTGCGGCCCCTGGCCCGCTTCGCCGGCGCGCGGCTGATCGAAGCCGGGATCGAGTCCATCGACCTGGAAACCCGCAGCATTGCCCTTCCCCCGCGACCGGAACTCGGCTTCGATCTGCTTTCGCTCAATATCGGCTCCATCCCGGATAGCAACGGCTTGGCGGGGGCATTCGAGCACACCGTCGGGGTAAAACCCATCGCCGGATTTCTCAAGGCCTGGGAGGCTATCCGGCGGGAGGCGGTGGAAGCCATGCGGCATGGCCAGGGCTATCGGCTGGCCATCGTGGGCGGCGGACCCGCCAGCGTGGAACTCGCCTGCGCCGCCCGGGCGCGCATCCTCAAGGACAGTGGCGATACCGACGCCAACCTGGAAATCCGCATTATCTCCGCAGCCGAAGAAATCCTGCCCTCGCATAACCGCAAGATGCGCGAGGCGGTGCGTGAGGAGTTGCAACAAAAAAACATCGCCATGCTGACCGGACACCCGGTTTCCGGTTTTGCCGCCAATACCGTACTCAGCGAAACCGACGACTCCGTCGAAGCCGACAGCATCATCGTGGCAACCGGCGCCAGCCTGCCGGACTGGCCCGCCAGGGCAGGTCTTGCCACCAGCGAAGACGGCTTTCTCGAAGTCAACCGCCATCTGCAATCCACCAGCCATGAATTCGTTTTTGTCGCCGGTGACGCCGCCACGATCCGGGGGCGGGAAAGACCGAAGTCCGGTGTTTACGCCGTGCGCCAGGGCAAGCCGCTGGCGCGCAACCTGTTGCGCTACGCCACCGGTGGACGACTGTTGCGTTTCTCCCCCCAGCGCAACGCCCTGGCCATGCTCAATCTCGGCGATGGCAGGGCACTGGCCTCCCGGGGCAAGCTTTTCCTGCGGGGGCGCCTGGTATGGCGGCTGAAGCACGCTATCGATCAGCGCTTCCTGCGCAAGTATCGCGAACTGCCGCAAATGAAACCGCGGCTTGGCATCCAGCGGGGCCTGGTGGACCGGAAACAGGAGCGCGAACTGCGCCGCCACGCCATGCGCTGCGGCGGTTGCGGCGCCAAGGTGGCGGGCAGCATTCTGCAGGAAGTGCTGGCCACGATTCCCGTCACCGCGGGAATTGTTGACCAGGGCGTCGAGGACGCGGCCCTGGTGCCTACGCAGGCGGGCCAGGAGCTCTGGCAAACCGTCGATCAACTCAAGGCATTTATCGACGACCCCTGGCTGTTCGCCAGAATCGCCACCCTGCACTGCCTCAGCGATATTCACGCCATGGGCGCCAGGCCCGACTCGGCGCTCGCCATGGCGGGTGTCCCATTCGCCAATCGCGCCATTACCCGGAGCCTGTTGCGGGAACTGATGCTTGGCTGCACCACCGCGCTGACCGAAGAGGGCTGCCGTCTGCTCGGCGGCCATTCCTCGGAAACCCGGGAACTGCAATTCGGCCTCAGCGTCAACGGCCGGGTCAAGGCTGGCGAAGCGCTGGGCAAGCGGGGCATGCGCCAGGGCGACGCGCTGCTCCTCGGCAAGCCCCTGGGCGCCGGAACCCTGCTCGCCGCCGACATGCGTTGTCTGGCCAGACAGCAGTGGATGGAACAGGCCCTGGGAAGCATGCTCATCTCCAACCGCGAAGCCGGGCGCATATTCCGCGAACACCACGCCAGCGCCTGTACCGACATCACCGGGTTCGGGCTTGCCGGCCACCTGATGGAAATGATCAGCGGCGGACCGGTGGAACTGTACCCCGACGATATCCCCCTGCTTGCCGGCGCCGAGGAATGTCTGGAGCGGGAAATCTTCAGCTCATTGCATGCCGACAACCGGCTGGTCGAGCGCAATATGGAAGGCCGCGGCGAACTGCGGGAATCCGCCCGCTTCGAGGCGCTGTTCGATCCCCAGACCGCCGGCGGCCTGCTGGCCGCGGTGCCGGAAAAGAAGGCCGAATCCTGTCTCGCCGCACTGCGGGACTCGGGCCTCGAACAGGCTGCCATCGTCGGCATTGCGGGGGATGCCGACGATGGCCCGGCGAGGATCGTGCTCGCCTGATTTCCGGCTTACTCGCCTGCCGGCGCCAGCGAATCCAGAAACTCTTCGCGGCGCTCCGGGCTCATCCCGCCCAGTTCCCGCACCCGCTCGTAGAATTGCGGCAGATCATTCCCGCACTGGCGCAGCAGTTCCCGCAACTGGGGCGCGAGGTCGTTATAGGAGCCCACGGTGGATAGCTGGGCATTGTTGAGGGAACGGGAGAACCAGCCGTCATGGCCGTCATAGCCGCTCCAATCACTCTTCAATTGCTGATAGTCGGCGCGCATCCGCTCCTGCAGTGCGGCCTTTTCCCGGCGCATTGCATTCGCCGGCAGGTCGCGGCTGTACAGGGCTTCAAATCGCCGGCGAAACTCCATGACGAAGGAGACAAACTGTCTGCGCCGGTCCGCATCGGCCCGGGCGGCGGCAAGCAGGGCGGATTGCCCGCGGGTTTCCAGCCAGCGCGCCAGACCTTCCATCTCCACGACGGTGGCGAAACTTTCATTGAGCGTGGTGTCGCCCGGAATCCAGGCGGCCTGATGGGCGAGTTCGTGGAAAATCAGCGCCGCCAGTTGATGGTCCGGCCGGCTCAGCACCGTGCTCAGCAGCGCATCGTCGAACCAGCCCAGGGTGGAATAGGCGGCCACGCCTCCGACATAGGTATCCAGCCCGTCAGCCCGCAAGCCGGCGGCATAATCCAGGGCGGCGGCTTCGCTAAAGTAACCCCGGTAGGCAGCGCAGCCGGCAATGGGATAGCACCAGGTGACCGGCTCCAGGGACAGTTCCGGCGCGGCAAACACATTCCACACGGCGTAATCCCGGTCGAGTTCCACATAGTCGAGGAAATTGTCGCCGGCGGGCAGGCCAAGTTCGGCTTCGGCGAAGGCCCGGGCTTCGAGGACGATTTGCAGTCTGGCCGCAAGTTCCGGGGCCAGCGCCGGGTCCCGGGCCTTCTCCCGCAGGTCCTGGCGGGAGCCGACAATGGCAAGATGGCCCTGGGCCGCCTGCCAGTACCAAGCTGCGGAATCGCAGGCGGCGAGCGGTAGAGACGCGAAAAGCAGGGCAATGGCTTTCATGGCATGGACGGCGGCTACTGCCCGCGCTCCACGAGTTCGATCTCGAACAGGTGGGCCCAGTGCTTGCCGGTGACAAAAAGCCGCTGTTGCCCGGCGTCCCAGGCGATGCCATTGAGTACCGCCTCGCTGCTGCCGAGTTCGGTGCGTGCGGAAAGCCCGCTGAGGTCGACGATGGCGTTGACCACGCCGCTGTCCGGGTCGATGCGGACGATAAAATCGGTCTGCCAGACGTTGGCCCAGACCTCGCCATCGATGTATTCGAGTTCATTGAGCAAGGTGAGCGGCTGGCCCTCGACGGTGACCGCGACTTCCCGCACCGGCGTGAAACTTTCCGGGTCGATGAATTGCAGGCTTGCCGAGCCGTCACTGAGAATCAGGTGTTCTCCGTCCCAGGCCAGACCCCAGCCTTCGCGGGCGTTGTAGTGGGTCGCCACCTGTTCCAGGCTGGCGCGGTCGTAGACAAAGACCATGTGGGCGCGCCAGGTGAGTTGATAGACGCGATCGCCGATCAATTCGATGCCTTCGCCGAAATAGCGGCTGGCAAGCGCCACGTTCTGGAGCGTCTCGCCGCTTTCCAGATCGATTCGGGAAAGCCGGGACAGGCCGTTCTTGCCAGTGCCTTCCCAAAGTTCGCCATCGCGGAAGATCAGCCCCTGGGTGAAAGCGGTGATTTCGTGCGGGTAGGTATTGACCACCTCATAGCCATACAGCCGCGGCTGCTGGGCGGCAAGCCCGGAAGCGGCACTGAGCATCAGAACAGGTAGCAGAAGGCGGATCATGCTGCCAAGCCTATCCCAAGCCGAAGGGATTTGTTAGTCTGCGATTCGGGCGAGGCCTCATTCCAGCAAAATGGTCCAGGATTGCATTTTCTGCAAGATTGTCGCCGGCGAGATCCCGTCCAATCAGGTCTACGCCGACGAGTTCGTGATTGCCTTCCACGATATAAACCCCCAGGCACCGACCCACATCCTCGTCATCCCCCGCAAGCATATCAGCGACATGAACGAGGCTTCGCCACAGGACCAGGCCCTGCTCGGCCACATGATGCTGTGCGCCAGCAAGATCGCGGCGGATGCCGGCCTTGCGGAAAGCGGTTATCGACTGGTCCTTAATACCGGCCCGGACGCCAGGCAAAGCGTATTCCACATCCATCTGCACATCCTCGGCGGGCGCCCCCTTTCAGGTCAAATGGGGTGAGGCCCGGTCGAATCAGCCCCCGGCAAGTTCCGCCAGCGATTCCCCATTCGCATCAATCACTCCATGCTCGGTAACGATGCCGCTCACCAGCCGGGCCGGGGTGACATCGAAAGCGAAATTGCGGATGGGGCTGGATTCGGGATACTGGCGGATCGCAATCTCCCCGCCATCAGCGCCGATGCCGCTAGCCATGCTCACCTCCCCGGCGCCGCGCTCTTCGATAGGGATGGGCGACTCCATGGATGGCCAGTCGAAATCGATGGTGGAAACGGGCAGGGCGGCATAGAAAGGCACCTGGTTGTCCCTTGCCGCCAGAGCGAGCGGATAGGTGCCGATCTTGTTGCAGACATCCCCCGCGGCGCTTACCCGGTCGCTGCCGGTTATGCAGACATCCACCATCCCCCGGGACAGGACATGACCCGCGGCGCTGTCCACAATCAGGCTGTGCTCGATACCGGCCCGGCGCAACTCCCAGCAGGTAAGCGCCGCGCCCTGGTTGCGCGGCCGGGTTTCATCGACCCAGACGTGCAGCGGCATGCCTTTTTTCGCCACTTTGAAAATCACCGCCAAGGCAGTGCCCCAGCCCACCGTGGCCAGGGCGCCGGCATTGCAATGGGTCAGCACCTGCAATGGGTGTCCCTGGTTGGTTTTGCCGCGCCAGAGCCTTTCCAGCAACAGACTGCCGTGTTCGCCAATGGCTTCGCAACAGGCGCTGTCGGCGTCCGCCATTTCGATTGCGAATTGCAATGCCCGGGCGGCAATCGAATCAGAAGGCTCCCGGGCAAGCGCTCTGGCGGTGCGGTCCAGAGCCCAGCGCAGATTGACCGCCGTGGGCCGGGTGGCTTGCAATTGCGACACGGCTTCCCCGAGCGCCGCCGGATTCTCCCGCAGGGCGAGATACACGCCAAAGGCCGCGGTGACGCCAATCAGCGGCGCGCCGCGAACCCGCATGGCGCGGATGGCCTCACAGGCTTCGGTCAGGGTCGCCAGGGTGCGGATTTCGAAATGATGGGGCAGCCGGGCCTGGTCGATGATGCGGACCTGATCGACCGCCGGCTCGTACCAGATGCTGCGATACTCCCTGCCTTCCACTAAATTACTCTCTCATTGCCGCCGTCCACAGGAAGCTGGGCGCCAGTGGTGCGGCTGAAGGCGGTTCCGGCAAGGGCGGCGATGGCAGCGGCCACATGACTGCTGGTCACTTCCAGGCCAAGCAGGTTGGCGGAGCGGTACTCGCTGACTTCCATCTCATGGTGGCGGGCCCGCTCCCGCAGTACTTCATCGGTCCAGATTCCCGTATCGAAGACCGCATTGGGATGCACCAGATTCACCCGGATGCCTTTGGCCGCCGCCTCCAGGGCGGCAACCCGGGCCATTTGCGTCAGGCCGGCCTTGGCCGCGGAGTACGCCGCGGCGCCCGGCCCCGGAGCGGCTACGTTTTTCGACGCCACAAAGACCACGGCGGGGTCAAAACCCGTCTCAAGCAGGGGCAGGCAGGCCCGCAGCACTTTCATGTGGGAGCTGAGGTTGAGTTCGAGCGATTGTTCCCAGTGCGAATCCGGCATTTCTCCAAGGCTTGCGCTCGCGGGAAAGTTGCCGGCGTTGCTCACCAGTATGTCGAGCCCGCCGAAATGCAGCACGCCCTGCTCCAGCGCCGCGCCAATTGCATCCGCGTCGGTCACGTCGCAGCACAGGGCCAGTACTTCGCGGCTGTCCCATGATTCCCGCCAGGCTTTGCCTTCCGCAATGTCCAGGGCAATCACCACCGCGCCCCGGCGCCGCAGTTCCTCCACCGCGGCGCGGCCAATGCCGGAAGCCGCCCCGGTGACCAGGGCAATCCTGCCTTGCATTTCCGGCGCGCTGCCGGCGGCGGCGAGCTTGGCCTGCTCGAGTTCCCAGTATTCCACTTCGAACAGCTTGTCCCGGGGCAGGGCGCGCCAGCCGCCCATGGCCTCGGCAAGCCGGATGGCCCGGATCGTGTGGCGGGTAATGTCGGCGACGATTTCCAGCCGCTTGCTGCCGCGGGCCAGACACACCAGGCCTTCCCTGCGCCATACGCCGTAGCGGGGGGCGGGATCGAGGCATTGGTGATGGTCCTGGGCATAGTCGCGAAAATAGGCCTGGTATTCCCCGGCGAAAGCACGCAGCCCCGGCAGGGGGTCCGCATCGAAAACGGCGCCGAATGGTTTGGTGTGGATGGTATGGTCAGGCGTCAATGGGCCGCGCCGGAGCAGCTCTCCGCAGTCATCCAGCGCGGCGAACGCGAGGGCTTCGGGGCTGCGATCAAGCCGGGCGAGCATCGGGGAACCAGACAATTCGCCGACCGCCTTGCGCAATTTGGCGAGCGCAATGGCTGGCCTGGCATCCGGTGAATCCGGTGCCGCAGCTGTTGGTTGGACTACTTTCGCCCCGGCCCGGCGCCCGAGTTCGCCTTCGGCGCGGTCCACGAGTTCCACCATGGACTCGTAACTGCCCCGGGCTTCCTCGTGAAAGCTGAACACGCCGTGCCGCAGCAAGACGATGCCCCGCAAGGCATTCCAGTCCACGTCCCGGGTGGCGGCGGCGATCTGCCGCGCCAGAATGAAGCCGGGCATCATATAGGGCAGCACGAGCACTTCATCGCCGTACAACTCGCGCAGGATTTCCGTGCCATGGGGGGAATTGCTGAGCGTGACCACGGCGTCGGCGTGGGTGTGGTCCACATGGCGAAAAGGGATCAGGGCATGCAGAATCGCTTCCACAGAGGGGTTCGGGGCTGCGGGGTCGAGGGTCGCAAGCCTGAGTTGGCGCATCATCTCGCTGTCGCCGAGATGCTCCAGCGTGGCGAGCCGCAGGAGATATTCGAGATCGGCGGGCGCAAATCCCGCCGGGCCGATGCTTTTCAGATCCCGGCCGGAACCCTTGACGAACAGCACCCTGCGCGTGTCGCCGAACAGGTCGCCGAGTTCTCCCTTGAGTGAGGTATTGCCGCCGCCGTGGAGTACGAGGGCGGGGTCCTGGCCGAGCAGGCGGGAAGAATAGGCGCGCAATTCGAGATCGGTGGCGCAGGCGCGGGCTTCAGTATCGTTCCAGCGGCTTCGCATGCCGACTTCTTACCACTGCGAATTCAGGAATTTGCGACCGGCAACGGCATCCGTTGCGGGAGGGCGGCGCCTTGAAGGCGCCACCCGGTATTCAGTTTGCGTCAACGATGGAAATATCGGTAATGCCAGCCTGCCGCGCCGCGTCCATGATCATGATGAGGGTGGAAACATCGGAACTGGAATTCGGCTGGATGATAACCGTGGCGCTGGGATTCTCGGCGCGCAACTGGTCGATATTCGACCGGATCTGGGTCGCGATAATGGGCCGCGGATTCCGGTTGAGAATAATCTCGTTATTGGCGCCGATCTCGAACAGGATATTGCGGTCCTCAAGGTCTTGTTCGGGCGGCGGCTGATCGTTGTTGCTGTCGCTGCTTGCCGCGCTGATGGCGGTCTCGGACAGAAACGTCGCCGTCACGACGAAAAAGATCAACAGGATGAACACCACATCAAGCATGGGTGTGAGGTCGATCTTGGAGTCATCCGATTTGTGCTTGACGCCTACTTTTTTCATTACGGTTTCCTGCCACGCCAACAATCAGCCGGAGTATAGCAGCCGGAAACTCTGATGCAACACTGCTGATTTTCCATCGAAAGCTGGTGATGGTTGCCATCCGGCTGCAATTCTCGTATTTTTCAATTTTTACCTCAGGGGGGATCATGATTTACGCGCCAAGACTGAAATCGCTTCTTGCCATCCTGTCGCTGGCTGCGGCTGCAACAGCCGTGTTGCCCGCCGCGGCGCAGTCGACCGACCAGGGTGTGATCGAGGGCGTGGTCGAGAGCCCCGCCGGCGCGGAAGCCGGAGTCTGGGTCATCGCGGAAACCGACGACACGCCGACCCACTTCGTGAAGATCGTCGTGACCGACGACGACGGACGGTTTGTCCTGCCGGAGCTTCCCGACGCGCTGTTCAGCGTATGGGTGCGGGGCTACGGCCTGGTGGATTCCGATCCGGTGTTCCTGCGGCCCGGAGCGTCCGGCGTCAGCCTGAAAACCTTCCAGGCGGGAGACCCGCTGCTCGCGGCCCAGGTGTATCCGGGCAACTACTGGTACTCCCTGCTTGAAGTGCCGGGGCACGAAGAGTTTCCCGGCACCGGGCCGGACGGCAACGGCATTTCCTCGTTCATGGGCAGCCAGGATCACTGGATCGATACGACCAAGCAGAGATGCCAGCTTTGCCACCAGCTTGGAAACAAGGCGACCCGCACCCTGGATCACCTGAGTCATCTCGATTTCGAGTCCAGCGTCGAAGCGTGGCGCTATCGCACGGCAATGGGCATCCGGGGTCCGCTCATGTCGGCGTTCGCCAATTTCTTCGGGCCCCATGGCATGGAAATGTACGCCGACTGGACCGACCGCATAGCGGCGGGAGAAATTCCGCCGACGCCGCCGCGCCCCGAAGGCATCGAGCGCAATATCGTCATTACCCAGTGGGACTGGGGCAACGAGTCGGCTTTCATCCACGATGAAATCACCACCGACAAGCGCGACCCCACGGTGAACGCCGGCGGCCTGGTCTATGGCGTTGACGCTTCGTTCGGCGCCCTGCTCGAACTCGACGTGGAAACCCACGAGTGGCGGGAGCTGGAAATTCCGGTTCGCGACAACCCCGACAATCCCGCCGTGACCCGCTTCCTGCAAGAGTTCCCGGTGCCGTCCGCCTATTACGGCGACGAAGCGCTGTGGCAACGCCCCGCCGACCCCCACAATCCGATGTTCGACGAACTCGGCCGGGTATGGATGACCACCAAGGTGAGAGGCGATATCCTGCCGGAATGGTGCCGGCCGGGTTCGGACAATCCCTTCGTGGAGTATTACCCCACCCGGGCGAGCACGCGTCAGGCTTCGTATTACGATCCGGCCACGGAAGATTTCGGGCTCATCGACACCTGCTTCACCACCCACCATCTGCAATTCGACTGGACCGAGGATCGCATCCTCTATTTCAGCACCCTCAGCGATGTCATCGGCTGGGTGAACACCCGGGAATTCGACATGACCGGCGACGAGCAGGCGACCCAGGGCTGGTGCCCCATGGTGGTGGACACCAACGGAGACGGCCGCATCACGAAACCCTGGAATCCGCCGGTCGGGCCCTTGTTCGACCCAAGCGCGGGCGGCGAGTTCGACCCGGCTCTCGACACCAGAATGGCGCCGGGATTGAACTACGGCATCATCGTGAACCCGGTGGACAATGTGGTCTGGGGCGCCGGCGAGGAGTTCCCCGGGCGCATCTATCGCATGGAAATCGGCGACAACCCCCCGGAAACCTGCATCACGGAAGTCTACGAAGTGCCCGTAATCGACGGCGAATTGCAGGGTTTTGGCCCGCGGGGCATCGACGCCGACAGGAACGGCGTCATCTGGACCGCGCTGTCCGGCAGCAGCCACCTGGCCAGTTTCGACCGCGGCAAGTGCGAAGTATTGAACGGACCCAGCGTGGTTACTTCCCAGCATTGCCCCGAAGGCTGGACCCTGTACGAGGCGCCCGGCCCGAACATGAAGGGCACCGACGTGAAAGCCGACTTCCACTATTACAACTGGGTGGACAACTTCAACACGCTTGGCCTGGGCGAGAACATTCCCATTGCGACGGGTTCCGGTTCCGATTCCCTGAAGGTGCTGGACCCGGACACCGGAGAATGGATCGTCATGCGCGTGCCCTATCCGCTGGGATTCTATTCCCGCGGCCTCGACGGACGCATCGACGACCCGGACGCCGGCTGGAAAGGACGCGCCGTATGGGCCAATTACGGCACCAATTTCAATTGGCATACCGAGGGCGGCAAGGGAACCCAGAGCAAGATGGTCAAGTTTCAGATCAGACCCGACCCGCTCGCGCGGTGACGGGCGATTCACATGAAAAAGTCAGGGTCGGGCGCCAGGGTTCACTTGACTGGAATCCTGGTGCTTCTCGCCTTGCTGCTTATGCCGGTCGCGCATGGCGCCGAGCCTGACTGGGCCGTCCCCCGCACGGAGTACGGCCACCCCGACTTGCAGGGGCTCTGGACCAATTCGACGCAAACCCCCTTCCTGCGCCCAAGGGAACTGGGAACCCGCCAGGCCTACACCGAGGAAGAAGCCCTCGCGCTGGAGCGCGAAGCCCGCGAAGCGGAAGCCCGGCGGGCGCTGCCCAGCGACCCGGACCGGTCGGCGCCGCCCGCGGGAGGATTCATCAGCCAGCAGTCCGACGAAAATTTCGACATTGCGCCCATCGGGCTGGTGCGCATCGACGGCGAGTATCGTACTTCCATCGTTATCGACCCAGCCGATGGCCGCCTGCCGCCGCGGCTCGAATTCAAGGACGTCTTCGAGCGCTGGCGCGACCTGGGATTCGGCCCTTCCGACGGGCCGGAAATGAGATCGATCCAGGATCGCTGCCTGGCGCCACTGGTACAGTTGCCTTTGCTTTATACCTTCGGCGCCGTGAACGCCGCGGACGGAGACAACCCTTCGCGCAATATCCAGATCGTGCAGAACGAAAACTACGTCGTCATCCTGTGGGAGTACTTCAGCGCCGTGCGCATTATCCGGCTGGCGGAAAACCACCTGGACAACTTCGGCCGCAAATGGCGGGGAGACTCCATCGCCCGTTACGAAGGAGACTCGCTCGTGGTGCATACCCGCAATTTCCGGCCGGAGCAGACCAATCCCTTCCTCAGGGCATCCGACCGGCTTGAGATCACGGAAACCTACACGCCGGTTTCGCCCAACGAAATGCTTTTCAGATTCACGATCTCCGACCCCGTCGCCTACCCGCAACCCATCACCGGCGAAATTTCGCTGCAAAGAATGCCGCCCGGCCACAAACTCTACGAATTCGCCTGCCACGAAGGAAACTACTCCTTTTCCTCCATACTGAGAGCCGCCCGCATGGAAGACGCCGGCCTGTTGTGAATTCCCTGTACAGATTGAATGGCGGCGAGCGGGGCCCTGCGCCAGGCAAAATCGCAGAATGACGCTCAGGGGAACATCGCATCCAACTCCACGGCCTGACCGGTCTTGATCGACTGCTGGGCCGCAAGCCCCATCAGCACCGACATCAGGCCGTCCCGCGTGCTCACCGCCGCAGGCCGGTTTTCACGAATCGCTTGAATGAATTCGCGATGTTCCAGAAAGCTCGATCCATGATGAAATCCGGTATGCCCGACCCGCGGGTCCATTGAGACGGGAATCGCATTTCCCGCCCCGCCCTCTCGTTTGCCGAGGTACAGTTCCTCGCCGGGAACCGTGGTTTCCAGTTTGCCGATATCGCCGGTCACGGCGATTTGCTGCTCGTGCCGGGAGCCTTCCGCGAACATGCACAGGTCGAGCATGGCCCGGGCGCCGCTGTCGTATTCCACAATGACGTAGGCATTGTCGAGAATGTCGGGAATCTCGCCATCGTAGACTTCGTCCAGGTGGTTCACCGACTGGGCACCCGAGGCAAGCACGCGGGTTGGATTTCCCGGCATCACCAGATTCATCAGATCGAAAAAGTGGCAGCATTTCTCCACCAGGGTGCCGCCGGTGTTCCGGTTGAAGCGGTTCCAGTGGCCCACTTTCTTTAGAAAAGGAAACCGGTGTTCGCGAATCGCGCACATTTCCACTTCGCCGACTTCGCCCAGATGCCGGAGCAGGGCGCTGATGGTGGGAATGTAGCGATATTCGAGACCCACCCAGACGACTCCCTTGTGCGACTTCGCGGCCGCATCGACTTCCACGGCATCGGCAAGCGTGGTGCATATGGGCTTTTCGAGCAGGACATGCTTGCCGGTGGCGAAAATGTCCCGCATGACTTCAATATGGGTGTGATTGGGCGAAGCCACCACCAGGGCATCGACGTCATCGGCGGCGAGAATCTCCCGGTAGTCTTCATGAACCCGGGGAGAAAAACGCTCGCCGCAGGTTTTGCGGGCCGATTCGCGGGATTGGGTATCGGGGTCGGCCACCGCGACGACGACAACATCATCCATCGCCGCAAGATTGCGAATATGCTCGCAGCCCATCATGCCGGTGCCGATAATGCCGTAACGAATGGTCAAGGCTGCTCCCCTGCCAGAGTGATTCCCGCCATCGGCCGGAACCAATGCATTAAAGCAGAACTCAAGCGCGGTGTGTGGAGGGGGGATTTCAAAACTGGAATCTCGCCGTTGCCGGCAGGTGGTGTGCAGCGGACGCCGTAAATACATCCCTGTAGGCTTCGGGCTCGGCTGTCCATGCCTCGCACGCCCGCTGCACACCACCTGCCGGCAACGGCCTACGGCATCTGAACCGCGTTCCATGTATTTACAAGGAACTTCAGCGGCTTGGCGCAGCGGTCCGGAATTTGCGGTTGCGCGAGTTTCTGTGATACACCGAACCGGGAGTTGGATGTAACCGAAATCAAGCCGCTATCGCCGGAGCCTTTCATGAGCCATCGCCAACAAACGACCCAGCGCCGTCAGTTTCTCAAGTATCTGGCAGCCAGTCCCCTGCTGACCAGCTATTCCGCTTTTGCACAGGAAGTGGAGGAAACCCTGGGTGAACGGTTGACCGAGCCCGGTGAGGTCATCAATGTCTTCGAGATGGAGGCGCTGGCCCGGGAGAAGCTGCCTCCGGCCCATTTCGGTTATCTGGCAACCGGCGTCGACAGCGACGAGACGCTGCGCGCCAATCGCGAGGGTTTCAGACGATTCCAGATCAAGCCGCGGCGCCTGGTGGATGTCAGCGAGATCGATACCTCGGTCAATCTGCTGGGTACCGGGGCCGGCTCTCCCATCGTGCTGTGTCCGGTGGGAAGCCAGGGCGCCTATCACGCGGATGCGGAACTCGGCTCGGCCAGGGCGGCTGCCGCCAAGGGGCATCACATGATTCTCTCCACCCAGGCATCGACTCCCGTGGAGGCGGTGGCGGAGGCGCGCGGCGCACCCATCTGGCACCAGCTCTATGCCACGAATCGCTGGGAAAACACCGTGCAGATGCTGCAACGGGCGGAAGCGGCGGGATGCACGGCGGTATGCCTCACCGTGGATTTGCCCGGCGGGCGCAATACCGAAACCCAGGCGCGAATGACCCGCTCCGACACCCGAACCTGCACCGCCTGCCATACCGGGCAGCCCAAGCCGATGCTGGAAGGCCTGGATATGCGGGGCGCGAGCCTGAACAATCCCGCCATGACCTGGGAGGTGATCGGGCGCATGAAGGAAGTCACCGGCATGCAGGTGGTGATCAAGGGCATTGAAGTGGGATTCGATGCCGCCATGGCGGTGCAGAGCGGCGCCGACGGCATCGTGGTTTCCAATCACGGCGGCAGAGCGACCGAAACGGGCAGAGGCACAATTGAATGCCTGCCGGAAGTCGTAGCGGCCGTAAACGGACGCATTCCCATACTTGTCGATGGCGGCTTCCGCCGGGGCACCGACGTTTTCAAGGCGCTTGCCCTGGGCGCCTCCGCGGTGGGAATCGGCAGGCCCTATTGCTTCGGGCTTGGCGCCTTCGGGCAGGCGGGCGTGGAGCGGGTGCTCGATCTGCTGAACCGGGAACTGGCCATCGCCATGCGCGGCAGTGGAACCACGAGCATCGCAGCCATCGGGCCGGATTATGTGCATGATCGAGGTCAGCGGGTTTGAGTTCCGTATGGGATGAGCATCCGGAATGCAAAGATCCGTTTCCAGGCTGATTTTCCCCGCGATTCTCGCCCTTTCCCGCGTTGCGAACGCACAGACCGGGATGATCGAAGGCGACTGGCGCTACTACGGCGGCGACAGCGGCAGCACAAAATATTCTTCCCTGGGCCAGATCAACGCCGACAACTTCGGCGAACTGGAGATCAAATGGCGCTGGCAGTCGATTGACGGTCGCTTCGATCTGGATCAACTCAAGGCCGAGTACCCGAACCTGCTGATTGCCAACGATGTCCCGGAGGTCAGCATCAACGGGCTGAAGGCCGCGCCGCTGGCGGTGGACGGGGTGCTTTATGTCTCCACGCCCCTGTATCAGGCCGCCGCCGTGGATGCGGACAGCGGCGAAACCCTGTGGACCTACGACCCACGCAGCTATGCCTCGGGCATTCCCATCATGATGCTGGGCTTCAGCAACCGCGGCCTGGCGTATTGGTCCGATGGCGAAAGAGCCCGGGTCGTATGGGGAACCGGCGACGGCTATCTGATTGAAGTCGATGCCGAAACCGGCGAACCGATTCCCGGATTCGGCGATGGCGGCAGGGTGGACCTGATCGCCGGCATCCCCCGGGCGCGGCGTCAGGCGCCGATAAATTACTCGGTCACGTCGGCGCCGATCATCGTGGGCGATGTCATCGTGGTGGGGTCGGCGATATCGGACCAGCCCGACTACAAGGAAATGCCGCCGGGTCATGTGCGCGGCTTCGATGTCAACACCGGCGAATTGCTATGGACTTTCCACACCGTTCCCCAGCCCGGGGAACTCGGCAACGAAACCTGGGAAGACGGTTCCTGGGAGTATAGCGGCCACGCCAATGTCTGGACGCTGATGAGCGCCGATGTCGAGGCGGGCATCGTCTATCTGCCGATCGGTTCCCCCACCAACGACAACTACGGCGGACATCGGCTCGGGGACAATCTTTTCGGCAACAGCCTGGTGGCGCTGGACGCGAGCACCGGCGAGCGGCTGTGGCATTTCCAGTTCGTGCATCATGACCTTTGGGATTACGACCTGCCGGCGGCGCCGAATCTGATCGACATCACCGTGGACGGCGAGCCCGTCAAGGCTGTCGCCCAGGTAACCAAGCACGGATTCGTGTTCACCTTCGATCGCATCACGGGCGAACCGGTATGGCCCATCGAGGAACGGCCGGTTCCCGCATCCGACGTGCCGGGGGAACGCGCATCGCCCACCCAGCCCTTTCCGAGCAAACCGCCGCCGTTCGAACGCCAGAATCTGAGCGTGGACGACCTCATCGATTTCACGCCGGAGCTGCGCGAAGCCGCCGTCGCAATGCTCGAACAACATCGCTACGGGCCGATTTTCACGCCGCCTTCGCTCCCAACCGAAACCAGTTTCGGCACGATTCACGTGCCCGGATACATCGGCGGCGCCAACTGGATGGGCGCAGCGGTCGACCCGGAAACGGGCATCCTTTACATCCCCTCGGTCGCCACGCCGAGCCGCTCCGGATTGGCGGTGCCGGAAGCGGATGACGCTACCTTGAACTACGTGCGCAACGTCACCACGAATCTGCGCCCGCGGGGCCTGCCCCTGATCAAGCCTCCTTATGGGCAGATTACGGCGATCGACATGAACGCCGGCGAAATCCTGTGGCAGGTACCGAACGGACCGGGAGCCCCCGGCGTGCTGAACCACCCGCTTCTCGCGGGCCTGGACCTGCCTCCGCTCGGCAACGGCTGGGATCAGGTGCTGGTGACGAAGACCCTGCTGATCTCGGCGCAGAGAACGCCCGATACGGAAGGCAGTTACCCGCTGGTGGCGCGCGACAAGCAAACCGGCGCGACGATCGCCCAGGTGGCGCTGCCGGCGCAGCCGATCGGCCCGCCGGTGACTTTTCGCGTCGACGGCCGGCAACATGTGGCGGTTACCATGCTCGGATCGCCGCCGGAAATGGTTGTGTTGGGTTTGCCATGAAAAATTATCTGCCTTTGCTACTGGCGTCTTGCCTTTCCGTCAACGGCGCTTCAGCGCAACAGGGAGCCTCGGACGGCGAATGGCGCAGCTATGGAGGCGACGCCGCCCACACGAAATACTCGCCGCTCGATCAGATCAACGCGGACAACGTGCAACGCCTGCAAGTCGCCTGGACCTGGGATTCCGTGGACCAGGCGCTGCGGGAAAACAACGACGTCATTCAAAACCGCGGTTCGTTCCGGACTTACGCCTATGAAGTGACGCCGCTGATGGTGAACGGCGTGTTGTACACGACGACCTCGCTCGGCCAGGTCGCCGCCATCGATCCGGCTTCCGGGGAAACGCTCTGGAGTTTCGATCCGGTGCTGTATCTCGATGGGCGGCCCGCGGTGCATGGATTCATGACGCGGGGTCTTTCGTACTGGACCGATGGCGCGCAGGAACGGCTGTTCTACGCCGGGGGCCGCACTTTCCTGTTATCCATCGACCCGGCGACCGGCAGGCCCGACCCCGCCTTTGGCCGCGGCGGGCGCATCGATCTCAAACGCGGTCTCGGCAGAACCATCGATGCCTCGCTCTATGCCGTGAGCTCCCCGCCCGTCGTCGTCGGCGATGTCGTCGTGGTGGGTTCGGCCATGACGGAAGGAACCGACTTTCGCGAGGCGCCGCCCGGTCATGTGCGCGGATTCGATGCGCGCACGGGCGAGATGCTCTGGATCTTTCATACGATTCCCCATCCCGGAGAGTTCGGCGCCGATAGCTGGCCAGACGACGCCTGGGAATACACCGGCGGCGCCAATGTCTGGACCCTGATGAGCGCCGACGAAGAACTGGGCCTGGTCTATCTGCCGGTCGGAACGGCGGTGCCCGACTACTACGGCGGCCACCGCCTCGGCGACAACCTGTTCTCCAATTCCCTGGTGGCCTTGCATGCCGCCAGCGGCGAACGGGCATGGCATTTCCAGTTCGTGCACCACTCGGTGTGGGACTACGATCCACCGGCCGCGCCGAACCTCATCGACATCGTGGTCGACGGCCGTCCGGTCAAGGCGGTGGCGCAAATCACCAAACAGGGTTTTACCTTCGTCTTCGATCGTGAAACCGGCGAGCCGGTATGGCCCATCGAAGAAAGAGCGGTTCCAGCCTCGACGGTTGCGGGCGAATATACTTCGCCAACCCAGCCTTATCCGACCCGGCCGCCGCTGTTTCTCACCAACGGCGCCACCGAAGACGACCTCATCGACTTCACGCCGGAACTGAGAGCGGAAGCGCTGGAGATTTTCAGTCAATACCATAGCGGCCCGCTGTATACCCCGCCGGCGCCCGGCGACAATATCATCCGCCCCGGCTGGAGCGGCGGCGCGAACTGGTGGGGCGCCGCCTTCGACCCGGAAACGAATCGCTTGTTCGTGCCCAGTTGGGCGCATTTTTCCACCGTGAACATCAACCCGCCGGAGACGCCGGATTCCGATCTGACGATTCGGCCGCAGGTTCGCCAATTGAGCGGGCCGCGCGGCCTGCCGCTGTTCAAACCGCCCTACTCGCAACTGGTCGCCTTCGACATGAACCGGGGCGAAAAGCTCTGGCATGTGCCGGTCGGAACCGGGCCCACCGACCATCCCGACCTGCAAGGCCTCGAGCTGGCGCCGATGGGCAATTTCGAGAAATTGGGCGGGCCGCTGCTCACCAAAACGCTGCTTTTCATCGGACAGGGCTTCGAGACCAATCGCCTCGGCGTATACGACAAGGACACCGGAGAGGAATTGTGGTGGCTGCAATTGCCGGCGCGCTTCCACGCGGCGCCCATCACCTATCTGGCCGGCGGCAAGCAATACATCGTGTTCGCGCTCGGCGGAGGACCAGGCGGAGAAGCGGAACGCCTGATGGCCCTGGCGCTGCCTTGAACGAAAGGACACCCATTCCCACTTGACCTGCGCGAGTTTTACTTGGAAAATTCAAAGTCTGAATTAAAATTTTCCAGGTAAATATGCGGCACTCAAGTTATCTGGCGCAAATCGACGCCTTGTTTCGCACCCATCCGATGGTGGGCCTGCTTGGGCCGCGGCAATGCGGCAAGACGACGCTGGCGCGCGACTACATCGCTCGAACAGGCGCTGGGCAAGTGCATTACTTTGATCTTGAGGATCCGTTAGACCTCAACCGGCTTTCAGAGCCGAAACTCGCGCTGGAGGGACTTGAAGGGCTGGTCGTCATCGACGAGATACAACGGATTCCCGAGTTGTTCCCCTTGCTGCGGGTATTGCTCGACCGCCGCCCGCTCATGCAGAAGTATCTCGTCCTGGGCAGCGCTTCCCGGGAATTGATACGCCAGTCCTCCGAATCGCTCGCCGGCAGAATCGGCTATCTCGAATTGACGCCGTTCACTTTCGGTGAAGTCGAAAATTCCGAACGTCTTTGGCTCCGCGGCGGGTTTCCGCTGTCTTTTCTGGCCGGAAGCGACGCGGACAGCATGACTTGGCGCAGACATTACGTCGCAAATCTGCTTGAGAGAGACATCCCCGCGCTCGGGATAGATTTCAATCCCGTGCAAATGCGAAGACTTTGGACAATGTTGTCCCACCTGCATGGCAAAGTGCTCAATTTTTCCGACCTTGCGCGGTCGCTTGACGTTTCGCAGCCCACGGTTCGCCGATACATAGATATTCTCGCGGGTGCCTTCATGGTGCGCCTGTTGCATCCCTGGTTTGCCAATATCGGCAAGAGACAGGTGAAATCCCCCAAGCTGTATTTCCGTGACAGCGGTTTGCTGCACTATTTCCTTGGAGTCGAAAACACCGAAGCGCTTGGACGGCATCCTTCCCTCGGCGCTTCCTGGGAAGGATTCGCCCTTGAGGAAACGATACGCATTCTGGAAGCTTCTCCGGAAGACTGCTTCTTCTGGGCGAAGCACTCGCGAGCGGAAATCGATTTGCTTGTTACCCGCGGGCAGAATCCGGAGGCATTTGAGTTCAAATATTCCTCCGCGCCAAAGCTCACGCCCTCGATGCGCGTGGCGCGGGAGGAACTGGGCCTGAGCGGAGTTACGGTGGTCTGTCCGGGGGAGCAATCCTATCGATTGAACGAAACCGTGTACGTGACCAATCTTGAAGAAATGCGGGTGTCCGGGCCAGTACGGAACGCCTGGGATCTAGGTATTCTCTGAAAAATTCCCTCCCTGGAATTTTTCATTATCGCAAAACAAAAGCGTGGTTTTGTTTTGCTCCCGAATTTTCTCATGCCGCAATCCTCTCGGGAGCCTGCGCCGCAGGAATGCGCGAAAGCGAATTTGCAGCCGTGAATTCCTGCGGCACAGGCTCCTGGATCAGTCAGGCATTGACGACGGAACCGAGCAGGCGTTCGGGATTGGCTGGCGCCCGGGCGTTGCGGGGGAAAATCTCCGCGCCATCGTAGATCATGCGATCAGCGTAGGCGTCGATCCAGACCGCCCGTTGGCGCCGCCGGACAATGCTGATTTTCGAGCGGCCGGCCGCATCGGCGGGGCTGCGGATCAACTTGAAAATCACGAATCCATCTTCCGCCCCGGCGATTGCCCGGGGAGCGTCGTCGACCACCGCCACCACTTCGATCTTGCCCTTGAAATGACTCAGCACCAGGCGCGCCTGGGCCTCGATGCCGGACAGCCCCTTCTGTGATTCGTTGAGAATGCGCCAGGCTTCCTCGATGGGCACATTGAAGGCCTTGTGCCCGATGATGTCGCGGCCGCAGAAGAAATAGTGGTTTTCCACCCCCGCCCGCTTCAGTTCCCGCTGCAGCTCCCGTAGTGTTTCCGCGTCGTCGTTGATGCCGCGGATGATCGGAGTCTGGTTGCTCAGGGAGACCCAGTGGCGGCGGCGCAGCGCCTCCACGGCGCGCCTGGTGTTCTCCCGCCACAGCGGCGTTCCCGCAGCATTTTCACGCCAGTGGCCGCCGGCGGCCTTCAGCAGAAACTCATCGGGATGGTTGAAGTGCAGCACCATTCGCAACTGCACGTGTGGATAGCTTTCATGGAAGCTGTCGAGCATGGCGAGGAAGGTGTCGTCGATCCGGTCGGGAAAGAAGGCAAGCTCCTTGGTGCCGATGCGGATGGAATCGATGCCGGCCTCGGCGAGGGCAGCGAGCCAGGCGCCGATCTTGCGATTGTTGAGCACCAGGGGGTCGCCGCCGGACATGAGAATTTCCCGCAGGGCAACGCGGCCCGTTGCGGGATGGCGGCCGCCGTTTTCCGCCACCAGCCGGTTGTGTTCGCGGATATAGGCCACCAGTTCGGGAATGCTGGCAAGCCCTTTGGGCGCCGCACTGCCATCGGGCCTCCTGACGGTCTTGCGGGCGATCAATTCCTCGCGGTAGCAGAAGCGGCAATGCGCCGAACAGGTCGAGGCCACATAGATGAGGCCGAGCTCGTACTTGTGGATCAGGCCCTCCACGGGGCTGTAGTCCATTTGCCGGCCCGGGTCCGGCTCGCCGGCGAGATCCATGGTTTCCTTGGGGCTTGCCTTGACCAGGGCTTGCAGGGCTTCGCTGTTCCGCGCCATCTCGAAGTAGTGGCGCGTGATCTTGACCGGCATGCGCGCTTCGATATCCCGGGCGCTGCTCTTGAAGCTCGACAGCGCGGCAAGTTCACCCTCGCTATAGAAGCGCTTCATGTCCTCGGGGACTTTATGCTGAATGAACTTGCTCAGACCCGTGACGATCTGGCGATCGTATTTGCTGTTTGCGATGGACCCCAGAAAGGCCTGTTCCCTTTCCGTGGGTTGATACTCGTAGTTCGCGGGCATGTTCGGCTCGCGGCGCATGGCAGATCCCTTGTGGGTTTGGATGAGGTCGCGTGGGAGAAGAATAATAGTAGCTTGGGCCGGTTTCCTCAAATGGACGCCTGGCCCGTCAGGAAAAGGCGCCGGCCGGGATCACCCGGCCGGCGCCTGTCGGGTACTGCTTGCGACCAGATCTAGGAGCCTGCGCCGTAGGAATTCACGGCTGCAAATCCGCTCCCGTCCACGCCCCCGGGCGCTCGATTTCGTTGCATATTCACCAATATTCGCCTCAATCGACCGGCCGGGGGCGTGGCGATAGCGAATTTTCGCTTTCGCGAATTCCTACGGCGCAGGCTCCTAGCGGTCGCGGTAGTCGGCTGTCGGCGGCAATTGCGCGCCGGACAGGTCGGCGGGAATGTCCCGCTCGGCGACGATGGTGTGAGTCAGGGTGCCGATTCCCTCGATGCTCGCCCTGATGTTCTCGCCGTCCACCAGATAGCCGGAGCCGGTGGCCCGCTGTACCCGGCCCGCGCCGGTGCCGCCGGAGGTGCCGCTTTGCAGCACGTCACCGGGGAAAACGGTAATCAGGGACGAGGCGTATTCGATCAGTTCAGGGATATTGTGAATCATGTCCCCGGCCTGGGCCTCCTGTACGGTGACGCCATCGATCACGGTGATCTGGTGCAGTCGCTCCATGGGGTCGCCGTAAAACTCCTTGGGCACGATCCACGGGCCGTGCGGGGCGAATGTGTCGTGGCCCTTGCCGACAAACCAGTCCTGGCCCGAACCATAGCCGCCCGGAGGACGTCCGCCGCGGTCGGAGACATCCATGGCGACCATGTAGCCGAATACGTGATCGTAGGCGCGGGTGGCGGAAATGTACTTGCCGGTCCTGCCGAAAACGATGGCCATTTCCACTTCGTATTCGATCTCGTCGCGCCCGAAAGGCATGACGATGTCTTCACCGTGGCCGATTACCGCGCCGCGGGTGGGCTTGAGGAACAGGTAGGGCACGCCGCGGTTCTCCTGGCGCTGGCGGGTGCGTTCCGCGAGTTGCTCGGGAGTGCATCCCTCGCAGGCGTGGGTATAGAAGTTCACCGCGGCATTCATGATCTTGCTGGGGTACTGGATGGGCGCCATGATGTCCACGGAATCCACATCATGCACATAGGCGGTTTCGTTGCCGAGCAATTCTTCCCCAACCAGCCAGTTCATGAGTTCATAGAGCCGGTACTTGAGGCCGTACTCGTACTGCTCGATCAGCCCCAGCATATCCTCGGGCATTTCCATATCGCTGTACTGCCATTGCACTTGCATGGCGCGGTTGGCGGCGGCGAGATCGACGATCAGGGAATCGTCGCGCACAACCAGGCCAACGAATGGCGTATTGTCCACCGCGAAGGTGCCGACCTTGAACGGCTCCACAGACTCCGCAGCCTGGGCCAGAACCTGCGCGGAGAAGGCGGAAAACGCCAGTGTCGCGACAAACATCATGCTTGAAACGGACTTTCGAATCATTTTCTTGCTCCCGGCATCGGTTTCAGGGCTACCGAGGATATTTGGAAAACACAGATGAGTCAAAGCGAATCCGCGGCAATGTTCCCCCTTGCCATTACTGCCGCGGTGGGGGCGGGGTCCAATCGCAGGTCTCGCAGTTGGGGTCCACGCCGTTCTGGTCGAGGACTTCGAAGATGAAGTCGCGCCATACTTGGTTGGGTTGCCAGACGCTGTTCATGTCGGCCTTGGCCTCGGCCATGGGCACGTCCTCGTTCAGTACGCGGTAGAGGAAGCTGAACGCCGTGGCGCGGGCGTTGACCTGGCAGTGGAGCAGGGTCTTGCGGCCTTCGTTGCGGGCCATGGAATCGGCGAAGGCGTAGTATTCACCGGGGCGGGGATTGTCGAAATCCACCGGAATCTGCATGTATTCCATGCCGAGACCCTTCACCACGATATCCGCATCGGGCAGGGCGTTCTGGTTGTTGGTGAAGGCGATATAGACGACGCGCTCGAAGCCGTTGCCGGCGATTGCCTCGAATTGTTCCCGGGTGGGCTGTCCGGCGCTGGCGAAAGTGTCGCTGTACTGGCGGAAATTGGTGATTTCGGCCAAAGCTGGATCAATTTCTTCCAGGGCATGGGTTGTAATGGTCATCAGCAGGATTCCTGGGAGAATAAGTAGTTTCTTTGACATGTGGTATCTCCTGGTGGTGGAACGGGCCTCACCCTCCATTAGCCAGAAAGTTCAAAAATTCCCGGCGGGTTTTGGGGCCGTAGGTGAGAAAGCTGGGTTGGGGATCTTCCTGGTAGGCCAGTTTTTCATTGGCCACACGGTCGTTCGCCGCCAGGGAGCGGATTTCGGATTCGGCGATGCCGTAAGGGCCGGCGGCGTTGAGGCCGAAAATCCTGCGGCGGATTTCGTCGGTGATCGCCGGATAGCCGTAGCGTTCCTGGTATTCCTCGCTGATCTGGAAACTGCGGAACGCCTGGATCTGGTCCTGGGGCGAGCCATACCAGATGGAGTCGGTGCCCCAGAGCACATTGTTCTCGCCACAGTAGCGCAGGAGCTTGCCCATGGCGTGGGCGGCGTTGTCCGGGTCGCGCATCAGGTAGCGCCAGGTGCTGCCGAGTTCGGCGTAGACGTTGGAATTCTGGCCCACTTCGTTATCGATCAGCGACTGAATCAGGGTGTCGATGCCGTCGCGGCCGGCGCCGTCGACGAATTCCCGCTCGCGCACGCCGGTGACGAATCCCGAGTGGTAGATCAGGAAGTTCATGTCGGGATACATCTTCGCGACGATGCCGATATCCGAGCACTGGCTGTGCTCGTAGGACCGCGGCCCGAACGGCAGGCCCTTGTGGATGCAGATATTGCGCACGCCGAGCCGCCGGGCACGCTCGATCATCGCCATCCCCACGTCGTCGTGGAGGAAGTAGCCCACCCCGCCGGGGCCGTACTGGGTATAGGTCTTGAAGGCCGAGATGTTCCAGTTTTCGGCAAGCTCGTCCATGGCTTCAAGGTCGCCGTCCTGATTGGGATTGACCCGGCCGTGGATCATCAGGCGCTTGCTGCCTTCGAGTTCGGCGACGATCTGCCGGGTCATGTCGGCATCTTCAATGGTAACGGGCTCGTTCTCCCGGGTGGAGGGAACGAAGGACAGCACCATGATGTCGGTGTCGCTGTCGAGAAAGACATCCTTGATGAACTCGCTTTCGCTCAGGCAATCGAGGTAGGCGCGGTCGCCGGGGCCATCGGCGAGTTCGCAGGAAGCCTTCTCGAATCCGGAATACGGCCTTGCGTTCGGCGGCAGGCGCCCGAGCCAGTCGCCTTCGGGGTTCACATAATGCCCCTGCACATCGAAAATGAACTCATCGCCGCCGACTTCCGCCAGGGCCGAGGCCTCGTCGAGGGCGCTCTCGTCGCGCAAGTCGAAAAAGCCGCCGCGCTTGTTGGCCGCGGCGTTGGCGGCATTGATGGCCATGAGCGTGCTCGCGGCGCCGCAGGCGGATACCAGGAACTTGCGCCGGGTCTGACCCTTGCGCCGGGAGAATTCGTCCGCCCGCTCGAGCGCCAGGCGGTTGCCCCGGACATTGGCGCGGGAGAGCGGGACGGGCTCGAACTCGCCGTTTGAAGTGGTATCGATCTTGATCGGCAGTCTGACGCCGTCTTTGTCCAACTTGTCCATATTCTTTGCCTCATCAGTTCGGGGGTTGCAGTACGAGTGTCTCGTACAGCACCGATTCGATTTTCTCTCGGGAGAAAAATGCCGGGAATGCCCGGTCGTTCGCCCACAACTCGAAAAGGTTATCGTACAGCGGACTGTCCGGGTCGCCAACCTGTCCCGGGGTGTTCATGCCCAGGGTGTTGTCCCAATCCCGGGTGTCGACAAAAATGCGGAAGGAGGCGCCGCTGGTCTGGTTGTCGCCGCCGCCGGTGTTGCCCAGGGTGTAACCATTGCCGCCCCTGGGCAGCGGGCCCACATTGAGCCGCTGGCGCATGTCCTCATTCACCGCGGGAGCCAGGGGGTGGCGAATGAGGGCGTGCTTGTAGTCTTCCTGGCCGTAGACCCAGTCTTCCATGTTACTGCCAAACCGGTTGCCGAGGGTTTCCACCGCTGTCGCCAGGGCATCGAGCAGGAAGGCGTCGCGCCCGGCGATGGGGTCCCCGCCAAAATCGCCATCCGGGGCGAGCAGCATGTCGATCATGGTTTTCATGCCGATGCCGAGCAGGGGCCGGGCCGGCTGCGGCACCTTGAGCTGTTCGATGTCATTGAGCAGTTGCCGCTCGAAAGCCACATAGATTCCCGCTTCCACGGAATCCGCATCGAGTGTGAAATCCCAGTCGAGCAGGCGCCGGCGAGCCTGTTCCACCCGCTCGTCAGCGGCGCGCAAGGTTCGCAGCATGGGCACCAGGGTGCGGGCGGGAATCGACAGGTAGTCATGCTGCAGTTCGATCATGTCCATCATGTTGAACTTGCGGCCCGAGGCCAGTACTTCCGAGCCCCGAGCCCAGCGGTAGGGGTCGGTCCAGGTGTAGGCGATGGCGTCGAGATAGGGATAGTCCGGCGGTGTGTAGTTGCTGTTGGAAGTTTCGATATAGCCCCGGGACGGGTTGTATTCGTGCGGCTTGGCCTTGATGGGCAGATAGCCGTCCCACTCGAAGCGGCCATCGCCGGGCACCGGCACCAGGCCGCTGAAGCCGCGCCGGATGGGGGCGATGCCCACCGCCTGCCAGCCGATATTGCCGTCGCGGTCGGCCCAGATCATGTTCTCGCCGGGAATATTGCTGTAATGGGACGCTTCCCGGAATTCTTCCCAGTTGCGGGATTGGTTCATGCGCAGGGAGGCGAGATAGGGCGCGCCGCCGAACTCCATCCAGGCCGGGCGCACGGCGTAGGCGAGATTGCGCTCGCGGTCCTCGAAGGTGACCGGGCCGTGGCGGGTGTACTTCAGTTCGACGGTGACCGGGTCGCCGTCCTTGACCGGAATGCTTTCGCGAATCACGGTCATGGTTTCCCAGCGATCCTGGAAGCGGTACTGGCCGGGATTGTCGGGATGGGTCTGGTAAACCAGCAGATCCTCGCCGTCGGTGTTGAAGACCGTCAGCCCCCAGGCGCCGTATTCATTGTGGCCGATGGAAATGCCCGGAATCTCGGGCTCGCCGCCGCCGATGACATTCCAGCCCGGGCCCACCAGATGCGCCCAGTAGCGCAGCGAAGGCACAGACTGGGCGCGATGGGGATCGTTGATCATCATCGGCCAGCCGTCCTGGGTCAGGTCGCCGCTGACCACCCAGTTATTGCTGCCGATATCGTCGATGGAGCGCTGGTTCAGCTCGCGCTCTTCCTCCCGCAGTACCGCGGCGAGTTGCCGGAAGGCATCACCGCTGGCCCGGTGTTCGGCGAGCACGATGTCATCGGGCTCGAAACGAATCGCGCCGCGGTAGGCGTTGTACAGGCCGAGAATGTCATTTTCGAGCAGGGAATCGCAGTCGATCATGGGGTCAAGGGACAGGTCCGGCTCGTGTGGATGGAAGTATTGCAACTCCTTGACCGCCTCCTCGCCGATGAGACAAACCGCCCGCCCGATTCGCAACTCCTGGCCGATATTGCCGAGCAGGCCCTGGTGGCGTGAAATGACCACTTCCGGAGTCCAGTGCTTTGGTTGTATGTCAAGCAGATGAAAGGGGAGCGGCAGTGCGTCCGGATCCTGCAGGGCTTCGTCGATATAGGCGTTCACGCCGTGGACGAAGGCGGTGATGATGTCAACGCCCCGGGGATGATAGTGGTTCATCTCGGAGTCCATCTGGCCGCGGAACTGGAACAGCCGCGTGCCGTGATCCCGGGGGACCGCCCGGGGGCCCAGGATTTCCGCGGTGGTTCCGGTAGCCCGGGCGCGCCAGATCTCGAACTGGAACAGCCGGTCCCGGGCCGCGTTATAGCCCTGGGCGAAGAACAGGTCGTGTTCGGTTTCAGCATAGATATGGGATATGCCCCATCGATCCTTGAGAATCTCCACGGGCTGGTCGAGACCTTCCACGGTCAGGGTCTCCCGGGCATGGGATAGCGCGGCGCCGAGCAATAGCGGCGCAAGCCAAAACAACCGAATCTTCATGTTCGCTTTCTCCGGTTCGCCTCTCCAGATTCCGGGCGCATGGCAAGCAGGGTCTCCAGCGCCTCCTCCGCCCGCTCCGCGGGAACAAGAACATGGTCGTGAAAATACGCCGCAATCACATTGGCGCTGATGCCAAGCCCGGCGAGCCGGCCCGCCACCGCCGCGGTCAAGCCCACCGCCTCAAGCGAGGAATGCGCGCCGAGGCTGATGCAGCGCATGACCACGCCAGGATCAAAGCCGAGACGCAGGGCCTCGGAACGCTCAAGCACCACGCTCAGGCCCTCCTTCTCCTGAAAAGTCGCCAGCGCCGACAACTCCGGCGCGGGCTTTCGCCCCGGCAGGGTGCAGAATACATACTCTTCCGGCAGCAATTCCGGCGCAAGGTCCGCGAGCAATTCGCCGAGTTCGGTCTCGCCGCCGGACATCAGGAGCCTGCCGCCATGGGAACCATCAGCCCGGCGGATTTTCGGGCATCTGCCGGTTGTTGATCGCGTCAGCGCTCTGCCAGGCGGCCCGGGCCCGGCAGCGTTCCGCATACTGTTCGAAGACCGGGCGCTTTTCCATGGTGCCGAACTGCATTCCCCAAAGCACCTGCGAACCGAGATACACATCCACCGCGGTGAATTGCCCCCCGCAGATCCAGGGACCATCGACCAAGGCAGTCTCGACCGTGCCCAGGGTATCGTCAAGACAGCCAAAACCGAGCATGGGCCTGTTTTTTTCGGTGACTTCCCAGTTCATGGATTTGCTTGTGGTCGCCTGCTCCACCGGGCCGGCGGCGAAAAACATCCAGCGGTAGAAGTTCGCCAACGCAGCGGGTTGCGAGGGAATCAGGCCCTTTTCCGGGAACACCGCGGCCAGATAGGTGACGATGGCGGCGCATTCGGTGATCCTGGCGCCGTCATGGACCAGGGCCGGCACCTTGCCCATGGGATTGATGCCAAGGTATTCAGCGGATTTCATGGCTTCGCCGTATTCGACCCAATGGGTCGCGTATGGCTCGCCGAGTTCTTCGAGCATCCAGTGGGCGATGCGCCCCCGGGACATGGCATTGGTGTAGAAGTTGATCATGCGTTTCGCCTCAGTCGGAAAATGGAGAAAGGCTGCAGGTTATCGATGGCGTCGAGTCCCATTTCCGGCAGCCAGGTGAATTGCCGGACCTCGATACTGTCCGGGTCCACGTCAACAATCGTGAACCCGTTCTGCTCCAGGGGCTTGACGCGCTCCTCGACTTCGAGATCAACCGGCACCGTGGGTTCGATGCCGCGGGCTCCGCTCGGCCAGCCTGTGCCCGTGCTGATGGGGCCGGCGAGGACGGTCTGCACCGGTGTGTCGAAGTTCGCGCCGCCGCTGCGGTGGATCATTCCCGAGCCGATGGCGTGCAGGTCGCCCGAGATCATCAGCGCAATGCGCTCGTCCTGGCCCGCAATCGAGGAAAGTATCCGCTGGTGCTGTGAGAACCAGCCGCTCTGCCAGTAGGGCTTCGGGTTTTCGATCCCGAGCGCGCCGTCCGGCTGGAGAAAATCCGGATACCATTCGCCCCATTTGCCGGCGGTCCAGCCCATGGGGGTTGAGGGGATATGAATCAGATGCCGGACGGCGGCCTCGTCGGCGGTGCGCCGCGCCAGCCAGCGCTCGGCCTGCTGTTCGACGAAAACGCTGGTGGGCCCGGCCACGGAAATGAAACGGCGGCAGTCATAGAGCAGCAATTCCAGCAAATTGCCCCAGCGGTACGAGCCGTAGGACTCACTATAGCCATCGCTGCGGGCGCCGGCGAGATGGTTGGGGCGGTTGGCTTCGGGCAGGTATTCGGGAAAGTACAGCAACTGCTGGGCGCGGCCAAGCCGAGCGGTGAAATTGCGCGGCGGAAAGGTGAAAACCTCGTCGGTGCCCTCGTCGTTTTCGAAGTAATCGTGGTCGTCCTGGCTGAGAATCAATGGCACCGAACGGAAATCCGTGGCATAGAGCGCGCCAAGCTGCTCATCGAGACAGCCGGTGAGGGTGGTTTCATTGGCTGAGCCGAATACCGGCAGGTCTTCATCAAAACTGCCGTACTTGCCCCAGATGAATTCCCGTGACCTTTGGGCCGCCTCGCTGTTCCAGCGCCGGGCGATGGTCTGGTCCCAGTACACCTGGTCGCCGATGCCCACGGCAAGGTCGGGATTGAATTGCAGGCCGCGCCGCAGCATGCGGCGGCGCGTGCTCACCGGCAGATAGCGCCAGACGCCGTTTTCGGTGATGGCGTCATCGGGGCCGCCGGCGCAGGTGTAGACGAGCATGCGGAAGCGGCCGGCGTCCACATCCGGCGCCGGCGCCGTGCGCAGGGGCCAGGGCTCGACCAGCGCCGTGCCGCCTTCGCGCAGTTGCAGCTCGTATTCCCGGGCGCTTTCCAGGCCGTTGGCGGTGAACGACCAGAATCGCCCGAGGGTATCGCCGGGTCGGCCGGGAATTTCCCGGGAGCCGATGCGAAGCACCGGATTGCGCCGGGAGCCGGCAAAGGAAGCCTTGAGCAGGATTCGGTCGTGGCTCGCCAGGGGAATGAGATGGCTGATTTCGCCACCGCCCCAGTTTTCCGCCGCGATGAGCCTGCCGCCCGCCAATACGGAAAAAGCGGAAGCGGATACGGCGCCACCGTACTTCAGGAATTTCCTGCGTTGCATGGCTCGCCTTGCCTCCGCAGGGTTGGGTAGCCTGCGGCCCATCCTAACACAGCATTCTGCCCGGGGATTCCGTCATTCTGCGCACAGTCGCAGAATCTCCTTGCCGGGCTCACCGCCCGAGATTCTGCGACTTCGCTTCGCTACACGCAGAATGACGTGGTTACTCTGAGAGCTGCTTCATCCCATCCCGTCAGGCTTGCCGGTAGCGGTAACTGTAGCCATTGATGGCGGGAACGCCGCCGAGATGGACATAGAGGATTCTGGCGCCGAGCAGAAAAAAGCCCCGCTTGACCAGATCAATCATGCCCTGCATGGATTTTCCCTCATAGACCGGGTCGGTAATCATGCCTTCGGTGCGGGCCGCAAGCCGTATGGCCGCGTCGGTTTCGGCGCTGGGCACGCCATAGGCCGGATAGGCGTAATCGGGATTGATACGGATGTCTGTGTCGGAGATTTTTTCATCGATTCCGATGAGTTTCGCCGTCTTGCGGGCGATTCGGGCCACCTGGTTGCGGGTCTTCCCGAAGGTTCCCGAAGCATCGATACCGATGACCTGATCAGCGCGGCCGTCGGGCTTGAAGCCCACGATCATGCCGGCCTGGGTTGAGCCGGTGACCACGCAGACGACGATGCAGTCGAAGCGGAATCCGAGTTCGGCCTCCTGGGCGCGCACTTCCTCGGCGAATCCCACATAGCCCAGCCCGCCAAGGCGGTGTTCCGAAGCTCCGGCGGGAATGCCGTAGGGCACGCCGCCGGCTTTGCGAACCTCCTGCATGGCTTCCCGCCAGGAACTGCGGATGCCGATGTCGAAGCCGTCATCCACAATGCGTGAATCCGCCCCCATGAGACGGGACAGCAGGATATTGCCCACCCGGTCGTAGACCGCGTCCTCCACGGGAACCCAGCTTTCCTGGACGAGGCGGCATTTCAGGCCGAGTTTGGCGGCAGTGGCCGCCACCAGCCGGGTGTGGTTGGACTGCACGCCGCCGATGGTCACCAGGGTGTCGGCGCCGCTGGCGAGAATATCGGGCACCAGATATTCGAGCTTGCGCAGCTTGTTGCCGCCAAGGGCAAGGCCGGAATTGCAATCCTCGCGCTTGGCCCAGATTTCCACCCTTCCGCCCAGGACCTCGGACAGCCGCGGCAGTGCTTCAATGGGGGTAGGACCGAAAGTCAATGGATAGCGTTCAAAATTCTCAAGCAGGGACATGGCGGTGATTTTGGTCAATTCACGCAAGTCGGGAACCATTGGGCACCGGGCGTTCGGGTCTTGCCAGCACCACGGCGCCGTCGGGACGGTGGAAGCCCGTCACCAGGCATTCCGACATGATCGGTCCGATCTGTTTTGGCGGAAAATTGGTCACCGCAACGACCTGCCGGCCAACGAGTTCTTCCCGGGCATACAGGTCGGTAATCCGCGCGCTCGATTTGAGCACGCCGACTTCCGGGCCAAAATCCACCCGCAGGATATACGCCGGCTTGCGCGCCTCGGGAAACTCATCGGCTGAAATCACCGTGCCAATGCGAATCTCGACCTTTTCGAAGTCGGCCCAGCCAATGGTGTGTGTCTGGTCTTTTGCCATGGCGGTTTGCCTGCCCCTTTCCTCAAATCACTTTTCAATCCAGGGGAACAAACTTCCGCACCCAGCCGTCGCCCTTGGTGAGGGCGTACAGTTCTCCCCGGGAGTCGATGCCGAGCCGCAGGTCGGCGCGCATGCCCCGGGCATAGGTATTGGCATGGCCGAAGGCTTCATTGATACTGCCCGCCTCGCCATGGATATGAATCACCAGTTCCCGGATCTGCGCCGGCCGGTCCGGCGTCAGGCCTTCGGTTTCAATGTAAAACACCCTGCCCCGCACCAGATCGGCGAACACATACTTGCCCCGCAACTCCGGGATGGCGGCGCCGCGGTAGACATAGCCGCTGCTGATGGCGGCGCCTTCGTCATGATCGTACTGGGCTACCGGATACACAAAATCCTGCTCGTCCGCGGGCCTGGAATACACCGGATTGGGCCGCACCCCGCCGATGCCGAATGCCGTGGCAAAAGTGCCCTCCCGCAGCCGCCAGCCGTAATTGGCGCCGGGCACACCGATATTGACCTCCTCGATCTGGGTCTGGCCGATGTCATTGATGTACATGGTCCCATCGGAATCGAAGGAAAAGTGCTGGGCGTGGCGCAGGCCCCAGGCCCAAATCTCCGGGGCGAACCCCGCCATTCCCACGAAGGGATTGTCCGGGGGGACGCCATACCGTTCGCCGCCGAGAGGGTCGATGCGAATGATCGACGACAGGACTTCGCCGGTGGACTGGCCGTTTTCATTGGGATCATTGGCGCCGCCGCCATCGCCGAGAGTGGCGTACAGCATGCCGTAATCGCTGTCGCCGGGCCGGGCTGCGGGATTGAATTCCAGATTGCCGATATTGTGGTTCCAGGCGAACTGGCCGACGCGGAATATCTCCCGGGATTCTCCGCGGAAAACACTGGCCGAGGGGTCGTCCATGGTCCACTCGCGGATGACGCTTTCGTGGCTGCCGGAGTTTTCCTCGAAGTAATCCGCGACGCCGCTGGTGGAAGTCGCGCTGTAGGCGGTGTAGAACCTGCCATGGCCGGGACTGCCGGCGCGGGCGAAATCCGGGTGGAAGGCGACGCCGAGCAAGCCGGTTTCATTGGGGAAGACCGAATCGTTGAAATCCACATCCTGCTCGCGCAGATTCAGCAGCAGCTCGGCTTCGCCGCCCGCCTCGCTGACGAGATACAGCGCGCCGCGCAGATCGTGGATGGCCAGACGACGGGAATCATCGGGGAGAGGCTTGAGATACTGGATGCGGGCGTGGGCATCGGTGGTGAGCAGTACGGACGAAGCATCCGGCAGCCGCGGCAGGCGCACGAAATCCGCAAGGCCCACGGCGATATCGCCTGCTTCAATGCGTTCGGGAATCGGGTCCGTCAATGGCTCGGGCGGCGCCTGCTGGGCGAACGCCGGCAGGCAAGGCCAGACCGCGATACCGCAAATTCGGTGCAAAAATCGGGACAGTCTCATGCCGGCCTGACCGGGATGACAAAATTCCCGGCTACCATAGCCGAAATTTCACAGCGAAGCCAAGCTCAGTTCGGAACCGTTCGGAGATGGCCGCCCCGACATTGCGCCGGAGCGGCTCTCCGTCCTGTTAACGCGCAAGCGCCTCCCGCAGGGACTGCCGTTCCATACAGCTGAGCGCGTCCGCCACGGGGAGCCAGCCGGGCTGGCCGGCGGCGGCGTGGAAACTCGCCTCGGCGGGGGTCACGACCGTCGCGTCGTTGGCGCCGCCGGAAAAGGTCTGCGCCACCCGCAGCCAGCGCTCCACGTGGGCCGGGCCGCGCCAGGTTTCGTTGGCGCGGGCCACTGCCTCGGACCGCAGTTGCGGGGATACGCAGGCGCCGGCGGTGAAACCGGGCATCGCATCCGGCTCGAATCCCGCCGGGTCGGTTAGCGGATTCCAGCGATTCCTCTCCCTTTCCTCGTCAGGATTCGCGGTTCCGACTTCGCCGGATTGACCCGCGTTGGGCATTCCGCCGATGACGGAACTCGTCGAAGTGCCGCCATTAGCGTCCTCAAGACACTCCAGCGCCTCGCGCACCGGCGTCCAGCCCGACCACGTCTTCTCGCCATCCTCCGCCTCATCCGCCGTGTAGGCCGCGGTCGGCGCGGCGGTAGGCCCCGTCCAGTCCGGCAGCGCCCTGTGGGTGTGCTCGCTCCGGTACGCGATCAGCACCCGATACCAGCTCGCTCCGTAGTTCGGGGCCTTCCCCGCATTGGACTCGTAGTAGCCCAAGACCCTCTTCCACTGGCTGCCGCTCACGCAGGAGGAGGAAGGGGCTGGCGGCGGGTCGTCATCGTCTCGCACCGCCACCGTGGCCGCGGCATTCGACGACGCCACCGTGTACCCCGCGCCGGCATCGAGGCTGACGCTCACCGAGCCGTCGGCCTCGTCGGCGCCGTCGTTCACCGTGGCGACGGTGAGGCTGGCGGTTGTCGCGCCCGCGGCGAGCGTAATGGTGCGGGTGCCGGCGCCGGGGGCGTCCAGGTAGTCGCCGCTCTGGGCGACGCTGACGCTCACCGTCACGTCGGAAGCCGGCGCGGAGTCGGCGTGGAGCGTGAACGACGCGCCGGTTCCCTCATCCACGGCGCCGCCCGCCGACAGGCTCAGTTCCGGGATCGGGTCCGGGACGGGGTCCGGCTCCGGTTCCGGCTCCGCGGTTTCTCTCGACTCCAGTTCGGTCAGGGCCTCGACGATCGGGTCCCAGCGGCTGGCGCTGTAGGCGTCCGCCATGTCCTGGGCTCCGGCGGCGGTCATGGGCGTATGGCCTTCGGCGATGGCGTCCTGGTCGCCCAGCCCGGCCAGCGCGCGCTTCCAGCGGTTGACATGGGCTTGGCCGTGCTGGGTTTCGTCCGCATACCCCCGCACCGTGGCCTTCAGTCCGCTGTAGTCCGGCAGTTGCGGCTCCACCACGGGCGGCGGATCGTCGTCGTCGCGCACGGCAACCGACGCCGCGTCGTTCGGGGACGAGGCCACCGTGTAGCCCGCGCCGCTGTCGAGGCTGACGCTGACGGAGCCATCGGCCTCGTCGACGCTGTCGTTTACCGTGGCGACGGTGAGGCTGGCGGTGGTCGCGCCCGCGGCGAGGGTAACCGTGCGGGTTCCCGCGCCGGGCGCATCAAGATAGTCACCGCTTTGGGCGACGCTGACGTTCACCGTCACGTCGGCGCCCGGCGCGGAGTCGGCGTGGACCGTGAACGACGCGCCGCTTCCCTCGTCCACGGCGGAACCGGCCGACAGGCTCAGTTCGGGCTCGGGCGGCGGTGGGGGCGGGTCGGGCTCGGGCGCTGGGGCGCTTCCCGCCTCAAGGCAGTCCAGCACTTCGCGCACCGGGGTCCAGCCGGACCACACCTCTTCGCCTTCTTCCGCCTCTTCCGCGGTGAAGGCCGCGGTCGGCCGCGCCGTGGCGCCCTCCCAGGCGGGCAGCGCCTTTTCCGGGCGCGCCAGCCGGTAGGCGATCAGCACGCGGTACCAGTTCGCGCCGTAGTTGGGGGATTTGTTCGCGTTGGCGTCGTAATAGCCCGCCACCTGATCCCACTGGGCGTCGCTCACGCAGGAGGCGGGCGGCGGGTTGTTGGTCTGGGTGTCGGCGCCGCCGTCTCCGTCGGAATCACCGATTCCGGCCGACCCCACCTCGATGGTCGCCGGGCCCGCGAGGTCGTTGAACTGCTGCACGCTGCCGTCCTCCCGGAACTCCGGCGTCACGGTCACCGTGAGCGTCATGGCCTCGGCGGCGTTGTGGGTGAACGAGTAGTCCGTGCCGGTGTGGCCGTTCGAGGCATGCTGGACGTAATTCGCCTGATCGGCCAGGACGCTGGTGGACTCGAACTCCACCCGGTAGCCCGTGGCGTGCGGAACCGCGTCCCACGTCGCCTTCGCGGTGTTCGCGTCCACCGCCGCCACCCGCAGGTTGGCGACCGGAGTGGACGGAACCTGCTCGGCCCGGGACTGGTCCATGCCCATCTGGAAGTCCGTCCCCGTGTCGCGGACCAGCACCGTGTGCCCCGACGGGCAGCTGGAGGCGGTGCCGTCGTTCACGTTGAACCGGGTCCCGTAGGCGGGGTTGTGGACGGGGTTGCCGTTGCTGTCGGTGAGCGTCGGTCGGCTGTCCGTCGTCGTCGGCGGCGCGCGCCCCGACGTCCCGCCGGCCGTGTAGTACCTGCCGGGACGCACCCAGGCGCAAAGATGGTAGTCCCCGGTCACGCCGTACGCGGGCACGTCGAAGAATACTTTGTCGCTGGCGGGGGATCCGCTGGCGCTCGTGATGATCGTGTTCTCCCAGACCTCGTTGGTCCAGGGCACCCGCGCCGCGACGTTGATGCGCCGCATGACCGGCGACGGGCTGATGGTGCCCGGCGGATTGGCGATCCGCACCCCGAAACGCGCGAACCCGCCCTCGTTCACCGCATCACCGGGTTCGAGCGTCACCTCCGGATCCCTGACCTCCAGGTCGTCGTTCTTGATCGTGTAGGTCCCCGGGTGGATTTTTATCGTCTTCGCATGCTCCGGGTTCACGAGCTCCACTGTGAAGTTCACCGTCTCGTCCGGCTCGACGTCCGCATCCTGCCTCACCTCGATCTCGAACTTTTGATCGGAAAACCCATCCGATCCGATTGTCACATTTACCCGGCACTGGCCATTCATAATAACGTTACCACCAAATAACCTGTAGTCCTGGCCTGAACGCCAGGCGACACCAACGTGATCCCGTGTCGCCGTGCCGCTGTTATGATTCCAGTTGCAAAACCTAAAGGTAACCGGCCCCTGGATCGTGGACGCGTACGCGGGGTTCTTGACCAGCTGCACCTTGATCTCCCGCCTCGCGGGAATCGGTGCGCCGGTACCGGGCAAGGACCCGGGGCCTTCCAGACCGGAATCGCTGTGGACGTATATATGATGATGATAGATCGGCTTCGGGGGCGGGCGGACGATCACCCGGGACTGGTCGTCGTTCCTGATCGTGAACGTCGCCGTGCCGGTGCCCACGATCACGCGGTCCTTCATGATGCTGCGGTTGGTGTAGTCGGGATTGAGACAGGTGTTGTGGGTTCTGCCGACACTGCAACTGATCACGGCCTCGCGGAGGTTGATCCTCACGGTCACCTTCTC
>JAJECW010000096.1 GCA_022821865.1 Pseudomonadales bacterium
AAGTCAGAGCTTCCCTGCGGCACATGGAAGTGCCGCCGAATTCGATGGCGTAAGCCATTGAATTCGGGAGCAAAACAAAACCACGCTTTTGTTTTGCGATAATGAAAAACTCCACGGATGGAGTTTTTCAGAGAATACCAAACGGCCGGCCCGACGGTACGGGTCGGGCCAGCGCATTCTACAGGCAGCTTAAAAGAAGCGATAATCCAGGCTCAGGCTTAGAGTGCGCGGTCTGCCGGTCAGCCAGGTGTCGTTCCAGTAATACGCGGCAGAGGCATATAGTTCATCGAACAGGTTGTCGATACGCAACGCAACGGACAGATCATTATTAAAGCGCCAGCGAGCAGAGGTATCGACTACCGTGTAGGAGGGAATCGGGAGCACAGGGTGATAACGCTCGCCGACATGACGGGCATCGGCCAGTATCTGCAGATTGCCCAGTGGAGCCCAGGATAATCCGAGGTTGAAGGTTTCTTCAGGCGCTTCCACCGTTGCCCCGTTGGCGCCAACAGTTCTATCCAGGTCCACGACAGTCCCGTTGGCCGTCAAGGTCAAGGCTTCGCTCAAGGCATAGGTCAGGCTGAGCTCCACCCCTTGGGAGCCCTTCTCCGGAATGACGATCCGGTCATCGGGGTTGAGGGAATTCGGATCGTCTTCAACCAGGTCATTCTTGAGGATGTCAAACAAGGCCAGGGTCCAGTGCAAGCGATTGTCCAGCGAGCTTTGCTTGATGCCGACTTCGAATTGTTCACTCCTGGTGAAATCCACTTCCCGATATTGGCTTCTGGTCTGCACGATGCTGTTGCTCGGGTGGGTGGCGCCGGTCGAGTATTGCGCGTAAAGCGCCGAAGAATCGCTCAGATCGAAGACCAGCCCTGCCCGGCCTGTCAGGGCGTCCGCGTTTTGAACGAAGATCGGCGGATTGCTGACATCGTTGTAGTCCGTTTCAACGTCCTCATGACGCAATCCCAGCACCAGCGTCAGCGATTCGCTGAGGCCGACCTGGCTCTCGGCGAATACCGCCATCTGGGCGACATCGGAGAAGATTTCCGTTCTGTCCATGGCAGCGGTGAGGTCGGAGAACCGGCGGGGCATGAAGCTGAAGGCATCGACGACATCATGGTCATTGTTCCAATCGACGCCATTGGGATTTGCGCCGCCAAAATTGGTTCCCCGCTTGAAGGCGACATCGTTGATTTCGAAGCCTGCCGAGGTTTTGAGTTTGCGTGCGGCATCGCCTGCGTCAAACGTAAAGTTGGTGCGAAAGCCGCTATGTTCGATGCCGTGAGCAATGACCAGCGGCGAATCGCGCCTGACCGTGCCCGCTGCCCGGTCGTATCGGTACCAATCCAGCGTCCTCCAGTAACGATCGCTGTCCATGCTGTAATACTCGGACTGCAAATTCAGGCGTTCACTGATGTTCCAGTCAGCTTTTATTCGGGCTGCGCCATCCTTGTAGCGGATATCCCCATCGCTGACATCATAGTTTTTTTCCAGTAGTTCATCGGGAAATTCCCCGTCGACCAGTGGGGTTCCGGAGTATTGCATGGGTTCCTGCTCACCCTGATCGTAGCGTGCTGTCAGCGAAAAATCCTCGGTGACCTGCCACAACAGCGAAGCGGAAATCATCTCGGATCCGCTTTCCGCCCTGTCCACCCAGTTATCGGACTGGTTGTTACTGTAATCCAGACGGTAAGCGAGGTTATCGGTGAGCCCGCCGGTCAGGCTGGCGCCGATGAAACGGGTATTGTTTTCACCAAAAGACACACGCATATCGCCACTTTGTTCCTGCTCTGGCCGTTTGGGGATGACATTGTATGCACCGCCAATGCCGCCTTCGCCGTACAGTACGGAGGAAGGCCCCTTCAGTACCTCTATTCGCTCGACGCCCCAGGTGTCGAAGGGAAAGGTTAGGGTGTTGAATGCGTTGTAGTAATTGGCGTCATCGAATAACTTGGTAACAGACCCCTGGCCAAAAAAGCCCCTGGCGGCGATGTTCTGGTTACCATTGGCATGGTGCGCGTCATTGGTAAAACCGGCGGTGCGGGTGACAGCTTCCAAAACACTGGTATCCAGGCGTTCACGAATCGCATCGCCGTCAATGATTTCCACCGTTGCCGGCGATTCCATTATGGTCAGCCCCAGCCGGCTGCCAGTCTGGTTGTCGCGGTCGCCGAAAACGAAGACCTCCTCTATACCCTCCGGCGCTTCCTCCGCGGGCCCGCCGTATACAGCGGGCGCGGTTGCCGCCAGCCAGGACACCGCCGCCAGCAAGGACAGTTTTCCAAGATTCATAACCCATCTCCAAGTGAATGAATTTGCTCGCGCGCCCGGGGCGGTCGCACGAACCTGTTCGCGTGGCAGCGGTCAGGCGCCAAGCGCCGCTACGCAAAAGGAGGGAATGTTATAACATTTCGTTTTGGTTGGAAACTCCGACGTGTTCGCCTTGCATTGAAACCCAGTGGCACTACAATGCGCGTGCAAATCGCGGCAGCTATCCGGAGGGGAACATGAGCCGAATCCGCATCGGCATGATGGGGCTGGGCCACGTCGGCCGGCAAATCTACAAACTTGCGCTCAAGGACGAGAGTTCCGAAGTCGTCGCGGTTTCGGATATCGGCCGGCCCGATATTCTACGGCATCTGCTCGACAAGGAAATGGGCCGCAGCGGCGAAGTGCAACTGGAAGACAATTGTCTTGTCAGTTCGGGCTCGCGTACGCGACTGATGTCGGCCGAAAGGCCCGGCGAGATTCCCTGGGACGTGTTCGAGGTCGATTTCGTCATTGACGCTACCGGCCGTTTTCGCTCCTCCGCCGATCTCGCGCCTCATCTCGACGCCGGGGCGGCGAGAGTCGTCACGTCGATGTTGCCCGTCGACGAGATCGATCGCGTGATCCTGTTCGGGGTCAATCACGAGGAGATCGAACGCGAGGATCGCATCGTTTCAGCGGGTTCCGCTTCGACGACCGCGACCGCGCTCGCCCTGAAGACACTGTCGGATCGATATCCGATCGAACACGCTTCGATGACTTCGGTGCATGCCTATACCAGCGACCAGAGTCTGCAGGATTACGCCGGAGCGGATTATCGCCGCAGCCGTTCGGGCGCCAGGAACATCATTCCGAACGATGCGCCGGCCCTGCGCTGGATTCAGGAACTGATGCCGGAACTGCAAGGCCGAATGACCGCCTATGCCTTGAACGTTCCCGTTCAGACCGGTTCCATGCTCGACATTACGGTCTCGCTGAAAGACCGCGAGGCGGACATCGATTCCGTACGCAATTTGTTCGTCGATGCCGCGCGGGCACAGCCGGAACTGATCGAAACCACCGCCGACCCCATCGTTTCGTCCGACGTGCGCGGCTGCGACAAATCCTTGCTCGTCGATTTGAAAGGCTGCATGCCGGCAGGCTCGCGCATGTTGAAGATACTGGCCTGGCACGAATCCCTCGGCCACGCCCGCAGAATACTAGACGTGATCCAGGCGTATTCGGAACTGGATGAAAGAATCGACCGGGAGGCCGCGTAATGAGAGTTGCAATCAACGGATTCGGCCGCATCGGCAGAGCGGTCTTCAGAATCGCCGAATCGCTGCCGGAAATCGAAATCGTCGCCATCAACGACCTGTTCGACAACGACGCCCTGCGTTATCTGCTGAACTACGACACCGTCATGGGCCGCTTCCCCGGCAAGGTCAGCATAGAGAACTCCGAGATGGTCACGCCCAGGACCCGGGCCAGGATGTTGCAGGAAAGGGACCCGGCGCAATTGCCCTGGAAAGAACTCGAGGTCGATGCCGTGGTCGAGTCGACCGGCGTTTTCCGCAGCAAGGCCCAAGTCTCGATGCATCTCGAAGCGGGCGCGCAGCGGGCGCTGCTGACCGTGCCGGCGAAAGACGAGATCGACTACACCGTCGTCATGGGCGTCAACGAGGAAGGCCTCGAACCCGGGCATCGCATCGTTTCGAACGCCAGTTGCACGACCAATTGCCTGGCGCCCGTCGCCAAGGTCCTGCACGACGCCTTCGGCATTCGCGAAGGCATCATCAATACGGTTCACGCCTATACCAACGATCAGAGTCTGGCCGACGTGCCCCATTCCGACTGGCGGCGTTCGCGGGCCGCGGCGGAGAACATCATTCCCACATCCACCGGCGCCGCCAAGGCCGTGGGCGAAGTACTGCCCGAACTGAAAGGCCGTCTCGACGGCATCGCCTCACGCGTTCCCGTGCCCGATGGCTCGGTGGTGGACCTGTTCGTGGAACTCGAACGGGAAGTCACTGTCGAGCAGGTCAACGAGACCCTGAGTTCGGCGGCGAAAACCGAGCGCTTGCAGGACGTGCTCGAATACACCGAAGAGCCCGTGGTGTCATCGGACATCATCGGCAACCCGCATTCCTCGATCTTCGACGCCAGTTTCACTCAGGTGGGCGGCGGCAGGTTCCTCAAGGCCCTTAGCTGGTACGACAACGAATGGGGCTATTCGAAGCGGGTCTGCGACGTGCTGGGCCTGATGGCGGGTCAGAATTCTACTTAATTTGCACAAGCCATCCATGGCGCAACCGCATCGGTTTCGATTACCCCCAGTCTTGCCATCCATGGCAAGCCGTTCGTCCAGCCACCGAGCACAGCTCGGTGTCGCTCGGTCTGCGCACGAAGCTCCGCTTCGTAAACGCTTGGCCTCGCCCTTCAAAAAGCTTTGCTTTTTGTCGGCTGCGCCGATCAGGAACCCGCCTTCGGCCTGGGTGACTCCTGCCATCCATGGCGCGGAAATTGTGGCTTCGCCAATCCCCAGTCTTGCCATCCATGGCAAGCCGTTCGACCTTCAAAAAGCTTTGCTTTTTGTCGGCTGCGCCGATCAGGTCTCACCCTGGAACTCCACGTGGATTTCCAGCTCGATTTCGTCGCCGACGCCGAAGGTGACGAAGCGGTCGATGCCGAAGGTTGAGCGCTGGAAGCTGGCGCTGGCGGAAAAGCCTATCGTATAGACGGGAGGCGGCGGGAAGGTAACACGGCCGCCGCCATTGAAACTCACTTCGATGGCAACCGGCGCCGTGACTCCCCGCAGTGTCAGTTCACCGTCGAAAATGTAAGTGTCTTCGTCGATAGTCTCGGCAAGCGAGGTTGTGCGGTAGATGGCCTGGGGAAACTGCGCGACATTGAAATAGTTCTCGCCACGCAGTTCTTCTTCGAATTCCGGCAGATTCATGTCCAGGCCCGCGGTTTCGATGATGACTTCGACACTGGAGTTCTCGATGTTCTCGGGATCGAAATCCAGCGTCGCGTCAAAATCGTTGAACCGACCGGTGAGCGTGGAAAATCCCAGATGGTTCAGCTTCCACAACAGCGTCGCGTGGTTGGGGTCCAGGGTGAACTGTCCCGAGCGGATTTCGGCAATTTCGGTTTCGAAATCCGGCGTCATGACTCGATCGCAGGCAGTGAGAAGAACCGTGCCGGCGATTGCCGCCAGGCAGCGGCCGAGAACTTGGGGCAAAGAGGAAATCATAATCAACCTGTCTGTTTTCGTTGGGAAGGATCCCGTTCGGCCAGATTCACTGGCGCACGGCGAACACATCGACTTCGATGTCGATGTCATTGGGAATTTCCGCGGTGCTCGCCCAGTATCCCTGGCCGACGCCGTACTCCAGCCGCCGGATGGTTACTCTGCTATTCAGGCGGAAGCCGATCACACCGTCGTTGTTCTCGACGCTGAGGGTGAACGGAAAGCTCATGGGCCGGGTCACGCTGCGGATCGTCAGATTGCCGTTGGAAGTGAAGGAATCCATCGACGTCAGGCGGCATTCCTCGGCAACGAAAGTGGCGGTGGGAAACTGGTCCACATCGAACAGTTCCACATCGAGCAGGTAGTCGATCGCCTCGGGAGAATCCAGCCAGAGATCGCCGATGGGAATCGTCACGGTGAATTCACAGGAGCCCGGGTTCATGGGGTCGATATTGAATACCGCATCGACATTCCTGAACTCGCCCTGGTAGGGGTCGCCGGTGTAGGCGTAGTGGAAGATGACCCTGGACTGCTCCTGGTCGATCACCCAGGTCTGGGCCAGTGCGGGCAGGCCGATCAGCAACAACAGCGGCGACAGCGCCGCGACAAAAAACTTTTTCATCCCACTCCCTCCTCTAAATCCGGGCACTTATGCGGCACACGGACGTACCGCCGGATTCGATGGCGGAAGCCATTGAATCCGTGAGCAAAACAAAACCACGCTTTTGTTTTGCGGCAAAGAGAAATTCCATGGATGGAATTTCTCGCGAAACAGTCTCACGGCAATGCGTAGGCCACGATTTCGGCGGGCGTACCGCCGCCGCTGATGACCATGGCGATGTATTGCTTGCCGTCGTGTTCATAAGTCCTCGGCACCCCGGTCTGGGTGGCCGGCAGTTCCATCTCGAACAGGATTTCGCCGGTAGCCTTGTCGTGGGCGCGGAACGTGTTGCCGCCGCCGACACCTTCGCCGGCAAACAGCAAGGATCTGGTCACCAGCAGGCCCGACTTGGTCTCGACACCGGTGCGCGGCAGGTCGACGCCTTCCAGCGCCGGATTGTTGGCGATTCGTTCCGGCGTATCGGCATTGGCGATCTGCCAGAGCATTTCACCGGAATTCATGTCGAGCGCCGTGATCCTCCCGTAAGGCGGTTGTACGATCGGCAGGCCCTGGACCCGCGGCACGCGCACGCCGAAGGACTGGCTGAAATCGACATCGGAATTCGGATCCTTCTCCACCGATAACACCGAGAGCACGGTGCGGGAAGGTACATACAGGTATCCGGTTTCGGGGTCGAGAACGCTGGCTTCCCAATTGGGACCGCCGGTGGCCGAAGGCAGGCTCAGGGTGCCTCTCGTGCCGTCGGCGGCTTCCGCCTGGGAAGGCGGCGAATACAGGTTCGGGCTGAGGCGGAAATCCTCGATCGCCACCAACGCCTCGGCGCGAAGCTCGGGCGTGAAATCGATCAGATCGTCTTCGGTGAAGCCCTGCCGGTCGACGGCGGGGGGACGGGTCGGAAAAGGCTGTGTCGGCGAATACCATTCACGCGGCACGTCGCCGGCGGGAACGGGAAGTTCCTCGATGGGCCAGACCGGCTCGCCCGTCTCCCGGTCGAAGGTGTAGACGAACGACTGTTTGGTCACCTGGGCGACAATCTTGCGGCCGTTGGGCAAGTCGGCCAACACCGCCGCGGAAGGGTTGTCCCAGTCCCAGATGTCGTGGTGAATCAACTGATAATGCCATTGGCGCTCGCCGGTCTGGATATCGAGCGCGACCACGCTGTTGGTGAACAGATTATCGCCCGGGCGGTCGGCGCCGAAGCGGTCGCCGGTAGCCGATTCGGTGGGCAGATAGACGTGCCCCAGCTCCGGATCTCCGGACATGGTCGCCCAGACTCCCCCATTGCCGGAAATTCTGGCGCCGTCGTCGAACCAGGTTTCGATGCCGATTTCACCGGGCTCGGGAATGACATGGAAAGTCCACAGCAATTCGCCGGTCTGCGCATGGAAGCCGCGCACGTCGCCCTTGACGTTGTATTTCGAAGGCGGCCGCATGGAAACGCGATGCGCCGGACCGACCACAACCACGTCGTTCATGACGAAAGGCGGCATGGACGAGCCGATGTCGATGTCCTCGCGGCCTTCGCCGAGACGCAGGCCCTCAAACATGTCGACCCAGCCGTTGTCGCCGAAATCCGGGTCGGGCAAGCCGGTTTCGGCATCGAGCGAAACGAGGAAAAAGCCCGGCGTGACGGTAAGGATGCGCCGCTCGTCGCCGAAGCGGTAGTAGGAAACGCCCCGGCCCGAGCCCTTGCGCGGGGCGGCGTCGAACCGCTCGCCTTCCCGCGGCCGCCACAGCCAGAGCAATTGACCGTTGCTGGCGTCGAGGGCCGCGACGTTGCGCGTGGAGCCCATGGTGGTGTACATGACGCCGTCGACTTCAAGCGGCGTGAAGGTGGCGTTGAACTCGGACTGGGGGCCGATACTTGCGGTCGAATAGCGCCAGGCGATTTGCAGCGAACCGACGTTGTCCGCGTTGATCTGGTCGAGCGGCGAATAGCGCTGGGCGAGCTCGTTGCCGTGATGCGTCGGCCAGTCTCCCGCGGAGACATCGGTCCCCGTCTGGCCCAGGGCCGCCGGAATCATGGCCAGGGTCCAGGCGCCCGCGACGAAAGTCGAAATCAATCGCATTGCTCTCTTCATCCAGGATTCTCCGGATTTTGTCAAAATATCGGCAGGGCCAAAGCAGCAGGCAAGAATAAGCAATCAAACATGCCCGCGCAAGAAAAGCGAAGGCTTCACTACGATTTGAAACAATTGCGTGGCGGAACGAATCGTTATTGCGCGATGTAGTTGAAGTCCGCGGGTCCGGCCCGCCGTACCAGGATGACGACATCTCCGGAATCCGGAACGTCCCAAGAATGATTCATGCCGCCGGGTATCACGACATAGGCGCCCGCGTGCAATTCGTGCGTTTCGTCGCCGAGTTCAAGCACGACCGATCCGCTCACGACCACGACGAATTCGTCATGAGTGTGCCAATGCAGGTCGAAGTGGCCTCCGGCGGGAAACATGGCGTAATACGTTACGCCGCCGGTGACCGGGTCCACGCCCTGGCGGGCCGTGCGGGTGCCGAGGGGCGGACCGTTGCCTTCGCCCGGCGGCCCCCATTCGAGTTCTTCGAGGTTTACCGCGTATGGCTCGGTCTGCCGTTCGGCGGCGATTCCATATGCCGCGGCAAACATTGCGAGAAAGTAGATAATTGCCTTGATTCGAACGGCCATTTTGATCGAACCTGTTGTCAGAATAGATTGCCGGACTCGGGATTGCGTCGGTCCGCCGCAGTCAGTCCGCCTGGAAGGCAGGCAGTATAACGCGAAAGCGAAACCTGCCCACCGCCTGCAACTAGGCGTTACGACTCCCCTCGTTTCCGTTCCCGCGCTTGCGCAGGGACTCGACTAGAATCGGCCCGATGCTCTCTCTCCCGCCCGCATACGAGAAACCTGGTCTGGCTTCCCTGATCCGGTTCGGCGGTCTGATGGCGCTGCTGGCGGCGGTTTCGTCGCCCGCGAGCGCCCAGGAAGTCGTCATCGGCCGGAACGCCGAGGGCCGGATTTCGATTCGCGCCGTGCGCGTCACCGAACCGATCGAGATCGACGGCAACCTGGACGAGGCCGTCTATCGCGACGTTGAGCCGATTTCGGATTTCATCCAGCAGATTCCCGACGAAGGTTGCAATGGTCTCAACTGTTATACTTCCAGCAAAACACTTGGCAAATTGACAATATTTGGCGAACTGCCGAAAACAGTTTATCGATAAACACATCAAATCGTAGAACAATATATAAAGGAGGTTCTCGCAATGAACGGGAATCCTAAACTGCTCGAAAACCAGCACGGAAAGGACTGGATTGCAATCGCAGCCTTGCTTGCAGCGACGCTGGTCTTCTCCGGCAACACCGCTGCCCAACCAATCGTCAAGAAGTCGAATTCGGGTCTGTGCCATGGATTCAGGGTTGAATTAATCCACTCGTGCAATATTCGGGTTAGGAATAACCAGGTATTCTGCGATACCGATTTGCTCGCTCAATAAACTCTACCTTTGGTCTTTGATCAATATCAAGCGGTAAATGTACAGGCTTGTCAAGTAACGCACGAAATCCATCGATCCCGCCATCGATCCCATTATTCTTTAGCTGGTTAGCCTTTTCTTCATTCAAACGCATAGTCAGGTCGCGATCGAGATAGATCAGGCAATTGTCGTAGGCACGATGAATCGTTGGAGAAAGACACACCCCGTTGCTCACGTGATCGCTACCGCCTTCGGCCCGTACTGGAACGATGTGGGCTGCGTCCACCAATCTCATTTGCATGCGGGTCACCGCGCATCTATTGTCATAAGCATTAAGAACGGCTTTTCGAAAATTCCCATTGCGGTTGTATCGACTCACTTCTTGGACAATCCTTTGTCGTTCTGTTCCTAGCAATTCGGTTAACTTTTCAACTTCGCCGGTTGAGTTAATTTCTGTATTGAGAGAGGTTCGCACCGCTTCTTCCGAGCCATATTCATGCAGCGGGTCAGAGCTTAAAATGTAATTCAGCAATTGATCTGGTCTCACTCCAACAGCAATTTCATCATTGCTCTTGGAGTGAAATGATAGCCCTTTTTGAAGTGCTTGGTGGATTGCATCGATGTTGATTTGAACGGAAGGAGAACCAACTGTGAAGTTCCTATGCTTGGAGAGATCAAAGCCCGCAAATACCCGCAGATCGAAATAATAGCCCATAAGAACCGTATGGCCATTTGGATTGAGATCGAGCGGAGACTCTACCGAAGTCATCTGGATCCGATACTCGTCTGGGAGGCTTGGGCGACCTCCGTGCGTTAAGTTCCAAGCATAGATCCAAATGTCCACTGCGCTACCGGAACTCTCAACAACAAATTTTCTGGGATGTCCGGTTACTGAATCACTTATGTAGTAAGGGGCTCCTCCCGATTGCTGAAAGCCATCGATAAAGGCCTCAACCAGTTCAGCGGGTGTAACCGTCGACATGAAATTTATTCCTTGGACTTTGCCGCAATCGGGGTATTCGACACTTGCGGACAACCGGATGGGGCTCCTTGGCGACTTTGTTCTAGACGCTTCTTACCGGAACCCACCGAAGCTGGGCGTGACTTTCCGCCATCCTCGGGAAGCACGCCTTCAGTTTCACTTTCCCACAACAGACCTGGCTTTGGCGCCCGGTAGTACTTGGATGGATCGTTAGGAGAAGATGTGGACTTCGCCAAATCACCGGTTTTACGTTCAAATCGGCCGAGTGCCGCTTCGCAATAGTCGCGCAGGAGCTCGATGCAAATCCATTTGCGATTCAGTCTCTCGCAAACCTCGCCGGTTACGCAGCTGCCAGCAAATGGATCTATCACCAAATCACCCGGATCGCTGAGCATGCGTATAAAGAACTCGGGCAATTCCGCCGGGAAACGAGCGGGATGCGGCTTTAAACCTTTATCTTTGCAGTAACGCAGGTAGTAGCTGTTACTCTCCGTATTCGAGATGGAAATCAGGTTGGGAGGAATTGCGGCACCATTGTTTAAGCCAAACTTGTCGCTGATGTCATGCCCCGAAGGGCGTTTTTGGGCCTTATATCCTTTTTCGAAAAGATCGCGCATGCTTGGACTGTAAGGTTGCAGAACACGTCTATTGCAAGCACGGGGCCAAGGGGTCGGAGATAGCCACCAGACCGTGTTGACCGCATCTTTCGTTCGAATGCGGCGAACCGTTACCCATTCCGCCGGAGTTGGAAGTTTCGAAGGATTCCACCAGTAAAAATCTTGAGCGAGGTGGAATCCGAATTCCTCGCACAGCATGACCAAGAGCTTGAAATGATATAGGTTCCGGGTCGGATAACCCTTATTCCAAGCGCCTCCTATGTCAATCACCAAGCTCCCATTTTCCTTCAGGACACGTTTGAACTCTTTGGCAAAAGGCTTAAACCATTCCGTGTATCGATTCGCCTCCACATTGCCGTAGTCCTTTTTGCGTACGAGACCGAATGGAGGGCTCGTTACGATGAGGTCCACCGAGCGGTCGTCGTGGCCTTTGAGGGTCTCTTTGCTGTCGCCCAGCACAATCTCGCCCAAGCCCGTTCCGAAATATCGGCGAGGTGCTGGATCCGGTGTGCCTTCCGAGGTGTTCGTCATATCTCAATCCTTGCCGTGTTCAAAGCATTTTCGTGGGTAGTCCCACCGCTTGGTTGCGTATACAACCATTAGCGGCAAATGCGGGCCGTGGCTTACGGCTGTCACTGCCGTTCAGTGTTTCGTGGCGTCGCGGTGCCACACTCCCAAGCGGCCAATGTATTGTAGACGCGAACACCCAGATCAGCACTATTGGGAGAGAAAAAACACCTTTACGGAAGGCCGCCGGGCTTCGGGCGACCACAAGGTAGTCGAAGTATCCACCAGATCCCCGCGAGAACATTGTTTTTATTGCTGGGAAGAATCCGGATCCTCCTCTTCTTCCCCCTCTTCCTCCGCCCGGGTCGCGTCCAGAAACTCCTGTCGGTCGCCGTAGTAGTCGTCTATGGCGTGTTCGGACAACAGCGGACTAGCCCGAATATTGCATGAGCAGGCGGGCGGGGCACCCTGTATTTCGATATAATTCAGTTAGTTAGGCTGATATCGAAGGACTGCGCCCATGACGGATTGTAATTCGGAACCGGTTCGTTTTCCAAGCTGAGAGTTGTCCT
>JAJECW010000134.1 GCA_022821865.1 Pseudomonadales bacterium
TCGTCACCGTGCCCGTGCTCGTGGCGCCGCTGGTGTGGGAGAGCGTCACGCCGTTGTGGGACTCGCTCGCTCCGGCGCGCGTGTCGAGGCTGTAGGTGACCGTCAGGGTCTCGCCCGAATCCAGGGCGCGCCTCAGGCGCAGTTCCACCGATGCCGTTCCAGAGCCGCCCTCACGGCCGATCGAATCGGTGGGATGCACGGATACGCTCGGCGGCGGCTCGTTGACGGTTACGCTGAAGGTGTTGTCGGTGCTGTGCGGGTCGGCGCCGCCGCCGACGTTGGTGCCGAGGCTGGCGTCGTCGAAGTCGGCGTTCGCGCCGAGCGCAATGTTGAAGGTCTCGTTGTGGTCCGCCGTATTGTCGTTCGCCGCCGTCAGTTCCAGCGTCGCCGTCCGCGCCCCCGCGCCCGCGAAGCGGATGACGTTGCCGATTCGGCGGGCGACCCCGGTGTTGGTCGCGCCCGGCTTCAGGACAAGGCTCCAGTCGCCGGTCGTGACGTTCGTGCCGCCGATCGAAAGCGGCACGTCGATTACCTCGCCCGCGGCCAGCGCCCGGCCCAGCGTCACCGTGAACTCGATCTTGCCGCCCTCGCTCACCGCGCCCGAGCCCACCCGGGCGATGCTCACCACCGTCGGGTCGTCGTCGGTGATGGTGAAGGTGGTAAGGCACTGACTGGAAAAAGGGCAATGGGAGGCATTGCTGTCGAACAAGTTGTATGCGAGCAAGCTCCAGGAAATAATGAACTTCTCGTCTGGCTCATCCACGGTATCCGCACAGATGGTGATTTGATTACTAGTGGTATGCGAACTTTGTCCTGAAACGATAGGGAAGGAATCCCGGTGTACTACGAAATCATCGCCAGCCTGACAGGATATGGCCCCGGTGCTTTCACGCCCGTCCGCTGTTCCGCCAGAGGAAATGGACATACCTGTCCAATCGGTATCGCCGTTACTGGGATCTCCCGTGAAAGTCACGGTCACCGTGCCGTGCGCCGCGGGTTCGGCGACCGTTTGCGTGGCCGGGACGGAGACGGTTTGCGCGGCGGCTGGAACGGCGAGGGCGCAGAGCAGCATGGCCGCCAGGGAACCGCTCCAAAGGCATCGGCCGGCACGGCGGAAGCCCGCGAGGGACGCAGGAAGATCGAGTCTGCGGGAGGGAGAAGCGGACCGGCTTTCGCCGAGACGGCAGGGGGCGGAAGGCTCAGGCGGAGAGGCGGATAGCCCTAAGTGGCCGCTCCATGAAGACCCAAGTAGCGGGCTCGGCTCGGCTCGGCTCGGCTCGGCTCGGCTCGGCTCGGCTCGGCTCGGCTCGGCTCGGCTCGGCTCGGCTCGGCTCGGCTCGGCTCGGCTCGGCTAACAATATGGTGTCATGGCCGGGGAAACCCCCTGTCAAGCGGTTATCGCCGGATTGCATCGCATTCTTCCCCAATTCCTTCGCAAACGAGGCAGCACGATGATAAACATTGCGTGGGCGAATTTGCAATGCGTCTCTCGCTACGCTCCCGAGAATCCAGCGCTTCGATGATCGGTGCCGTCGTTGCAGGGGGTTCAGGCAGAGTCGGCGCGTATGGCGAGCAGGTTGCGCTCCTTGCGGTCGAATACCGCCGCCAGCAGGTGAATCGGTTCGCCCCGGTCGCGGTATTTCTCGGCGTAGCCCCGGACGCGGATTTGACCTATGGCCCGGTCGAGGGCGGCTTGGGTTTCCTCGTTCTCTTCCGCCATCTTGAATTCCATGACGAAGACTTGCCCCCCGTGCAGCAGCACCATGTCCGAGCGGCCGCGGCTGGAGGATTCCTCCACCCGCAGGTCCACGCCGATGGTGCGGAAGCAGGCGTAGAGCATGCCCGCGTACCATGCCTCGTGGCGGGCCAGTTCCGGCCTCGTCTGCCACTGGTACGGGACGCCCGCGAAAAAGGCGCGGAGTTCGTTTGCGAAGGCGTCGAAGTCATTGTCGGCCAACAGGCGGCACAGGTCCCCGCCCCGGTTCGAAACCTCCCTGGGCGACTGCTCCAGATGGGTCAGCAATCCTTGGTTCAGGCTGTGGCGCACCTCCAGATTGGGATAATCCAGGGTATAGAAAATCTGCGCCCCCTCCCGGGTCTCTTCCTTGATCGTCAGATAACCCGTCTGGAACATCAGGGCGTCCACGCCGACGCCGCCCACCTCGAAAGTCGAAAGCAGGTCCATTTCCGCTTCCCGGTTTTCCAGCTCCAGCGGACTCACGGCCTTTTCCATCATGGTCTCGAACAGGAAGGTCGGGGTGCCGGTTTCGTACCAGTGCGACTTGAATATCCGGCTTCGGAACAGCAGCAGGATGTCGAAGGGGTTGTAGACCTTCTCCCCGCCCAGCCAGTGGTAGCCGTTGTACCAGCGGCGGATTTCGTCCCGGTCGAGTTCGGGCAGCTCCGGGGCGAAAACCGTGTCGAGGTCGTGATCGGTGTAGCCGCAAATCGCCGCGTAGCGCGGGTCCAGGCTGATGTTTTCCAGATTGTTCAGGCCCGAGAACAGGCTCACCCTGGAAAACATGCTGATGCCGGTGACGAAAACGAAACGCACAAGATGGGCGCTGCCCTTGATCACGCCATAGAAACCCCGCAGGTAGTCGCGGTTCGCCCTGGCCCGTTCCGGGTCGCCAAGCACATCCAGAATAGGCTTGTCGTACTCGTCCACCAGCACCGCCACCTGCTTTCCGGTCTTATGGTGCAGCCGGTCCAGAATGTTCCTCAGGCGCCTTGGGCCCGTGTTCGATGAATGCGCCGGTTCCAGACCTTCGCGCCGTTCGATACCCTCAATCTGCTCGATGATGTCTCCCTCGAGATCTTCCGGGTTGCGGTAGTTCCCGTCAAAACTGAGCCGCAGCACCGGATGTTTTTCGTCCCAATCCCAATGGTCGTGGATCGCAAGTCCCCGGAACAGCTCTTCGCCGCCCGCGAACAGCTCTCCCAGGGTGTCGAGCAGCAGGCTCTTGCCGAAACGCCGCGGGCGCGACAGGAAGTAGTGGCGGCCCTGGGTCACCAGTCGGTGGATCAGGGGCGTCTTGTCGACGTAATAGCAACCGTCCTCACGAAGGGTGCGGAAGGACTGTATGCCGATGGGAAGTCTGCGGCGCCGCATGACGGGTCGGGTCGGTGTCGCTCGGGTCCTAGAAGTTGCAGTCGTTGTCGAGGAAATCGAACAGCGCGGTGTAGAACTGCATGTTGTGGTCGAAGCCGAGAGTGTCGACGGTGTGCGCGGCGTCGATCAGTTTTTCGTAACGGAACGGCTTGTCGCGGCGCTCGAGTTCGAGCGCGAACAGGTCGCTATGCCGGATCGGCACGATGAGATCGCGGTCGCCATGGACGAGCAGGATCGGGATGTTGACATCGTCCATGTTCACGATCGGCGAAAGGCCGCCCTGGCTGCGCTGGATCACTTCCCGAAAGCGGTAATTCCACGCTTCCTTGGAGATCAGTTCCATGCTGCTGACCCCGGCGCCGGCGATCGAGCACCGGTAGATGTTCGGCTCGCGCATGGCGCCGACCATGGCGGAGTAGCCACCGTAACTCCAGCCGAAGATCGCCATCCGCTCCGGGTCGGCAATACCCTGTTCGACGAGGAACTGCATGCCGTCATCGACATCGTCCTGCATCCTGTAGCCCCATTGCCGGTCGCCAGCGGCGAAATACTCGTGGCCGAAGCCGATGGAGCCGCGGAAATTGGGCTGCAGCACGGCATAGCCCCGGGTGGCGAGCAATTGCGGCCATTCGTCCCAGTACGATGAGTTCCAGTGCAGCGAATCCCGGGACTGGGGGCCGCCGTGTGGATTGGCGACGGTGGGAAAAGGCGCCTCGCCTTGCGGCGGCAGGGTCAATACCGCATTGAGCAGCATTCCGTCCCTGGCCTCGTACCAGACCACGCGGCTTTCGCCGAGCTGCCCGGATTCGATGGCGGTGGTCTGGCCGAGCAACTGGAGTTGTTGCTTGTCGGTGAGCAGGTAGTAGCGGCCCGGTTCTTTGGGGCCGGTGGAATGGATGACGATGTACTTGTCGTCCGCCGCCCGGTCGTGGATGGCGTTGAAATTATCCGCCGGCAGGACCGCGTCGATGGAGCGCTGCAGTCCTTCGGCTTCTTCGTCGATATAGTAGATCTCCGGCGCGTCTCCGGTGTATTGGAAGCCCACGAGGCGCGGGTCCTCGTCGCCGTCGATGCAGGCCTGGGAGATACAGGCGGTGACCACGCCGCCGGCGTCGTAGCGGTCGATGGCGAACAGCAGTTCGGGCTCGGCCTCGGGAGCGGTCATGTCATAGAGGAAGATGCCTTCGGTGTCCCGGCCCCGGGCCGAAAGCATGTACACCTGGTTGGGCTCCCCCGGCACGAAGCCGATCACCGACAGCGGACGCCGCTCGTCCACATCGTAACTGAGCCATTCGTTCCACGCGGTTTCGCCCTTGAGCCGGTACTCCATGTGTATGCTGTTTTCGCTGCGGGCCACCACCGAGCGGATGCGCAGGTCGCCGTCGTAATCGAACCGGTAATCGCCATAGCTGGACGACAATTGCAGCAGCGATTCACTGCGGCCGTCCTCGATATTGACCCGGAATATTTCGGTGCCGACATCGTCCGAACCGAACCACTCGATCAATACCCAGTCGTCTTCGTCGGGGAGGCGGTGCACCAGGCCCGGGCTCGCCAGCCGCTGCACCACGGTTTCCGAGGCAAAGCGGGCGATGTTCGACTTGCTCGGCAATTCGACCCAGCGGCCGCCGTCGAGGCCCACCGACAGCAGCTTCCAGGCGTAGGTCTTGACGCGCCCGGTGAGGCCGATGCCCGGCGTGTTGTAGCCGATGCGGCGCCCCGGCACTTCCACCGGCTGCCGGGTGCGCACGAGCAGGCGCTCGTCGTTGGCCCAGTTGACACCGACGATGTCCATGTGTTCCGCGCCCAGGGTGTAGGGGGCGGCGGTCATGTCCGCGGTCCGGAACACCTGGATCACGTAATTCTCGCCCTGCCCCGGCAGGCGCAGCACGGCGAGATGCTCGCCGGACGGAGACAGATCCGCATCGAGAATGATGGGCCGCATGGCGAAGGCTTCCAGCGGCGGCGGCTCCGGCGACCCGGCCTGGGCCGAAGCCGACGCGGGCGCCAGCAGGCCGCCGGCCATGCCCGCCAGCGCGACGAGGCCCAGGAATGCTTTTCTGCAATTCATTGGTCCGAACTCCTAGTCCTGTTCAGGACTCCAGGGTAGCTCTGATTATGTCAGAACTACCCTGCGGCACAAGGATAATGAAAATTCCAGGGAGGGAATTTTTCAGAAAAACCTAAGGACCCGTGAAGCTGTAGCTGAACGAGGCGAACAGCCTGCGGCCGAGATATTCGTAGCCCGCGCCGATGGGGATGTTGTAGCTCACCGGCGCGGTAAGCGAAGGTGAGAATCCGCTCCAGCCCACCGTCGGCGGATTTTCGTCCAGCACATTGAGCAGGCCGAGCACCCAGACGAAACGGCCGTTCGGGTCAGTGTAACGGGTGGACAGGGTGTGGTACAGGATATTGTCGGCCCGATGCACATTGGTGACGAACTCATTGTCCGGCAGGGAATACACCGGCTCCTCATCGGTGGAGCCGATATAGTCCATGGCCCAGGTGAAGGTGAAGTCGCGCCAGTCGAAGCGGACATCGGCCTCGCCGCGCCATTTGGGATAAGCGTGGTGGCCCACGTATTCGAACGGGTCGCTGCCGCCGGTAAGGCCGTACTCGTAACTGAGCACGCGGGTCGCCAGAATGTCCACGCTGAGGTCTCCGAAGCCGAACTCGCGGTCGCTGCGAAGGGAAACGTCAAAGCCCCGGGATCGTTCCAGCGCCACATTGACGAAGGAGGAATTGACGAAGCTGAGCTGGCCGTTTTCGGGATTGCGCTCGCCGATCAGGGCGCACTCCGGCGCCGAGAAGCCGGCTGAGTTGTAGCAGCGGGAAAGCACCGTGCCGGCGCCGAGATTCTGGATCGAGTTGTTCAGGTCGATATCGTAATAGTCCACCGCCAGGCTCATGTCGACGCCGAGGGCGGGCAGCAGGTCGGCGAGATCGGGAGTCACCACCAGGCCCACCGTTCTCGATTTGGAAGTTTCCGCCTTGAGATCGAGATTGCCGCCGGTAATGACATTCACCGAGGAAGTCGCGCTGAAACCCGGCGGCAGAATGCCCCGCTCTTCCAGGCTCGCGCAGTTCCGGTAGCGCTCGCTGCCGGTGTCGATGTCGCTGGATGGGTCGCGGAAATTGTTGCAGGGGTCGATTCTGGCGCTGGCGAAGCCGGTCTGGTTGGCCAGGAACAATTCATACAGCGCCGGCGCCCGGAACGAAGTGCCCAGGGAAGTCCGCAGCCGGAAGGTGGTGTTGGGCGCGTAGTTGAGCAGGGCGCGCCAGGTGGTGTCGTCGCCGTAGGAACTGTAGTCGGTCCAGCGGTAGGAAGTGTTGAGGGTCAGTTCCTCCGCCATGGGTCTGCCCGCCAGCAGCGGAAACTCGACCTCTCCGTAGGCTTCGCTGACCCGGTCGTCGCCCCGGGTGCGGCCGGCGCCGGTGAATCCCCACTGGTTGTCCAGCGCCGAAGCCAGCGGCGGGCGGTCGTCGATTTCCCGGCTGCGCCATTCGAGGCCGAGCACGCCCCGGGCTTCCCCGGCGGGCATGTCGAACAGGCGGCCTTCGAGATTGAAGGCGGCGGTGAGCAGATCGTAGTCGGTTTCGAGAAACTGCCTTTCGCTGATGTAGTCGATGGCCTGGGGATCGACTCCGCCGCGCAGCGCCCGGGTGGAAAACAGATTCATGGGCACACAGCCCGGATCGACGCCCTCGGAGAGGATGCGGTTCAGCACGGCGTCTTCGAAGTTTGTCGCGAAGTAGATCTGCAGGGGGTCGAAAGCGCATTGCAGGCTGCCGTCGGGCGCCACCGCGCTCGACAGCGAGCGGGCTACCTTGTCCTTGAGCCAGGCGTCGTAATTCCAGCCGCCCCGGCTCCAGGAATAGCCCACGTCGAGATCCCAGGAAAAATCGCCGCGGTCGCCTTCCAGGCCGAGATTGAGGGCGGTTACGTCGTTGTCGGCATAGGAAACCGGATCGCGCAGGTCGTAGCTCATGATGACCGGCTGGGCGATGCCCCCCAATATCCCGAAGGGATTGGTGGGATTGTTGGGATGCACGAAGGGGAAGAACTGGCCGTAGCCGCCGTTGAATTGGTCTTCCCGGCGGCTGAAATAGAATTCGTAGGTGGCGCTCGCGGCGCCGAGCGCGTCGCCGAGATCGAGATCGAGCAGGCCGTCGCTGTAAACCTGCACGAGTTCGCGTTGCGGCAACAGGTCTTCGGTGGTCCAGTTGCGGTCGTCGCGCAGATGCGGCTCGACAATGCGGCTGCCGTCCGGGGCGTAGGTCGCCGTGCGCCAGGGCAGGCCCCGGTCGAACAGATTGCCGTACGGGTCGGGAACCATGGAAATCGGCGTTCCCTGCAGCCCGTACACATCGACGAAAGCGTGCACCGAGCCGAAGCACCTGCCCTGGGTCGGCGCGAACAGCGAAGGATGAATCCCGCCATCGGTGAGCGGGCGCTCGTCGCATTGCGCGAATTCGCGCTCGGAACGGGTGACCGGGCCGAATTTGGAAGTTTCCAGGGCAAAGTCGATATAGCCCCGGTCGAAGGTGCGCCCCCAGATCATGCTGACGGCGCCGTAGTCGGCGTCGTCCTGCCAGTCGACTTCCACCACGAAATCGTCGAAGCGGCGGCGGGTGATGATATTGACCACCCCGGCCACGGCGTCGGCGCCGTAGACCGACGACGCCCCGTCCTTGAGCACTTCGATGCGCTGGACGGCGATGAAGGGAATCGAACTCAACTCCACGCTGGCCACCTGGCCCCGGGTGCCCGCGGCGGTGAAGCGGCGGCCGTTGAGCAGTACCAGGGTGCGGCCGGCGTCGAGATTGCGCAGGCCGAAAGTGCTGGCGCCGGGGCCGCCGGAAACCACGAAACCGCTGAAGGAATTGTCCACCTGCACGCCGGAGGCCAGGGCGCTGCCCTGGAGGATGTCCGAAACGTTGTCGAGGCCGGCGAGCAACGCCTGCTCGTTGTTGATGACCGTGAGCGGCAGCGAATCGGAATAGGCGTCGCGGCGGATGCGCGAGCCGGTAATGACGATCTCGTCCACCACCTGCTCGCCGATGGCGTCGCCGAGCGCCGAAGTCCGTACCTCGGTTTCGTCGACAGTTTGATCGGAGCCGTCCGGCGGCTGCGCGAATGCCGCGCCGCAAATCAATGCCATGCCGAAACATGGCAAGGTCATCCATTGCAGTGGTTTCATGTTCATTCCTTTATCTGGCGCGCTAATCTATCACAGCGCGGGAGTCATGGCGCAGTTTTTCAGCGTACGGGCCGGGCGTGGGCGGAGCCCCGGAAGATTGCGTTCATCAGAATCAGGTTGAGGCCGTCGAGATAGGCTCGCACGGTAGGATCCTGGGTGAAGGCGACCACTTCCCCGGCGCCCCGGGACTGGGCCACGGCGAATGGCTTGTAGGCGAGCTGGCGACGGTTTTCCTCCCACAGGTAGCCGCTCGCCATCAAGTCATCGGGGCCCTGGAAGCGCGCCACGTTGACGCCGTCGCCGATGCGGATGGGGGTATAGATGTCGGCGCCCCGCACGAGCACGTTGAGCACCGGCGCAACTCCGGCGCCGAGCCAGTGTTCCGGATGCACGTCGGCCCTGGCGATCACGCCGGCAACGCCGTATGGGTCGGCGTCCAGCGAGGAAATGCGCTGCCGGTATTCGGTAGCTTCGGCGATGTAGCTGCCAGCCACGGTGTTGCCGGCTTCATCCTGATCCGCGGCGGTGGCCTCGACTGCTTCCTCTACCACCGCCCGTTCGCGGCGCACCGCCAGCAGGTCCACATCCGGGTCGGCCAGAAAGCGGGTGGCGTTGCCCAAGGCGATCAGCACGCCGCCGTCGCTGACCCAGCGCCTGAGGTTCTCGATCCCCGCCTCGCCGAGGGCCGACTGGTAGCTGCCTCCCGCTGTCAGCGGCAGCAGCAGCACCTGGTAGCGGTCGAGGTCCGCCGAGGCCAGCCGGTCGATCCGGATGGGAGTCACGGGATAATCGAACTGGCGTTCGATGACAAAGCGGGTATTGCCGGCGCTGTAGGCCGAGGTGGGTTCGTCCCAGGCCATGGCCACCCTGGGTGCGTTGAAGCGCACCACATTGCCGCTGCCGAAGTTCGGGCCGTCGGTAACCCAGCTATCGTTGGCGGCAACCACTTCGGCGCCGGTTTCGGCGGCGAGCTCGCCGAGGGTTTCGTAAAGATCGGCTGGATTGTCGGCCACATCGATGATCAGGGTGCCGGCGGGGTACTCCCGGCCCTGATGGGTGAAGGCGAGATCATTGCTCTTGATGTTGAGGCCGGCGAGCAGGCCCCGGGCGAGCAGCCGCGCCGCGGGCGCGGAGCCCCAGGGGACGAGATAGGAAACGCCGGCCTCGCCGCCGGCAACCTCGCCGGGAATGACCAGTTCTTCCCCGGCGCTTTCGAAATCCCCATCGGGAAAGCGGTCGCAGATATTCATTTCCACATTGAACATGTGCGGCAGGGACCAGGCGGTAACGTCGTAGATCTGGTCCGGCAGATTGTTCGCCCGCCGCTCTTCCTGCCCGGCGATGAAGAAGTCTTCCATGGAGACCTGAGGCTCAAGCAGCGTGCGGACAAAACGCTTGGCGGGCTGGTCGGCGCGAATCAGATGGCTGCCGGCGGAGTAATCCCTGCCGCAGGCGCTGAAGCCATTGGTGGCCCGCTGCACCTCGACTCCCTGGCGGGTCAGCAATCCGGCGATGCGAATCACCGCGGCCTGGTCGGCCTGCACGGGGAACAGATAGGCGCGGTTGTCCTCGGCTTCGCCCTCCTCTATGGCCGTCACCTGATAGTTGTAGAAGTCGCTGAGGAATTTCTCCCGGTTCACCGCAACGGTCTCCGCAGTGGAAAGCGAGGTGAGGAAATGATTGCGCACGGTGTAGGCGTAGGTGAGATCGTTGCCGTCGTACTGGCGGAACACCAGCCCCCGGGATGAGGCCTGCTCGTAGGTCATGGCGATGGCGCCGAAGTAGGAAGGCCAGCTCGCGCCGTAGCCGGGATAAAAGGCGTCGAAGATTTCCCGGGTGAAATAATCGAGGCCGAATTGGTCGAACCATCTGGCGTGGTTGCGGCCGAAAAGCTCCAGGCTTTCGCGCTGGTCCGCAGCGAGGTGCGGGTTGAAGGGATAGGCTTCCGGAGCGAAGAAATAGGTGGTGTCGCCGCCCATTTCGTGGGCGTCCACATAGACCACGGGATACCATTCCCGCAAGGCGGCGACGCGGCCCCGGGTTTCCGGCTGGGTCATGATGAACCAGTCCCGGTTCATGTCGAACAGGTAGTGATTGGTGCGACCGCCAGGCCAGGGTTCGTCGTGCTCGGCGGAGAGCCGGTCGGAATCCGGACGCAGGCCCTCGGCGCTGGTGAAATGGTGGATGAAACGGTCGCGGCCGTCGGGATTCTGCATCGGGTCGATCACCACCACGGTATTGTCCATGATGTCGGCAACGCGTCCGTCGCCGCGGGAAGCGAGCAGATGGTAGGCGGTGAGCATGGCTGCGTCGGTGGATGAGATTTCATTGCCGTGGACGCCATAGGAAAGCCAGGTTACGGGCGGCTGGCCGGCGATGATTGCCGCGGCCTCGTCTTCGGAAGTCTGGCGCGGGTCGGCGAGAGCTTGCATGCCGGCCTGGATTTCTTCGATTCTCGCCATGTTTTCCGGCGAAGAAAGCACCACGTAGATCAATTCCCTGCCCTGCCAGCTTCGCGTGTATTCGACGATCCGCACCCGGTCCGAGGCGGCTTCGGCGAGGGCCTCGAAGTAGCGGATGGCGTCCCGGTGCCAGGTGATTCTCTCCCCGGGGCCGTAGCCTAGCGCCTGCTCGAAGGTGGGGATGGCGGAGTCGTAGTCGTAGTCGGTCCAGAAGCGGAAGTTGTCCTGGGCGACCGTCATCGGCGCCCAGCAGAGCCACATTGCCGCGCCGAAAAGCGCACTCAGTTCAGACAGTTTTCGAAACATCGCATCAATCTCTTTGATTCAGTCGCGTTGACGAACAGTATTCCGCAAAAAAGCCCACTCAAGACGAGCGGGCTTTCTGTCTCTCGAACACCGGTCGCTTTCCAGCCACCGGGCGCAGCCCGGTGTCGCTCGGGACTGCGCACGAAGCCGCGCTTCGTAAACGCTTGCCCTCGTTCCAGCCACCGGGCGCAGCCCGGTGTCGCTCGGGACTGCGCACGAAGCTACGCTTCGTAAACGCTTGCCCTCGTTCCAGCCACCGGGCGCAGCCCGGTGTCGCTCGGGACTGCGCACGAAGCTACGCTTCGTAAACGCTTGCCCTCGCCCATCGGTAGCCGAACTCTTTCCTGGCTTGCGCCGGGCCTCTTTCGGCCACCGCCGCGCTCCCTCAGCGCCAGATTCGAGATTCAACTGCCATGCCGCGGCTTACTGCGGCGGATTGCCGATGGGGGTGCCTTCCTTGCGCCATTCTCCGTAGAGGAATTCCTCGGAGAATTCCGCGCACTTGAACTCGAGCAATTGCATGTCGGGCTCGATGTGGCGGTAGAGCGGGAAGCTGATCGTCCAGGGTTCGGTGAAAGTCTGGGGATCGGTGATGGCGGCCTCGTAGTTGATGTGGTTGGGGCCGCTGTAGGTCCAACGCTCCTCCACCACCATTTCCCAGCTATGATGATTGCCCGCCCGGTCGAACCAGGTGTCGGGCATCTGGCCGGTGACCCGCACCACCAGGGTGTCGCCTTCCCAATGGGCGTTGGAATGTCCCATCCAGGCGTCCACCTGGGAGGTGATTTCCGGCTGGTCCACATAGAGGATGCGATTGGCCTCGGCATATTCGTAAGAGATCAGAATCACATCGGTGGACTGGACGATCTGGAAGGGGAAGGGCAGATAGTTGGCCCGGGGCACGCCAGGCATGAAGCACTTGGTGAGAGGGTCGTTTTCCAGGGCGTTGGCGCGATTGGCATCGCGCTGGCGGGCTGCCTGTTCGTTGTAGGGAATCCGTCCGCCATCAACCACGCCGAGGCTCGCGGGAATCGCCGAATGGGCGCCGAACAGCCCGGGATGCGGGCCCATTCGCGCCGCGTGGGGCTCGATGTCGTAATGGGCGGTGGTCATGGCCTGCCAGATGCCGCTGAAATCCGGCTTGCCCGACGGCGTGCGCGGTATGTCGTCATCCTGGGCCAGCGCGGCCGAGCCGATGAGCAGGGAAAAGATCCAACCGGTTACTTTCGTGAATTTCATTTTCTGTCCTATCGAGGTCAATGCAATGTCAGGCCACCATAAAATTGCCCCGCTGCGTCCCGCGGGAGATTCCGCGACTGCGCTTGGCTACGCGCGGAATGACGGTGGGTTAGGAGGCTGCGATAGCGAATTTTCGCTTTCGCGAATTCCTGTGGCGCAGGCTCCTAGTCCCGTTCCGGCAGAGCGTCGCCCTGGGCCAGACGCTGTTCATCCACCCGCGCTCCGCGCAGGGTGTTCATCATGCCGTAATTGCCTTCATGGCAGGCATATTCATAAATCTGCCCGGCCACCTTGATCATGGGAACCACCGCGGTAATCCTGTCGGTGAAGGTGGACGGGGCGTCGATGGTGAATTCGTACTCGACCACATCGTAGGCGGTGCGGGTGAAGCGCTCGGTGAGCACCATGTCGTAATCGGTGCCGGTGCTGGCGAAAGTCTGGCGCAGGCCGGTGAAGTTCCTCGTTTCCACCACCAGGGTGTCGCCATCCCACCAGCCCCGGGAATCGCCGGACCAGAGGCGGATGTCGTCATGCAGGGCGGGCCTTTCCACCAGCGGAACGATACGGGCGTCGTGGATCATTTCGGTCATGATCACGGCGGTGTCGCGGTTCTGGATAATCTGCATGTTGTTGTTGTAAAGGCTCGGCACGAAGGGAGGGCCGGAATTGAAGCCCACGATGCAGCGCTCGGAAAGGCCCCGGTCTTCCGGCCCGTCCTTGGCGATTCCCCCCACCACATAGCGCACGGGACGCTCGCCGGGAATATCCGGGCCAAGCCCGCCGAACTGCCGCGGCGCACCTTCCACCGCATCCGGTATTCGACCGTTTTCGGGATGAATGATATGCGAGGTGCGAACCACGTCGCCGAGGCCGGCGACTTCAATCCAGAAATCATTGTAGCCGCCGGGATTGCTGGTGGCTTCCGGCGCTTCCGGGTCCAGCACAAGCTGGGCGGCGGCTTCATCGGCCGCCGCCCGGGACGCCGCCACCTGGGCCCGGCGTTCTTCAAGCTCCTCCTCATTGAGGAACTGCCGGTTGCCAAAACGCTGGGGGCGTTGCATGGGCACATCGGAAGAAAAATTCCACACGCCCTGCAGGTCCGGCTGGCCCCATTCGGTGCGCGGCGCCTGATAGTCGCCATTCTGGGCAAGCGCGGCGGAACCGAGCAGCAGGGAGGACACAAAACCGAGCAAAGACTGGATTTTCATGTTTCGCCTCGTTCATCAATCAGCAAGATTGCATTCAACTGACAAGTGTAACCTCCTTTACCGCCACGTCAACGCTATAGGAGCCTGCGCCGCAGGAATTCGCGAAAGCGAAAATTCGCTACCGCCGCGCCCCCGGCCGGTCGGTTGAGGCGAATATTGGTGAATATGCAACGAAATCGAGCGACCGGGGGCGTGGACGGGAGCGGATTTGCAGCCGTGAATTCCTACGGCGCAGGCTCCCAGGAACTGTTCGGAACTACAGCCGCTTGCTTCGGTCAGGTCGTTCAGCACGGTTGCGCCCATCGCCCAGGAGATTTCGCATTATGGGCTTTGGGAACGATCTTTGCCAAACAGGAAACCGTGCCGGTCGATCTACAGCGCCAGCGCGGCTCTGCTCCAATAGGCAATTGGACGGACCGTTAGCCGGCAATCGGACGGTCACTCAACCGGCAGTTAGACGCTCGCATAACCAGCAATTGGACGCTATACTGCAAAGCAAGAAGGGAGCACAAAATGCAGCACTTCCCCAGATATGTGGCCACCCAGTTGACAGAGGCGTTAGCCGATACACCCGCGGTGTGCCTGTTGGGACCGCGTCAGGTAGGTAAAACAACGCTTGCCAGGAAGCTGGAGCCCAACCGCAGTTACATCTCGTTTGACGACACAACGATGCTGAATGCGGCCCAAACAGATCCGACAGGCTTCATACAGGGATTACCAGATTATGTGACGCTGGACGAAGTTCAGCGCATACCGGGACTGCTACCGGAAATAAAGGCCTCGATCGACAACAACCGCAAGCCCGGCAGATTCATTCTTACGGGGTCCGCCAACCTGTTGCTACTGCCTGGCGTACAGGAATCGTTAGCCGGCAGAGTCGAGATCATCTACCTGCACCCATTATCCGAACAGGAAAAACAGGCAAGACCGGTATCCTTTCTGGAATTGCTTTTGGCAAACAAGATAAAACCGGCAATCGAGGGACAGCAACGAGAGGTCGAAGGAATCGCCAAGTCTGTGACTGAAGGTGGATATCCGGAACCCATCATGCGCGACAATGAACGTGCGGCGAGCCGATGGTTCAAGGGTTACCTGAATACGATCATTCGGCGAGATGTCAAAAATGTCGCCAACGTCAGGGATGAAGATGAACTGCTGAGACTGGTAAAAATACTTGCTTTGAGATCGGGTAACTTGTTGAACCTGAACAGTCTGGCAAACGAGCTTCAGCTACGAAGGGAAACTATCGACAAATACATCCGAATTCTCGAGCGGCTATTCCTGCTGCGACGTTTACCGGCCTGGCACAAGAACAGTGCGAAACGATTGGTGAAAGCGCCAAAAATCCACTTGGTCGACTCCGGTATTGCCAGTTTCCTCTGTAATCTGAAAATGGGCGATTGGACCAACCCGAAAAGCGGCTTTGGTCCGATTCTGGAGAGTTATGCCATACAGCAACTGATCTGCCAGTCCGGCTGGGTAGACAGCGAACTGAATTTTGCGCATTACCGGGACAAGGATCAGGTCGAGGTTGACCTGGTGATGGAAGACGGCAAACACATCTGGGGAGTGGAAGTGAAAAAAGCCACAAGCGTCCAGAACGAGGATGGCGCCGGCCTAAGCCGTCTGGCCGACCATGCGGGAAAACACTGGCAGGGGGGAATTCTGCTTTACACGGGCAATAATTGTCTGGCACTGAAGACCGCACCGAATACTTTCGCGGTGCCCATGAATTGGCTTGGCGGTACAACTATGTGAACACCCTATCTTTATACGCATTCCATTTCTACCCTATTTTACTTTTAGCCGCTTCTTGGGTTTATATTGTAAACCCAGTACAGAACACACTTGCTGCTCGATCGATTCTCTACTTCTGTGGGTATTCATATAGTGCTGGGTTCGAATAGACAAAACCTTCCTAATAAACGAATGGATATGTCTTCTCTGGAAAAGGCGCCCTTTCATTGATAGTGGCCGGTTTCGATGAAAGAGGACGCTTTCGACGTAGCGCTTCGTAAACGCAAGCCGTTCGGGCCTTCAAGAGCTTCGCTCTTGATCGGTTGCGCCGACCGGCCTTCACGCAGATCTGGCGGGCAGTATGTTGCGGAGTTTTTCGGCCATGTCTAGGACGGCTTCCTCGGTCGTTTCCCAGCCCATGCAGGCGTCGGTTACCGACACGCCGTACTGCAGTTGCGACAGGTCCGCGGGGATATTCTGCCTGCCGGGGTGAATATTGCTTTCCAGCATGGCGCCGATGATCGACTCGTTGCCTTCGAGAATCTGGTGGGTGATGTCTTTCAGCACCAGGGGCTGCATCTCGGGGTTCTTGCCGGAATTGGCGTGGCTGCAATCGATCATGATATTGCGGCTGACGCCGCCCTCGGCCAGGGCGATTTCACATTGGGCCACATGCACCGAATCATAATTCGGCCCCTTGGAGCCGCCGCGCAGCACCACGTGGGCATTGGGATTGCCCCGGGTGGTGACCACGCTCACCTGTCCCTTGCCGTTGATGCCGAGAAAGCGGTGTGGCTTTAGCACCGACTGCATGGCGTTCACCGCCACCATCCAGCCGCCGTCGGTGCCGTTCTTGAAACCGATGGCCGAAGACAGCCCGGAAGACATTTCCCGGTGCGTCTGGGATTCGGTGGTGCGGGCGCCCACCGCCGACCAGCAGATCAGGTCCTGCAGGTATTGCGGCGAGATCGGGTCCAGCGCTTCGGTTGAGGTGGGCAGGCCGATATCGACGATATCCTGCAACAGCCGGCGGCCGATGCGCAGCCCTTCTTCCACCTTGAAGGAATCGTCGAGATAGGGGTCGTTGATAAGCCCTTTCCAGCCGATGGAAGTGCGCGGCTTCTCGAAGTAGACCCGCATCACGAGATATAGCGTGTCGCTGACCTGGTCCGCCAGGGCTTTCAGCCGCCGGGCATAATCGAGCGCCTGTTCGGTATCGTGTACCGAGCAGGGGCCGATGATCAGAAACAGCCGGGGGTCCTGCCGCCGCAAAATCGAGAACACCGTGTCCCGGGCGCGATTGACCGCTTTCGACTGGGCATCGCTCAAGGGCAGCTCGGCCTTGAGCTTGTCCGGCGTGATCAGCCGCTCATTGGACTCGATATTGAGATTTTCCGTGCATACTTGCATGGGGCTTCACCACAAATCTGCGCATGGGCACAGAAGGGCGGCAATCATAGCAGATTGGCCACAGGCCACAAAAAGCACCAGCGACTCTCATTTATGGCACTGGGCGCGGTCCCCGCGCGCAGTCGCAGGGCGAGGGCAAGCGTGTAAGAAGCATAGCTTCATGCGCAGTCCCGAACGGCGCCGTGGGAATTCGCTATCGCCGCGCCACGGATGGCACAAAAAACCTTATGACATCTCCAAAGAGATTCTGCGACTACACTTCCCGGTACAGTTTGCGGCCCTGGCGGCGGTATTCGCCTGCCATTTCCGCCATGCCCCGGCGGAGGGCTTCGTCCTCGCTTGCGGCGCCCTGGGCGGCGGCGTAGTCGCGCACTTCCCGGGAAATTTTCATGGAGCAGAACTTCGGCCCGCACATGGAGCAGAAATGCGCCACCTTGCCGGATTCCCTGGGCAGGGTTTCGTCGTGGAATTCCCGGGCGGTCACGGGGTCGAGGCCGAGATTGAACTGGTCTTCCCAGCGGAACTCGAAACGCGCCTTGGACAGGGCATTGTCGCGCAGTTGCGCAGCCGGGTGGCCCTTGCCGAGGTCGGCGGCGTGGGCGGCGATCCTGTAAGCGACCAGACCATCCTTCACATCCTGCTTGTTGGGCAGGCCAAGGTGCTCCTTGGGCGTGACATAGCAGAGCATGGCGCAGCCGTACCAGCCGATCATGGCGGCGCCGATGCCCGAGGTGATGTGGTCGTAGCCCGGGGCAATGTCGGTGGTCAGCGGCCCGAGGGTGTAGAACGGGGCTTCGTCACAGGCTTCGAGCTGCTTTTCCATGTTCTCCCGGATCAGGTGCATGGGCACATGGCCGGGGCCTTCGATCATGGTCTGCACATCGTGCTCCCAGGCGATTCGGGTGAGTTCGCCCAGGGTTTCAAGTTCGGCGAACTGGGCGGCGTCGTTGGCGTCGGCGATGGAGCCCGGGCGCAGGCCGTCGCCGAGCGAGAAGGACACATTGTAGGCCTTCATGATTTCGCAGATTTCGGCAAACCGGGTATAGAGGAAACTCTCCTGGTGATGCGCCAGGCACCACTTGGCCATGATGGAACCGCCCCGGGAGACAATGCCGGTGACCCGCTCCGCGGTGAGCGGCACATAGCGCAGCAGCACGCCGGCATGAATCGTGAAATAGTCGACTCCCTGCTCGGCCTGTTCGATGAGGGTGTCGCGATAGATTTCCCAGTTCAGTTCCTCGGCCACGCCGCCGACTTTCTCCAGCGCCTGATAGATCGGCACCGTGCCGATGGGAACCATGGAGTTGCGAATGATCCATTCCCGGGTTTCATGGATGTTCTTGCCCGTCGAAAGGTCCATGACGGTATCGGCGCCCCAGAGCGCGGCCCAGACGAGTTTCTCCACTTCCTCCCCGATGGAGGAGGTCACCGCGGAATTGCCGATATTGGCGTTGACCTTCACCAGGAAGTTGCGGCCGATAATCATCGGCTCGACTTCCGGGTGGTTGATATTGGCGGGAATGATCGCCCGCCCCCGGGCCACTTCGTCGCGCACGAACTCCGGGGTAATCTCCCGGGGGATCGCGGCGCCGAAGGATTCTCCGGCGTGGCGCGTCCCGCTCTGCCGGGGCATTTGCTGCCGGGCCAGATTCTCGCGAACCGCGATGAACTCCATTTCCGGCGTGATGACGCCGCGGCGGGCATAGTGCATCTGGGACACATTGGCCCCCGGCAGCGCCCGGCGCGGATTGCGGGTGGGCCCGAAACGCAGGTGCGCCACATTCAGGCCGCTCTGGCGCGAGCGGCCAAAGGCGGAAGTCGGCGCTTCAAGCTCTTCGCTGTCGCCGCGCTCGGCGATCCATGGCGCGCATAGCGGCGGCAAGCCCCGGCGCAGGTCGATGGCGGCCTCCGGGTCGGTATAGGGACCGGAAGTATCGTAGAGACGCACCGGCGGATTGATTTCCTCGCCATTGCTGGTCGGGGTCGGCGTCAGGCTGACTTCGCGCATCGGAACGCGCAGGCCGGCGCGGTTGCCAGCGAGGTGAATCTTGCGGGAATTGGGAAAATACCGCCCGAGATCGGTATCCAGGCCGGAAATCCGGTCCATGAACTGTAACTGTTCCGGGGTTGCGCTCATCTTGTCTCCTGAAAGGCGGTGGGCTGGCAGGGAGCCCGGAGACTCCAAGTGGGCGGGATTCAACCCGGCTGCTTAGGTTATCATGCCCGCTCCCCGGTTTGAAAACGCCGTCCCCCCATTGACCCACTACCACGGCAGGTCCTTACGATGACACGCATCCAGCCCATTCTCTTGCTTCCGGCATTGTGGCTCGCCTCTGTGCCGGCCCAGGCCGACGACCTTTTCGAAATTCTGCAACTCGCGCTGGATAACGACCCCGTGTTGCAGCAGGCGGAGGCCAGCTACCGCGCCAACCGCGAGACGATGATCCAGACGCGCTCTTCGCTGCTGCCCGGCTTTGGCGCAATCGGCTCGACTTCGCGGCTTTCCAGCGGCCCCACTTCCGATATCTATGCCGATGTCACCAATCCGATGACCGGTGAAACCATGCGGGTGCTGCGGCAGGAAGCCCACAGCTTCAGCAATGGCGTCAATAACCACAACTGGGGGGTCAGCCTCAACCAGAGCCTGCTCAACCTGTCCAACTGGTACAACTTCCAGAGTGCCCAGGCCACCGACCGCGCCGCATCGGTGAATCTGGCGGCCCAGGAACAGGAGTTGATCATGCGCGTGGCGACGGCCTATTTCGATGTGCTTCGGGCGCTGGATACGCTGGAAGTGAATATCCAGGAAGAAGAGGCCGCCCAGCGCTCTTTCGAGCAGACCAGCCAGCGGGAAGAAGTGGGGCTGGTGGCGATCACCGATGTGTACGACGCCCAGGCCGCCTGGGATCTGGCGCGCAATACCACGATCCTGCAGGCGGATATCCTGCGGGCGCGCTACGAGGCGCTGGAGGCCATTACCGGCGAGGCGCATCCGGAAGTGGAAACCCTGCGCGACGATTTCCCAATCATCAATGTGGACGGCAGCCTGGAAGACTGGGAAGAGCAGGCCATGGACAACAGCCTGGCGCTGACCGCCGCAGAGTTCAATCTTGAAGCCACCCGCCGGGCGCTGCAGGCGCGCAAGTCGGATCGTTTGCCCACCATCGATTTCGTCGGGCAATTCGGCCACTTCGTGACCCAGCCCATCGTGAGCCAGGGCATCCAGATTGGCGGCGGCGCCAGCGACCGCACCCAGCTTGCCCTCAATCTGACGATTCCGATATACAACGGCGGCGTCATGCGTTCGCGCCAGCGGGCGGCGGAATACAATGTCATGGCCGCCGAGGAATCACTCGAGTTGACCCGGCGCCAATTGACCCAGAGCATCCGCAATGCCTATCGCCGGGTGGCCACCGACGTGCTCGTCATCGCCCAGCGGCAGCAGTCGATCACCTCGGCCCAGAGTTCCCTGGAAGCCACCGAACTCGGGGCGGAAGTTGGCACCCGCAATATCGTCGAGGTCCTGCGCGCCCGGGAAATCCTCTTCCGCGCCCTGCGCGCCTACGCCGATGCCCGCTACAACTACGTTATCGACAGCCTGCTTTTGAAACAGGCCGCGGGAATTCTTACGCCGCAGGATATTATTGAACTGAATGCCTGGCTGCAGGAGGATGAATAGCGGCTTCGATCCGTCGCGGCTGGGCGGTGGCGGGTGCAGCGGACGCCGTAAATACATCCCTGTAGGCTCCGGGCTCGACTTCCTGTCTCGCACGCCCGCTGCACCCGCCACCGCCCAGCCGCGACTCGCATAGGAGGATCGACAAGGCCACTGGTTGTAGAAAATTGAATAGCAAGCTTCCGAATGTTGGTACTACCATTTTCACCGTCATGTCCCGCATGGCGGCGGAGGTTGGGGCGATCAACCTGTCCCAGGGGTATCCGGATTTCGATTGTCCGGCGCGTTTGCGGGAACTCGTGGCGGAGCGGCTCAATGGAGGCTGCAACCAGTATCCGCCGATGGCCGGCGTGGTGGAGTTGCGCGAACGGATTGCCGACAAGGTCGCGTTTCATTATGGCTGGCGGCCCGATGCGGAAGGCGAAGTTACCGTTACCTCGGGCGCCACCGAGGCATTGTTCGATGCGGTGCAGGCGGTGGTTCATCCGGGCGATGAAGTGCTGTTGTTCGACCCGGCCTACGATTCCTACGAGCCCGCCGTGACCCTGGCCGGCGGCAGGGCGGTGCATCTGCCGCTGAGCCTGCCGGATTATGCCGTGGACTGGGAAAGGGTGGCCGCAAGCCTCACGCCCCGCACCCGGATGATCATCATCAACAGCCCGCATAATCCCTGCGGTGCGATACTTTGCAACGAGGACCTCGACCGCCTTGCGGAAATCACTCGCGGGCGGGACATTTTCGTTTTGTCGGATGAAGTTTACGAACACATGGTTTTCGATGGTCGCGGCCATGCCAGCGTCACCGGGCATGAAGAACTGCGCGAACGCGGTTTCGCGGTGTTTTCCTTCGGCAAGACCTATCACGCCACAGGCTGGAAGCTCGCCTACTGCGTGGCGCCGCCAGCGCTGACGGCAGAGTTCCGCAAGGTGCACCAGTTCGTTACTTTCACCAGTTCCAGCTTTGTGCAGTACGCCATCGCCGACTTTCTGGCGGAGTGCCCGGAGCACGCCATCGAGCTGCCGCGTTTCTACCAGGGCAAGCGCGATCTGTTTTGCCGCCTGCTGGCGGAATCGCGCTTTCGCTTCACTCCCTCCCGGGGCACGTATTTCCAGCTTGCGGACTATTCGGCGATTTCCGATCTGGATGACCGGTCGTTCGTCAACTGGCTCACCAGGGAAGCCGGGGTTGCGGCGATTCCCCTGTCGCCCTTCTACCGCGAACCCCCGGGAACCCGGCAGGTCCGCTTCTGCTTCTGCAAGGAAGACGCCACCCTGGAACGGGCGGCGGAAATTCTCCGCCAGTTGTGAGGCGGCAATCGTGTCTCCCGGCGATCCCGATTTCGACGCGCTTGCCGGGCGCATCCGGGAGTGGGGCGCCGAGCTTGGTTTCCAGCAGGTGGGCATCGCCGATATCGACCTGGCAAGCTACCAGGCCCATCTGGAATCCTGGCTTTCCCATCGTCATCACGGCGAAATGGCCTATATGGCGCGCAACCACGACAAGCGCTGCCACCCCGACCGGCTGCATCCCGGCGCCGCGCGCATCATCAGTGTGCGGATGGACTACGACCGGGTGGGGGACAATTCGCTGGCGCCCATGGAGAAAGGCGAAACCGCCTATGTGGCGCGCTACGCCCGGGGACGGGACTATCACAAGATGATGCGGCTGCGGCTGCGGCGGTTGGCCGAGCGCATTGAAGAAGCGGCGGGCAGCCATTCCTACCGCGCTTTTGTCGACAGCGCCCCGGTGCTGGAACGCGCCATCGCCGAAAAATCCGGGCTGGGCTGGATCGGCAAGAACACCATGCTGATCAACACGGAGGCGGGCTCCTGGTTCTTTCTCGGCGAACTGTTCACCGACTTGCCGCTGCCCGTGGACGCGCCCGCCGGCGCCCATTGCGGAAGCTGCCGCGCCTGTCTCGATATCTGCCCGACCCGGGCATTCACCGGCCCCAACAGCCTCGACGCGCGCAAGTGCATTTCCTATCTCACCATCGAATTGCGCGGATCCATACCGGAAGCCTTGCGCCGCCCCATGGGCAACCGTATCTTCGGCTGCGACGATTGCCAACTCGTCTGCCCCTGGAACAAGTTCGCCCGCATCAGCGCCGAGCCGGATTTTGCTCCGCGGCACAATCTCGACGCGGCCGACCTGCGGGAGCTGTTCGCCTGGAGCGAGCAGGAATTCCTCAGCCGCACCGCCGGCTCGGCAATCCGCCGCATCGGCCATGCCTGCTGGCTGCGCAATATCGCCGTGGCTCTCGGCAATGCGCCGCCGAGCGAGCAGACAATTGCCGCGCTGCGCAGCCGACTCGACCATGCTTCAAGCCTGGTCCGGGAACACGTTCGCTGGGCGCTGGAGCGGCAACAGGAAAAAGCGGGCCGGATTCCGCTCAGCAGCCGATGAAATGGCGGCGGTAGTATTGCAGCTCGGCGACGGATTCGCGGATATCGGCAAGCGCCCGATGGGCGCCGGTCTTGCTGAAGCCGTGGAGGATTTCAGGCTTCCAGCGGCGGGCGAGTTCCTTCACGGTGCTGACGTCGAGATTGCGGTAGTGGAACCAGGCTTCAAGCTCGGGCATGTAATGGGCGAGAAAGCGGCGGTCCTGACAGATGGTGTTGCCGCACATGGGCGAGGACTCGCGGCCGGTGTGGCGCCGGCAGAACGCCAGCGTGCGCCGTTCGGCCTCGGCTTCGTTGATCTGGCTATACTGCACGCGGTCCACAAGGCCGGAAGACCGGTGGTGGGTCTGGTTCCATTCATCCATGGCTTCAAGCAGGGAGTCGGGCTGGCGGATGGCAAGCTCAGGGCCTTCGGCGATGATTTCGAGATTGGCGTCGGTGATCAGGGTGGCGATTTCGAGAATTCGGTCGCTGCCGGGGTCGAGACCGGTCATTTCCAGATCGATCCAGATCAGATTGAGATTGCTGTCCATGATAGTTCGCCAGTAAATCAACAGCGCATTGTAGCAGACCGCACCCGACCGCCAGAGTCGAAATTGCCGTTTCGGCGGGCGCCGATCTGTCAGGCTCCGAAAAGCTTCAACCGGGGAGGCTTTCCAGCAATTCTCATTTTGGCGCTCCAACCTTCCTGTCATTCCGCGCGAAGCGAAGCGCAGTCGCGGAATCTCTTCGGGGATTCTGTGTGAGGGTGCATGCCTTCCCTGGCGCGGCTATAGTGGTTTCGCCAAACCCCGGTCTCGATGTCCTGTCGAGCCGTTCGACTCTCAAAGAGCTCTGCTCTTTGCCGGCTACGCCGGTCGGGCCCCAACCCCGCGACTGCGCGCAGGATGACTGATGTGAGCGCGCCCATTGCATAATGAGAATTGCTGGGGGGTTTTCAGACGGCATTGACTTTGGCCGACAAGGCGTAATAGAACCATGGATCAGGCGGTTCTGAGCGCCGGTCGGGAAGCAGCCCGGTTTCGGACCAAGGCGCAGTCGAAGGAGCTTGAAGAGAAAATGAAGAGTGCAAATGACCCGTTGGCCTCCCGCTTTGGCGGCGAGCCAGCGGAAATCGCCAGGGGCTTGATGGAGTATGCAAAGTCCGCCAAAGCGCTGTCGGCGGATCAGCCAAGGCTGATTGACGAATACCCGAAAAAGTGGGTTGGCGTATACCAGGGCAAAGTATCAGCGAGAGCAGACGACTTGCAGACCTTGATGAGCCTACTCGAAGAACAGGGTATTCCGCCGGGCAATGCGATCATCCGATTTATCGAGCGGAACCAGCGCACGATGATTCGGGGACACGTCGGGCCGACCCTATATTGAGGGTCATGTATTCTTGCCACGATTGGAAAGGAGAGGCAATGTTTCATTCCTGTTCGACACTGGCGCCGATACTTCATTGCTTATGCCTGTTGACGGACTGCGTATGGGAGTCGATTACGCAGACCTTGGAAACACGGAGGTGACCCTCGGGATTGGCGGCCTGTCCGAAACGTTCATTGAACCCGCGTACCTCGCATTCCTAGGCGAAGGCGTATTGTATGGTTATCAGGTCGAATTGAGAATTTGTCAGCCCGCAGAAGCGCTGAGAGAGGTCCCGTCTTTGCTGGGTCGGGACGTAATTGATAATTGGCGTGTCATTTACGACAAAACCAACATGGAACTCTCGGCGGATATTGTGTTCGCGGATACCACCATAGATCGAGTTGGGATGTAGGTTATTGGGCAAGCGAATCAATGGAATTCCTATATTTCTTCCTCAAGTATTTGTCCGTGTTCCCGTAGCCAGGATCGCGCTCTGTCCATATTGGGAACTTGCGTGCTCACAATGTTCCAGAATCTCGGTGTGTGGTTGGGTTCCAGTAGGTGGGCAAGTTCATGGGCGATGACGTAATCGATCACGAAGACTGGTGCCTTGATCAAACGCCAGTTAAGGTGGATATTGTTATTAACCGTACATGACCCCCATCGATACTTATGATCCACAATGCGCGCCTTTCCAAAGGAAACGCCAAGATCCCCAGCCTTCTTCGAAACGCGAGGTAGAATACGCTCCTTTGCTCGCGAGATGTACCAATCTCGCATGGCGCCCTTCTTGCGAGACAAGCGTGTAGCCGGAATCAGAAAACGCTGGTCAAACTGAATATGCTCCGACTCTATGCTTACGATTTCTATACGATAACTCCGACCAAGATATAGCGCGGATTCACCACTAACGAGCTCTTTGCCAGGTGGATGAGGGTGTTCCGTGTACTTTTGGGAATGCCGCGTTTTTTCGTAGATCCAATGCCGCTTTGCTTCGACTATTCGCGCAATTTCTTTATCGGTCGCGTGATTCGGAGCGTGTACAACAATTCCCCTGTCACGCTCGATAGTGATTGTAAACTTCTTTCGTTTTGAAGATTTTTTTACAGAATAGGATATATCCATCTTCGCTAGTCCGCAAAAAGAATAATATCATTGTTCTTTTCTGCAATTTCCATAATTCGGCTGATTACATGATTGCGATACTTGATGATATTGGGCACATCAGCAAATTCAGGCGCGAGCAAGATTTTCTGAATCTCTGCTCTCAGTTTGTTGCGGGCAGGACTGCTCTCCCAGAAACCCGCCAAGCTTAGCTCTCTTTCAACAACAAGGGTAATTTTCTGTGTCAAATCTACAAGATAGCTGATTCGGTCTTCGGCATCGATTTGATAAACAGCATGTTCCTCTGCCACTCTGGACAAATCCGCGTCCGGTTTATTCACACCGAACAGCTCACGCTGAAACATTCGGAAGAATGGCATCTGCTTTTTTCGATGCAATCCGTACGTTGGCTCGTTGCTGGCATTGATGATTCGCGTCCGCAATTTTTCTAGCTCTTCGTAAATCTTGTTCCAGTTGTCGCGAAATTGCTCAAAGATGACAGCCAAGGCCTCGGCGAAGGAAGCACGTAAATCCGGATCATCGTTAAGATCCACGTCCAGGTGGTGTCGGATCGCGTGCTCAATTTCAGCGGCTTTGGTCTTGGTCAGAAGGTGCTTGCTGACATCTTTTTCGAATTCCTCGTCCAGGATCGAGATTGGCGGGACTTTGACATCGATGCCTTGGGACTCAAGGTGGCCATCCGTGATTGCACGAAGTTTCGCCGGAATCCCCTTCATACTCAGCCGCTGGTCGCGAAAATGCTTTCCTGCAAGTACATTTATCTCGGAAAGCGCCTTATAGTCGTCCATGAACTCAAGGGCTTGGCGGGCCGGAAACAGCAGGTTGAGCGACTTGGTAAACCGCTTGAACGCCAGCATGAATTCAAAGCGCAGATCCTCATCGTAGAACACATCGTAGAAGGCGTCGTGGTCATTCAAGTCTGTGAGGCCATGCTTCTGGAGCAGGGCCATCACGGCATCGCGGGCATCCTCCAGTTCCAGCAATTCCTCTTCGGGAAAACTCAGGGCATCGATGATCTCTTTCTGTTCAAGCTCGTCATAAGTGTCGATCGCTTTCTTGAGGTGGTGGCCGATGCCGACATAATCCACTACGAAGCCCTTGTTCTTGTGTTCTCCGCTCACGCGATTCACACGAGCGATGGCCTGCAGCAGGTTATGAGCAACCACGACCTTGTCGAGATACATCACCTGCTCGACCGGCGCGTCGAATCCGGTAAGCAACATATTGTTGACGATGAGAATGCCCATGTCGCCGTTGACGCCGTCTTCTTCACTGCCAAACGAAAGTTTGAAACTCTTGATACTCGCCTGATGCCGTGATGGGTCAGTGTACTTCTTGAGATACGGCAAGTCGTTATTGCGTTTTGAGATCACCACGTCCGTCTTCATCGCCTTGAGCCGGTTCAAGTCCAGCTTGTCTGGGTTGGCCTGTTCCAGTTCCGCGAGCACCGCTACAAGCGCCGCGTCCAAATGCTTCTTGTAACGCACGGCTGCCTCGCGTGACGTCGCTACCACCTGCACCTTGTAGCCGTTAGGGAAAACATGCGCGAGGTAATGCTTCACCATATCGCGAGCCTTGGCCTCGATGGTGGGCTCCGCTTCCAGATAGGCGCTCCGCGATCCGTACCCGAGGATATCGAGGCGCTGCTGGATGTTGTACTCGCTAAACACGTCCTCGAACGCCGCGTCCATTCCTTTCTGATCAGAAACTTCCGCATTGTGAGTACGACCCTCGTAGACGATCTCCAGCGTTACGCCGTCCTCAATGGACTGGCGCATGGTGTACTTGTCGATGTAGTCGCCGAACACCTGCTCGGTCTTTTCGATCGGTGTTCCCGTGTAACCGATCTTTGCAGCATTGGGGATACCCTTGTCGAGATTGGCCCCCAGCAGCTTGTACTGGGAGCGGTGGGCCTCGTCGGTCATGACGAGGATGTTGGGACTGGCATTCAACTCTGGAAAAGTCTCGGTCAGGTCCGCCTCGCGGAACTTGTGGATCATCGCCATCACTAGATCGGAGGTATCTGCCTTGAGCAGTTTCTTGAGTGCCCTGATACTGTCGGCCAGCTTCACCGTGAAGCCGATACTCTGACTGGTCTCGGAGAGTTGTTGTTCCAATTGGGTGCGGTCGGTGATGAAGACGACTTTCCAATTCGATAGCTGCGCGTGGCGGTACATCTCCCGAACCATGAACATCATCGTGAGCGACTTGCCAGAGCCCTGGGTGTGCCAGATGATGCCGCTGCGCTCGCGAGGATTGCGGCCTTCGAGCAGCCGCTTGACTGCCAGCTTTACCGCGCGGAACTGTTGGTAGCGGCCGACGATCTTGATCGTCTGGCCCTTGTCATTCGTTGAGAACAACGTGAAGGTCCGAATCAGGTCGAGCAGGTTGCCCCGGTCGAGCATGCCGGCAACGAGACGCTGCTGATCGTTGGGGCTGCCTGAACCGTGGTCCAACTCGTTCACGGTTCGTGGATACGGATCGGCCCAACGATAGAAGTACTTTTCCGTATGCGTTGTGATCGTGCCGAACTTTGCTTCCTGCCGACAGGTCGCCACGACGAACTGGTTGTAGTGGAAGAGCGATGGATTTCCCTCCCCTTTGACTCCGCGCTGTTCGCTGTAGCGCAGGAGTTGATCGATTGCCTCGGGAATCGCGTCCTTGACCTTGGGTGATTTGCACTCAATAACCACTACCGGCAGGCCGTTAAGAAACAGCACGATATCGGGGACGAT
>JAJECW010000131.1 GCA_022821865.1 Pseudomonadales bacterium
AAGACCTCTACACCCGCACCCGCAGCGAGGGATTCGGCGACGAGGTCAAGCGCCGCATCCTGGTGGGAACCTATGCCCTGTCCGCCGGCTACTACGATGCCTATTACGTCAAGGCCCAGCGCATCCGGCGGCTGATCCGGCGGGATTTCGCCAGGGCGTTCGCCAAGGTGGACGTGATCGCGGGGCCCACCTCGCCCCATGTGGCCTTTGCCCACGGTGCCAAGGCCGACCCGGTGGAAATGTATCTGGAAGACATCTTCACCATCGCCGTCAATCTTGCCGGACTGCCGGCCATTTCGGTCCCCGCCGGCTATGACCGGGAGTTGCCCTTCGGCCTGCACATCATCGGCCCGGACTTCAGCGAAGCCCGGGTGCTCGGTGTCGCCCACCAGTTCCAGCAACTGACCGACTGGCACCTGCAACTTCCCCGGGACACCCATCATTCCCGGAACGCCCGGGAAGGAGTGAACTGATCATGGAGTGGGAAACCGTCATCGGGCTCGAAGTGCATGTCCAGTTATCGACCCGCTCGAAACTGTTTTCAGGGACATCCACCGCCTTTGGCGCCGCTCCCAACAGCCAGGCCAATATCTACGATCTGGCCATGCCGGGGACCTTGCCGGTCTTGAATGGCGAGGCCCTGCGCATGGCGGTGCGCTTCGGCCTTGCCATCGGCGCCGAGATCAGCAGGAAATCGGTGTTCGACCGCAAGAATTATTTTTATCCGGACCTGCCCAAGGGGTACCAGACGAGCCAGTTGGCATTCCCCACCGTGGGCCGCGGCTCCATCGTCATCCATCTCGATGACGGCAGCGAAAAGGAAATCGGCGTCACCAGGGCTCACATGGAAGAGGACGCCGGCAAATCGCTCCACGAAGAATTCGCCACCGACAGCGGCATCGACCTGAACCGCGCGGGCACGCCACTGCTGGAAATCGTGTCGGAGCCTGATTTGCGCAGCGCCGGGGAAGCCGTGGCCTACCTGAAGAAACTGCATTCCATCGTGCGCTATCTCGACATTTCCGATGGTGACATGTCCCAGGGTTCCATGCGCTGCGACGCCAATGTATCGATCCGGCGGCCGGGAGCGGAGCTCGGCACCCGCACCGAGATCAAGAATGTCAACTCCTTCCGTTTCGTGGAGAAGGCCATCCATTACGAAGTCCGCCGCCAGCAGGATGTGCTGGAGGACGGCGGGACCATCGTGCAGGAAACGCGCCTGTACGACTCGGTTCGCGACGAAACCCGGCCCATGCGCGGCAAGGAAGTCGCCAATGACTATCGATACTTCCCCGAACCGGATCTGCTTCCCGTGGTCATCGACGAGGAACTGATTGAGCAGGTCCGCGCCGAATTGCCGGAATTGCCCGATGCCCGCAGGCAGCGCTTGCGCGAAGAGTTCGGTTTGTCGGACTATGACGCTGGCGTGCTTACCGCAAGCCGGGAGGTGGCGGACTATTTCGAACAGACCGCCAGCGCCTGTGGCGACGCCAAACTTGCCGCAAACTGGGTCAGCGTCGAATTGCGTGGGCTGCTGAATCGGGAAAACCTGTCGGTCACCGAGTCTCCCATCAGCGCCCAAAGCCTTGCCGGCCTCATCAGCCGCATCAAGGACGGCACCATCTCCGGCAAGATCGCCAAAACGGTTTTCGAGCATCTGGCGCGCGGCGAAGCCGATGTTGACGAGCTTATCGAAAAGAAGGGACTGCGCCAGGTCACCGATACCGGGGAAATCGAAAACCTCGTGGCGCAGGTCATCGCGGAAAACACTTCCCAGGCACAGCAGTATCGCGATGGCCGCCAGCAGGTGCTTGGCTATCTTGTGGGACAGGCCATGAAGCTTTCCCGGGGCAAGGCCAATCCCGCCCAGGTCAATCAACTCCTGCGCGACAAATTGCAGCCATGAGGGAAGGCAAGAAGCGCGGCGCCGAGCGCACCCAGATCGCCACCCGCAATGAAGAGTGGTCCGACGAGCGGCTCAAGGGCTATCTCGACTTGCTTCCCCCCGCGGGTATGCCGGGAGATTACGCCATCCTGCTCAAGGCCTACCGCGGTATGACCGCCGAACTTTTCGCCCGCTTCATCCCCTTCTTCATCAAAGCCGGCAAGAACATCAACGTCACGCTGAGAGACGGCAGCACCTTCCTCGACCACGTGTCCGAACACCGCAAATCCACCGAATACGCAACAATCCTCAAACAGGCAGGCGCCGAAACGGGAAAATAATGAAAAACTCCACGGATGGAGTTTTTCAGAGAATACTTGATTATCTGCCATGGCCCCGTCCGACGGGGAGCCGGGCTCAGAAATAGATGTCCAGCTTGCCGGAGGTCTCTGAAAATCCGCAGAAATCCCGATCCTGTGTGACAAGCCCGATGCACGAGACTTCAAGCGCGCTCGCAAGCTGGATCGCGTCCGGAGTACGGAGCCGGGTCACACCACGAATCTGCGCCGCCCGATGTGCGATTGACGGCGTCAAGTCGATGACACGCCAATTCGGCGGAGACGTGAGTGCTTCGCGGTACGTGTCGGCAAGCGACTTGTTCCCCTGTCGCAACGGTCCAGTCAAAACCTCGACCAAAGACACCGTGGTAATGACCAACTCGTAGTCCCCAGCTTCCGCTCCGAAAAAGATTTTCTCATACCGGGCGGAAAACTCGGGATGATCTTCGAGGTAGTGGATGATGGGCGCGCTGTCCACGAGCAACCGGCCCCTGCCCGGCAACTCGCGTATGTCGCGCATTACCACCGGCGCTCATTTTCAATGTAATTGGAAACTTCACCGTACACTCCCCTCGCCGAACCTCGCAGTGAGGTAAGGCGCTTTGCATCGTTTTGCCGCAGATGCGAAAGGGGAACGATCGCGGCGCAGGGAACACCCCGTTTCCGTATGATGGTAACCAGGCCTTCGGTCCTGGCCCGGTCGAGCAGTTCCGGCAGTTTCTTTCGCGCTTCCTCGGCGCCCGTCTGATACATCAGGAATATCTCCTGTACTGTTCGTACAGTCTACTTTCGCTGGACTAGTTTTTCAACATCCAACTCCCAAGGTGTGGGGCTAGGAGTCTGCGCCGTAGGAATTCACGGCTGCAAATCCGCTCTCATCCACGCCCCTGGCCGCTCGATTTCGTTAGTATCTAAGGAAGGACACCCACCTACTTCCTCGAATGGCACCCGCTCGAATGGGACATCCATCTTGGGCTAAGGAGAAACACAGGGCACCCATCCATCCAGTCAAGGTTTGTATCCGTCCCAGCCATTGGGAAGAAAAACAGGACACCCATCCAACTGTCAGCGTTCACATTCATCCCCAGACTCTGCCCCGGCCCTGACCGTCAGCCCCTCGCCATTGATTTCCCCAAAAACTTGACATTCGGAACCATTCCCGCCTATACCTTCCCCATCGCAACCCACGGCCGGCGGAAGCTCCATGACCCAGCCCCGTTCACAAATCGTCCAGCCGGAACGCACCCGCTACCACCACTGCGTCGCCCGCTGCGTGCGCCGCGCCTGGCTCTGCGGCGAAGACGACTACACCGGCGAGAACTTCGACCACCGCAAATCCTGGCTCCTGGAACGGATGAAACTGCTGGAGGAGGTCTTCGCGATCCGCATCGCCGCCTACGCGGTGATGAGCAACCACTACCATGTGGTGCTGTATCTGGATATCGAGCAGGGCCGGGCCTGGGACCGGGACGAGGTCA
>JAJECW010000089.1 GCA_022821865.1 Pseudomonadales bacterium
AGTCAGAGCTTCCCTGCGGCACATGGAAGTGCCGCCGAATTCGATGGCGTAAGCCATTGAATTCGTGAGCAAAACAAAACCACGCTTTTGTTTTGCGACAATGAAAAATTCCATGGATGGAATTTTTCAGAGAATACCTAGGGATGGCATGTCCAGAGATCAATCCCGCATTTCCACAAACGCTTCCAGAATCCCGATCAGTTCCACCGTGCCGAAGCCGTGTACTCGCTTGATATCCTTCATGTTGATCGGACCTTCGCCGATTCCTGCGGCCCAGTTGACGGAGAGCGCGAGGCAGGCGTAGGGGATTTCGAGTTCCCGCGCCAGGACCGCCTCGGGCATGCTGGTCATGCCGACCATGTGGCAGCCGTCCCGGCGCAGGCGCTGGATTTCGGCGGCTGTTTCCAGGCGCGGGCCTTGCAGGACACCGTATATGCCGCCGAACTTGACGCTCTTTTCCACCCTGTTCGCGGCGTCGCCCAGGGCTTCGCGCAGGGAAAGATCGTAAGGCCAGGTAAAATCGATATGCCGGGGCGGTTGATCCTCGCCGTCGAAAAAACTGGTTTCCCGCCCCCAACTGTAGTCGATCAATTGCTCCGGCAGGGCCATGGCGCCGGGAGGGAGATCGTCGCTGATGCCGCCGACGGTATTGGTGGCGATGATCCGGTCGACGCCGAGGCTGTGCAGGGCCCAGATGTTGGCCCGGTAATTGACCTTGTGGGCCGGCACCCGATCGCCGGCGGCGTGGCGCGGCAGGAAAGCAACCCGCCTGGCCTCCTTGCGGCAAATGTCGACTTGCACCGGCCCGCCGAATGGCGTGCGGATCGCTTCGATGGTTTCGACTTCCAGCCCGCGGATTTCCCCCCGCAATGAGCCAAGCCCGGACCCGCCGATAATCGCCAGCATTGCTCTCTCCCGTGACGCAGGCTTCCGGATGTGGCACGCCCGGCAGGACTTGAACCTGCAACCACCGGCTTAGAAGGCCGGTGCTCTATCCAGTTGAGCTACGGGCGCAGGAATTGGGGTGACCGATGGGGCTCGAACCCACGACAACCGGAGTCACAGTCCGGGGCTCTACCAACTGAGCTACGGTCACCATATCAAACCGGGAATTGGTCGGGGTAGAGAGATTTGAACTCCCGACATCTTGCTCCCAAAGCAAGCGCGCTACCAGACTGCGCTATACCCCGATACAGGCCTGCCGACCCTCTCCACAAAACCGGCGAATGATACTTTCCCGCCCCCGCCCCCGTCAAACAAAAACCAGCCAGCTTGCAATCCTCAAGCTCCCCGGCGGGCACCGCAAGACGTATTCACGGCGCCTGCCCAACACCAGCTATCGGCAGCGGCGATGCCTCGAACGAAGTACAGAACAGGGCACAATACAGCGATGGAAATCGGCTCCGGCTTCGCTTAAAATAGCGGCCCGCCCGGCGCAACTCCGTAGCCGGGATTTCTTCCGTTTCTTCTGCGGCGCGCAGCCGCGGCATCCACCAGGAGGATTTCAGTTTGTTGCAGGAATATCGCAAGCACGTCGCCGAAAGAACGGAGCTCGGCATTGACCCCCTGCCCCTTTCCGCAGCCCAGACCGCCGAACTCGTTGAACTGCTGCGGCAGCCACCCGCTGGCGAAGAAGTATTCCTGCTCGACCTGATTGCCAACCGGGTGCCTCCCGGCGTGGACGAGGCGGCTTACGTCAAGGCCAGCCTGCTGTCGGCCATCGCCCGGGACGAGGCGGAGTCGCCACTGATTGACCGCGCCAAAGCCGTTCGCCTGCTTGGCACAATGCTTGGCGGCTATAATGTCTCCACCCTGGTGGAATTGCTTGACGATGGGGAAACAGCCAGCGCCGCGGCGGATGAGCTGTGCCATATCCTGCTGATTTTCGATGCTTTCCACGATATTGAAGAGCGCGCCAAAAAAGGCAATGTTCCCGCCCGGCGCGTCCTGCAAAGCTGGGCCGCCGCCGAATGGTTCACTTCCCGGCCATCCCTGCCGGAAAAGCTGACCATGACCGTATTCAAGGTTCCCGGCGAAACCAATACCGACGATCTTTCCCCCGCCCAGGACGCCTGGTCGCGGCCCGATATTCCGCTGCACGCGCTGGCGATGTACAAGAATCCACGGGAAGGCGTCGGCAATGCCGTGGAGCAGATTGCCGAGTTGAAGAAAAAAGGCCATCCCGTGGCGCTCGTGGGCGACGTCATGGGCACCGGTTCGTCGCGCAAGTCCGCCACCAATTCGGTGCTCTGGCATATCGGCGACGACATTCCCCATATTCCCAACAAGCGCTCGGGCGGCGTCTGCATCGGCGGCAAGATGGCGCCGATCTTCTTCAACACCATGGAAGACGCCGGCGCCCTGCCCCTCGAATGCGATGTCGACAAGTTGAACACGGGCGATGTAGTCGATATCGACGCCTATGCGGGCACGATCCGCGGCCACGAAAGCGGTGAACTGCTGAGCGAATTCGAGTTGAAAACCGAAGTGCTGCTCGACGAAGTCCAGGCCGGAGGCCGAATTCCGCTGATCATTGGCCGCGGACTGACCGGTCGCGCCCGCGCCGCTCTCGATCTGCCGCCGAGCGAAGTTTTCCGCTCACCAGTCACCGGGCAGAAATCGGACAAGGGATTTACCCTCGCCCAGAAGATGGTCGGCCGCGCCTGCGGTGTCGAAGGCGTGCGCCCGGGCAGCTATTGCGAACCGCATATGACCACCGTCGGCAGCCAGGACACCACCGGCCCGATGACGCGGGACGAACTCAAGGATCTCGCCTGCCTCGGCTTTTCCGCAGACCTGGTGATGCAGTCGTTCTGCCATACCGCGGCCTATCCCAAGCCAGTCGATATCGAGACCCAGCACAGCCTGCCGAATTTCATCCAGACCCGGGGCGGCGTTTCCCTGCGACCGGGAGACGGCATCATCCATAGCTGGATGAACCGGATGCTGTTGCCGGATACGGTTGGCACCGGCGGCGACTCGCACACCCGCTTCCCCATCGGCATTTCCTTCCCCGCCGGTTCGGGTCTGGTGGCTTTCGCCGCCGCCACCGGCGTCATGCCGCTGGACATGCCGGAATCGGTACTCGTGCGCTTCACGGGGGAAATGCAGCCGGGCATCACCTTGCGCGACCTCGTCAACGCGATTCCTTACGCGGCGCTGCAATCCGGCGATCTAACCGTCGCCAAGAAAGGCAAGAAAAACATCTTCTCCGGCCGGGTGCTGGAAATCGAAGGCCTGCCGAAGTTGAAAGTGGAACAGGCTTTCGAGATATCCGACGCGTCGGCCGAGCGTTCCGCCGGCGGCTGCACCATCCTGCTCGACGAGGAGCCGATCGTCGAATATCTGAAGTCGAACATTACCTTGCTGCGCTGGATGATCGACAACCATTACGGCGATGCGCGCACGCTGGAACGGCGGGCGCGACAGATGGAGGAATGGCTGGAGAATCCGGTCTTGCTGCAGCCCGACCCGGACGCCGAGTACCACAAGGTACTTGAGATCGACCTGAACGAGATCACCGAGCCCCTGCTTGCCTGCCCGAACGACCCCGACGACATCAAGCCGCTGTCGGCGGTAGCGGGAACGAAGATCGACGAGGTCTTCATCGGTTCCTGCATGACCAATATCGGCCATTTCCGCGCCGCCGGCGAAGTACTGCAACAGGTGCAGCCCCCTTTGCCGACCCGGCTCTGGATCGCGCCGCCGACGAAGATGGACGAACACCAATTGATCAGCGAGGGCGTCTACAGCATTTTCGGCGTTTCCGGCGCACGCACCGAACTGCCGGGCTGCTCGCTATGCATGGGCAACCAGGCCCGGGTGGCGCCGAATTCCACGGTGGTCTCGACTTCGACCCGGAACTTTCCGAATCGGCTCGGGCAGGGGGCGAACGTGTTCCTCGCTTCTTCGGAACTGTCGGCGGTCAGCGCCGCGCTCGGCAGGATTCCGACCATGGACGAATACATGGCGCACATGAAGCCGATCGACACGATGGCGGACAATATCTACCGCTATCTCAATTTCAACGAGATCGAATCGTTCATGGAAGCCGCCGAACGCGCCAAATCCATCCCCTTGACCAACATCGCGGAAGTGGCGTAAGGGCGAGGCATGCCTCGCCCGCTGAGGGCTACCCTAGCGACTTGGATACTATCTCGTTCACGTCCCGGGAGACGCCTTGGCGCTACTCGCCAATTCCCATGGCGCTTATCTTGTGTAAAGCAGAAGAGTCACAAAATGTATTGTGTAAAGCACATCTGAAAACACTTTACACAAAGTGAATTGCTTACAGTGTTTCTTGGTCGAAATAATCTTCGTCGATTCGCTTGACCTCATGGCGGACGCGCGTTCGCACACCGATTCCGTGTTGGACCATCAAGCGAGCAAGTTCCTCGCCGTCGATGAGAATGATTCGTTTCGGACTTCGCGCCACGTAATTCCGTGCGGCGCGCGTGAAGCTGGCGGTAGTAACAAACACACCCTTGGTCGTGCCTGCTGCGTCTATGGCACCGGCAAAATTACGCAGGTCGCCTTCTCCCACAGTGTTGCCGTCTCCGTACCTTTTCGCCTGCAAATAGACCTCATCCAGACCAAGCGTGTCTTCTCGGATCGTGCCGTCAATCCCCCCATCTCCTGAACGTCCAGTTACTCGGCCCATTGCGGCATCGCCGCCGCCATAGCCCATTGCGATCAGCAAATCGACAACCACCCTCTCCAGAAAGTCTGGTTCCGCATCGCGAACCCGGTTCAGCACTTCGGCCTCCAACGACTCACGGAGAAACCGAGCGGCTTTATCCAAAGCTTCCTCAGGCGTGTCCAGGGAATCTGCCGACTGCGCATCTGTATCATCGTTGCCAGTAGGCGACTTAGCTTTGCCTTCTCGCCACACAACATAAGCCGGATACTTTCGAAGATAGTTCATATCGATGCGGGAGGGTGGATCGGCCAAAACCGCTTGACCATCTGTCGTCAAACGGTAAACCCCGCGTCGCACCTTTTCCACCAAACCGGCAAATCCGAGATACACGACAGCCCAGCTCACGCGGTTTGTGAATGTGGGTTGTCTTCCACTCGGCAACATCTCGCGGAGATCTTCTGGCGTAAGCTCTTCAGCAGTGGCGATTCGCGTACGCAATTCCGACAGCGGCATCTCGTCGCCGTCGGCAAGCGCCAAGAGAGCCGGGAGCATGAGCGATTGGAAGTCAGGAATGGCCATCGTTCCCCGCTCTGCTAGGCCGCGGATCGTCGGGGTGTGACCTGTTTTGCGATAGTGCGGCCGATCTGAATCTCCGCCTGGCGAAGTTCCCAGGACTTCTGCAGATTCAGCCAGAGTTGTGGAGTCGTTCCGAAGTATCGCGCCAGGCGTAAGGCTGTATCCACACTCACTCCACGCCGACCGTTCAAGATCATCGTTACCCGATTTACCGACACCCCCAGAGCCTTCGACAGTGCGTTGGCCGACAGTCCAAGCTCTTCGAGCTCGTCGCGCAAGACCTCGCCCGGATGTACCGGTCTCATTCCATTCTTCGTGCCCATGTCAGATACCCTCAGTGATAATCGAGAATCTCAACTTCGTGCGGCCCGTCGTCTGTCCAACGGAAGCATAAGCGCCACTGTGCGTTGATCCGGATGCTGTACAGACCGGCTCGGTCACCCCGCAGCAGTTCCAGCCGGTTGCTCGATAACTCTGCAAGGTCGCGCAGTGTCGCGGCGCTGTCCAGCACGGCAAGTCGGCGCGCGGCCTGATTGGCGAAGCCTTGAAATGCCGCAACGCGCTTCCCTTCGAAGAACTGTTGCGTCTTCCGATTCTTGAAGCTTCGTATCATGTGCGTTCATAGTAATCTCTGCTACCAAGGGCGTAAAGGATTCCGGCCACCAGCCCGTCGCCCTGACCAACATCGCCGAAGTCGCGTAAGTGCGAGGCATGCCTCGCCCGCTGAGGGCTACCCCAGCGACTTGGATACTATCTCGTTCACGTCCCGGGAGACGCCTTCGCGGTCGCCGATGCGGCGCAGTTGTTCACGCATCAATTGCTGGCGTTCGGCGTCGAATTTGCGCCAGCGGGTGAGCGGCGTGATCAGCCGGGCGGCGATCTGCGGATTGATCGCATCGAGTTGCATGGCCTGTTCGCCGAGGAATTCGTAGCCCGCGCCGGAGGCGTCATGGAAATTGATGTGGTTCTGGCCGCAGAAGGCGCCGATCACGGCGCGCACCTTGTTCGGATTGCGGAGCTCGAAATCGGAATGGCGCAACAGCTCCCGCACTCGCGCCAGGGCGCCCGGATGGGGACGGGTCGCCTGCAGGCTGAACCATTGGTCGACCACCAGCGGCTCCTCGCGCCATTGCTCGTGGAACTCGGCCAGCGCCTCCCCATAAATGCTCTCACCCGCGCGGCTGTGGGTCAGGATCTGCAAGGCGGCGAACTGGTCGGTCATGTTTTTGGCTTGCTCGAATTGCTGCCGACAGCGTTCCAGCCATTTCTTCTCGCCGGTTCGAACGAGGGCTGAAAGAGCAAGATTGCGCAATGACCGGGCGGCGATCGATTCAGCATCGGCCTGATAATCGCCGGTGGCGGGTATGCTTTCGAACAATTCGGCCAGCAACTTTCGGTGAGATTCGGCCAGCCTGTCGAGCAGGAACTCCCGCACCGCGTGAATCGCCTCGATGTCCGCGGTTTCGGCCTGCTCGATCAGATAGCTTTCGGCCGGCAGGCGCAGTAATTCGGCGAGCATGGCCCGGTCCGCTCCGGCGCCTGCGTCAACCGCCTCGGCGAGTATGTTCCGATGCGCTTCGCACAGGATCTGCGGCAGGCGCAATTCCCTGCCGCCGCGAAAATCGTCCTGCAACGCCCGCATGAGCATCAGCGCCAGTTCCTGGCCGGCGTTCCAGCGATTGAAGCCATCGCTGTCATGACTTATCAGGAACAGGAGATCTTCGGGCCTGTAATTGTATTTCAGCCGCACCGGCGCGCTGAAACCGCGCAACAGCGAAGGCACGGGAGGCTCGGAGACGTTTTCAAACACGAAAGTCTGAATCGGTTGCGTAACCGCGAGTACGCGGTCGCCGGAGATTGCGGCCGGCTCGTCCTGCAAGCGCAGCGGAATCTCCTTGCCCGCCGCATCGAGCAGGCCCAGACGCAAGGGAACATGAAAAGGCACCTTTCTTTCCTGACCCGGCGTGGAAGGACAGGACTGGCGTACGCGCAATTCGAATCGCTGCGATGCGGCGTCATGAAAGCCCTCGACTTCCAGCAGCGGCGTGCCGGCCTGGCGGTACCAGTTGCGGAACTGCTTCAGATCGACCCCGCTTGCGTCTTCCATGGCCGCAACGAATTCCTCGATCGTCACCGCCTGCCCGTCGTGGCGCTCGAAATACAGGTCGGTGCCGGCGCGAAAACGTTCGGGGCCGAGCAGATTGCTGATCATGCGCACAACTTCGGCGCCCTTTTCGTAAATCGTGACGGTATAGAAATTCGAGATTTCCATGTAGGAGTCGGGCTGTACCGAATGCGCCATGGGGCCGCTGTCCTCGGCGAATTGCACCGAGCGTAAAAAGGCCACGTCCTGCACGCGCTTGACCGTGCGCGAATTCATGTCGGCGCTGAATTCGCTGTCGCGGAACACGGTAAAACCTTCCTTGAGACTCAACTGGAACCAGTCGCGGCAGGTTACGCGGTTGCCCGACCAGTTATGAAAATATTCGTGGGCGACCACGGCCTCCACGCGCTGGAAGGCCCAGTCGGTCTGGGTGGCGGAATTGGCCAGGATGCAGGAGGTGTTGAAGATGTTCAGGCCCTTGTTTTCCATCGCGCCCATGTTGAAATCGTCGACGGCGACGATCATGAAGATGTCGAGATCGTACTCGCGCCCGTATTTTTCCTCGTCCCAGCGCATCGCCTTCCGCAGCGAGACCATGGCGTGATCGCATTTGTCGAGATCCTTGGGCTCGACGAAAATGCGCAATTGCACTATGCGGCCGGAGGCGGTCGTGAAACTGTCGTCGAGACTGACGAGGTCTCCCGCCACCAGCGCGAACAAGTAACTCGGCTTGGGAAAGGGATCCTCCCAGGTGCGCCAATGCCGCGCCGGGTCGTCGCAATCGCCTTCGGCGACGCCGTTGCCGTTGGACAGCAACACGGGATACCGGTCGCGTTCGGCCCGGATCGTGGTGGTGAATTTCGACATCACGTCGGGACGGTCGAGGTAGTACGTGATGCGGCGAAATCCCTCGGCTTCGCATTGCGTGCAGAACATCTTGCGCGACTTGTACAAGCCTTCCAGGGCGGTATTGTTTTGCGGCTCGATCCGGGTGCGGCAATAGAGCGTGAAGCGGTCGGCGCCGCCGGACGCCAGCGAACGCAACTTCGGAATCCGCAGGCTGTCCTCTTCGAGAGTGAAATCGGAACCTTCCAGCACGCGCTCGTCGAGCCGCAGTTCTTCCAGCAGCAGTTCGCGGCCATGCAGCACCAGCATATCCTCGTCCACGCCGCTGAAATCCGGATTGCGCCGGAATTGCAGTCTCGCCTCCACTACCGCGTGGGTCTCGTACAGGTCGAAATCGAGTTCGGTGCTGTCGATGGTGAACGGCGGAGGCCGATAGTCATGCAGATACGTAGTGCGTGCCTGTGCGTCTTTCATAAGATGCTGGTTCCTGTCCGATCTTGCGAAGGCGGACGATTGTAACAGTCCGCGAAATCGGATTGTGACCAGGGTTCACATTTCAGGTTGGGCTTGACCGGGAATCCAGTTAGTCATATTCTTAGCTAATTACAGAAGGCAGAGACGACAATGGTTACAGTGAATGTCCATGAGGCCAAGACAAAGCTATCGCGCCTGCTCGCGCAAGTGGAAGCGGGAGAAGACGTGATCATCGCCCGTAGCGGCACCCCGGTGGCTCGGCTGGAACGCTTGCAAAAGCCGGGCAAGCGCGAGTTCGGTTCGATGAAAGGTCAGATCAAACTCGGAGACGAATTTTTCGATCCCCTGCCGGAAGAAGAGCTGGCTTACTGGGAGGGCCGTTGAGCCTTGCGGTTGCTGCTCGACACCCATGCCTTCTTCTGGTGGCTATCCGGCAGCCGCCGGCTTACGCCGCCGGCGAAACGAGCCATCGCGGATACCGGCAACGAAGTATTGGTAAGCGCCGCGACCGCCTGGGAAATCGCCACCAAGCATCGGCTGGGAAAACTCCCGGAGGCAGATATTCTGGCGCAAGACATACCCGGCGCAATCTCCAGCCAGGGCTTCGAGGAACTGCCAGTTTCCGTCGCCGACGCCGACCGGGCCGGTTCGCTGCCCGGGCCTCTACGTGATCCGTTCGACCGAATGCTCATCGCCCAGGCATTGTCCCGCGATTTAACGTTGGTTTCCAACAAGTCGGTCTTCGAAAACTACGGAGTCCGTCGACTCTGGTGAGATCGCTTGACGAACGCAGCACCACCATTTCCGAATCGTTTTATGTCGTCGGATTTACTTGACCACTTGCAGACCCAGAACATTCTCCGCGCATGCGGGGAACACGACCAGATGGGGCGGCCATTGCTGTCAACCGCCGGTTCATCCCCGCGCATGCGGGGAACAC